>CAZHKX010000062.1:0-9696 GCA_964532805.1 uncultured Clostridia bacterium
AGCCCTACATCGAGAAGGCCGCTACCGACCTCTATGCCAAGGATCCCGAGCTTGCGAAGGAGTTCATCACCCAGTACACCAACTCCGCGGCCAACAAGGTCGTCGATGCATGGTGGAAGCTGGCCTCCACTCTCGCAGCAAGGTACACCGACGGATACACCTACGGCTACAACGATGGAAAGCTGACCCAGACCGGCTATCCGAAGGAATGGCTCGACGCCGTCGGCTTCGGCATCAGCACCATCAGGCCTGAGCTGAGGACAACGAAGTAAAGCCCTAAACACTAGGCAAACGCACATGCGATGAAGGCCTCCGGATGATCCGGGGGCCTTCGCTCATGTCGACAGCTTACACGCTTTGAAGTATCATTACCTTACCAAATAAGAGCATGGAGGTACGCCATGAGAAGGATCGCTGTGCTTACTAGCGGGGGGGACGCTCCGGGCATGAACGCCGCGGTGCGCGCCGTGACCAGGAAGGCGATAGGCCTGGGAGTCGAGGTGGTGGGCGTACAGCGCGGATACCAGGGCCTGATAAACGGCGATTTCATCGAACTTAAGTCGAGGTCGGTGAGCGATATACTCCAAAGGGGAGGCACGCTTATCAAGACTGCCCGTTCCGAGGAGTTCAGGACCCCGGAGGGGCGCACCAAGGCGATGCTCCAGATGAAGAGCTACCAGATAGAAGGCTTGGTGGGCATCGGAGGCGACGGCACATACAGAGGCCTTGCCAAGCTTGCCGAGATGGGCATGCCGGTAATCGGGGTGCCGGGCACCATAGACAACGACATCTCCTCGACCGACTACACCATAGGATTCGATACGGCATGCAATACCGTCATCGATGCGATCAACAAGATTAGGGATACCGCATCCTCCCACGAGAGGACCTTCGTCATAGAGGTGATGGGTATGCGCTGCGGGGACATCGCCCTTCACACTGGGCTTGCCGGCGGCGCTGAGGAGATACTCATCCCAGAAGTCCCGTATGACCTGGACAAGATCTGCCAGAGGGTGGACGAGGGGGTCAGAAGGGGCAAGGGCCACAGCATCATAGTCGTCGCCGAGGGTATAATTGACAAGGTGCAGGATGCGATGCTGGCCACCCACGGAAGCGCCTACTACATAGCGGACCAGATAAGGCAGAGGACCGGTATGGAGTTCAGGGTGATCGTGCTCGGACACATACAAAGGGGAGGCTCCCCCACAGTCAGAGACAGGGTTCTTGCAACGCGGCTCGGGGCGCGCGCCGCGGAACTGCTTGTCGCAGGCGTGAAGGATGCGGCTGTGGGCGTCAAGGACGACATCGTGGTCCATTTCCCGCTGGCCGAGGCGCTTACGATGGAGAAGCGCATGAGCATGGACATATACAACCTGGTGCAGGACATGTCGATATAGGCCGATAGAGTCGCTGGCCACAAGAAGGCCGGCTAACCCCCGTAATACCTCAAAGCGTCATATGCCCTCAGGGTGACCCACTTCGACGGGGCACCCTTCTTTTCTATGTTCACAAGCATCTTCCCGTTGAAGCTGTTCTCGAGCTTCCAGCTGCCGTCCGGAAGCCTCTTATGCCTCACCAGGCTTAAAGCATCCCCGAGCCTTTCGTCCACGACTTCTAGGTTCGAGAAAATCGAAAGAAGCTCAAGGGCGTCGGTCTGGTACATGAGGGGGAAGCCGAACTTCAGCCAGCCCGGCTTTGCCACCTGCGCCGGGTCATGGCTCCTCTTGAAGATCCTGTGCTTAAGGAAGTATTCCGCCAGCTCGGATATCTTATTGCGCACAGCGGGCGTCCTCTTTGCCTGCGGAATCGCCGCCAGCGCCTTGAAGGCCTTGGCAGCTCCCATGTGGCAGGTGTGCTTCCCCCAGCACATCTCATACCTCCTGTATGGCTCTCCTTCGGGCCCTTCGCCATCGCCATCGTCCGCCCTCTGCCAGAGGACGATCCAGTCGATGGCCCTTTGGACCCTGGGATCTTCGAGCTTCCCGAGCCTGATAAGGCTGTAGGCCACATTGCCGGTGAGGCATGGGACGACGCCGGAGGGGATGCCGTGCCCCGTCTTTACGCTAGTGGAATATGAGAAGCCGCCGCCTTCCGGGTCCTGGGACCTTTCGAGCATAAACTCGCAGGCGCGCGACACCCTCTCATCGTTCGGGTCTGCCCCGAGCTCAGCAAGAAGCAGGAGGTTCCATGCAGTCCCGGTGTACTTGTCATTGTAGAAACGGTCGGCATCGCCCCAGAAGCCCTCAGCAGACTGCAAATTCAGAAGCTCTGCAACAGGCCCGCTCTCCATAAGGCGGCGCCTCGCCTCGGCAGCGATTCTTGATTCCTCGGGATGGCCGATTATCTTCGTAAGGACGGCATGCTTAACAGCCGGGTCATCATCATCCAGCAGCCAGTCCATTAGCATGGAAGCCATTCCAATCACCCCCGCAGTCAACCTGCCATTTCTCCCAGGCGGGGTAGATTATTCTATGCGCTGCGCCTGATACCTTTATAGCTGCCTCGAAGGCCAATAAAAAAGGGCTCCGGCGATGACAGCCGGAGCCCTTTCGAGTGAACGATGTCTTTACTTGGCGCTTACCGAACCGGATAGATAGCCATAGCCCTGCGCTTCCATATCGGCTAGAGGTATGAACCGCAGTGCAGCGGAGTTTATGCAGTAGCGAAGGCCGCCCGCCTCGATGGGGCCGTCGTCGAAAACATGCCCGAGGTGAGTATCACCGCTTCTGCTCCGGACTTCTGTACGTGTGTAGCCGAAGCTGGTGTCCGTATGGTAAGTGACCACATAGTCCGCTATGGGCTTCACGAAGCTTGGCCAGCCGCTTCCTGACTTGTACTTGTCCTTCGACGAGAACAGCGGCTCTCCGGTCACAATGTCCACATAGATACCGGGCTCGTAGTTTGTGTCGTATATGTTCGCGAAGCAGGCCTCGGTGCCCTCCATCTGGGTCACGCGGAACTGCTCTTCCGTGAGCATGCTGCGTATCTGTTCCTGGCTGGGCTTAGGATACCAGCTCATCCTGATGACAGGCTCCTCGGCCTTGTTGAGGTTTATGTGGCAGTAGCCCGCAGGGTTCTTGTCCAGGTAGTCCTGGTGGTAGTCCTCAGCGTTGTAGAACTGCAGCAGGGGCTTCACCTCGACGGCCAGCGTCTCCTTGTAGCCGCGCTGCACCATGGCTATCCTGTTTTTAATGACCGGCAGGTCCGCCTCGTCCGTGTAGTATATGCCGGTCCGGTACTGCACGCCGACGTCGTTTCCCTGCCTGTTCACGCTTACTGGGTCGATTATCCTGAAGAAGTAGACCAGCAGCTCCTCCAGGGTGATCTTCGACGCGTCGTAGCTCACCTTGACTGTCTCCGCATGCCCTGAACCCCTGTATATCAGATCCTCGTAGGAGGGGTTCTCCGTCCTGCCGTTCGCGTAACCGGAAACCGAGTCTACTACACCGTCTATACGAGACATGTAAGCCTCAACGCCCCAGAAGCAGCCCCCCGCCAGATATATCTCCCTGATCTCGCCCGGTACTGAGGAAGCCGCCTTCGGAGTGCTCCCCAAACCTGTCCCCGCAATCGCCGATGCCACGCCGGCTCCCCCTCCCTGCCTGTTAAGTAAAACGAAAGCTCCCGCGGCCACGACTGCCACCGCCGCGAACGCCGAAACAACCTGAACTGCAGTCATCCTTTTCATCTCCACACCTGTTTCCTATCGGAAATATTGGCACTACTAATTAATACGAATCTTTGCGATTAAGGTTCCTTCAGCAGGGGTGAGGAGGGCAGCCTCGGAGAACGCGCTCAAGATGCGCAGAAGCCGTCCCCCAGCATTTCGCTGAAGGACGGCTTCAACCAAGCGTCGCCTTACTTGACCAGCAGGCAGGCTACCCTGTGGCCGGGCGCTATCTCCTTGAGCTCAGGTTCTATCGCGTCGCACTGCCCTTTCACGAACATGGGGCAACGGGGATGCAGCCTGCATCCTGACGGCGGGTTGATCGGATTGGGAACTTCGCCCTTCAGGACCTGGCCGAGCTGGCGGTTGTTCGGGTCCGGGACGAAGACGGCCTTGATGAGCGCCTGAGTGTAGGGATGAAGGGGGTTCTTGACGATGTCGTCAGCGGTGCCCTCCTCAACGATTCTCCCCAGGTACATGACCGCTATCCTGTCGCAGATGTGCCTTGCTGTGGCAAGGTCGTGGGTGATGTACACGAAGGTGACGCCCTTATCCTTGGCCAGGTTCTGCATTAGGTTCAGCACCTCGCCCCTTATGGACACGTCGAGCATTGAGACAGGCTCGTCGGCCACTATGAACGAGGGGTCCAGGGCAAGGGCCCTGGCGACCGCTATCCTCTGCCTCTGGCCGCCCGACAGCTCGTGGGGGTATCTTCCGATGTATTCTTCCACCGGGGTCATCTCCACGTCCTCGAGGCACTGCTCGACCCTCGGAAGCGCATCCTCGACGTCCTTGGCCACCCTCTGTATCCTAAGGGGTTCCGACACCACGCTGCAGACGGGAAGCCTGGGGTTCATGGACTCGTAAGGGTCCTGGAAGACCATCTGCATGTGCCTTCTGAGCACCTTCGTCTCCGCGGGGGGAAGCTTCACTATGTCCGTGCCCTCAAACCACATCTCCCCAGAGGTGGGGTTCGTGAGCTTAAGAAGCGTCCTTGCCATGGTGGTCTTGCCGCAGCCGGATTCGCCCACCACGCCGTATATCTCGCCCCTTCTCACAACGAAGGACACGCCGTCGACTGCCTTGAGCATGGGCTGGGCGCCGCCTTTCAGCGATGCGAGAAGGCCCCTTCTTACGGGGAAATGCTTCTTGAGGTTCCTTACGTCAAGTATGACCTCCCCGACTTTCACATTGGGGTTTGCGGTCACCTTGTCAGCTGCTATAGCCATATGTCCACCCCCTCCTCGATCTCGCTCTCCCTATGGCATGCCACCTTCTGGTTCCCCTTTGATGACTTCTCAAGCAGGGGCTCCTCGGTACGGCACTTCTCAGTCGCCATAGGGCAGCGGGGGTTGAAGCGGCATCCTGTCGGAGGCTGAAGCAGGTTGGGGGGCGATCCGGGTATGGAGCGCACCTTCTGCTTCTCCGCGGAGATGTTGGGGAACGCCTTGACGAGGCCCATGGTATACGGATGCCTGGGCTTCAGGTAGATGTCCTTAGCCGAACCGTACTCGACTATCTTGCCGCCGTACATTATGGCGACGTCGTCGCAGGTCTGTGCGATGACCGCCAGGTCATGGGTGATTAGTATCATGCCAAGGCCCATCTTCTTCCTTAGGCCCTCCATGGCGGTCAGCACCTGCGCCTGGACCATGACGTCCAGGGCCGTGGTAGGCTCGTCGGCGATGATTATGTCGGGGTTGCATGCCATAGCCATGGCGATGACCACCCTCTGCTTCATGCCGCCCGAGAACTCGTGAGGATACTCGTTATGGCGCTTCGGATTGATGCCTACCATATCCAGAAGGGCCAGCATCCTTTCCTTAGCCTCTGCCTTGGTGACGTTCTCATGGGCGAGTATAGCCTCCATTATCTGGTCTCCGACCCTGTGGACGGGGTTAAGGGCGTTCATGGCCCCCTGGAAGACCATTGACATCTTCTTCCAGCGGACTTCCTTCCTGAAGGACTCCTCGGAGATGTCTATGATCTCCTTGCCGTCCATCTTGACGGAGCCTCCCATTATCTTGCCGTTGGAGGGCAGAAGCCTCAGGATGGCAGTCGCCATCGACGACTTGCCGCAGCCTGATTCGCCGGCAAGGCCGAGCGCCATGCCCTTATGAAGGTCGAAGCTAACGCCGTCAACGGCCTTCACATGGCCCCTGAGGGTCTTGTAGTACATCGTAAGGTCTCTTATCTCTAACATTGCCATATTATTATGACCTCTCTCTGTAACGGGGGTTCAGGATCTCGTTTATCGTGTTGCCGATGAAAACGAAAGCCAGGCTTAGCACGGTCAGGGCCAGTCCGGGAGGCAGGAGCCACCACCAGGCCATAACCGTGAAAGCGCCGAATCCCCTTGCATTCTGCAGCATGCGCCCCCATGTGGGCACGCGCGGGTCTCCGAGCCCCAGGAAGCTGAGCGAGGCTTCCGTGAGGATCGCGCTCGGTATCCTCAGCACCAGCGAGGAGAACACGAGCGGCATTACGTTGGGAAGTATGTGCGTGACCATCACGTAGCCGTCCGATGCGCCCGAGGCCTTGGCAGCCTCGACGAAGGCCCTCTCCTTAAGAGACAGGGTCTGCGAGCGGACCAGCCTTGCTGTGCCCATCCAGGAGAATAGCGCGACTAGTATTACTACGTTCCACACGCTTGTGCCCAGAAGGGCGGAAAGCACGATGAGTATCGGCAGGCTGGGTATCGCAAGTAGCACGTCCACGAAGCGCATAAGCACCTCGTCGACAGCCCCTCCGACATAGCCTGCGATTATGCCGACCGTGGTGCCTAGGAAGACCGAGATGAACGCGGCCGATAGGCCTATCATAAGCGATATCCTGGCTCCGTAGATGAGCTGGGACCAAAGGTCGGAGCCCATGTGGTCGGTGCCCAGTATCCCGAATACCATGCCGGGGATCTTGAGCTTTATCGGGGTCAAGTAGATTTGGGCGCCTGTGGCGGAGTCTGTCTTGGCGATGAGCTTCACCTTATAGTCCCCGCTCTCGGTGAATATCATCTTGGCGGGGTCGCCGAAGAAGTCCATGCCGAGGCGCATCTTGACAGGCACGTCCCTGCCGTCAATCGTCGTATAGGACAGGGGCCAGGGTCCGTATGAATCGGAACCCCAGACATCGTACTCTACACCCGAGGGGGATATGATGAGCGCACGCATCTCGGTCTTCGCCTCGTCGGTCACTCCCTCGATCGCGTAGTCGAAGGATATCGTGAACGTGTTAGGCGCGTCATAGCTGTAAGGTATGCTGAACTCCGCCGAGAAGAGCGAGCTTGCCGAGCTTACGCCCGCCAGCTCCGCTATCTGCTCATCCGTATACTCGGGATAGAGCTCCCGAAGCAGCGCTATCATCGGGTCTTCCTCGGCCGATGCGCTCGCCGCCGGCAGCTCGACCTTCATGAACTGCTGATTGTCGTACTCGGTCTCTGTGAACGGGAAATCTGCACCGTCGACAACGGTGAGGCCGTCGACCCCCGCTTCCTTGACTATCGTAGGAGGCAGATTGCTGTATTTGGGCGATATCTTGCCCAGCCACGCCGGTGCTGCGAGGTTGTCGGCGAGGAAGAGGTCCTTCGTCGGGTCATAGTTGGTGATGATGGGTGCAAACAGCGCGCCTAGCACGTAGATGACTACGATGGCAAGGCCGAACATGCCCATAGGCTTGCGCCTGTACTGCTGCCAGAATGTGACCTTCTTCGGCCTCTTCTGTTCCGCCGACGCATCGGTTGCGGGAAGCTTGCAGGGCTTGTTGCTCACTTAGCCTCACCTCCTACCCTTATCCTCGGGTCGACTAGGCCATAGGCAAGGTCGGCCAGAAGGTTGGAGATGATGACCGAAAGGGCTATCAGGTAGAACGCACCCTGCGCGGCAGGATAGTCCTGCTGCATGACCGCGTCTATCAGGTATTTGCCCACCCCGAACCACGAGAATATGGTTTCGGTGATGACTGCCCCTGTCACAGCCCCCGGTAGCGACATGAATATCAGCGTCAGGATCGGGGGGAGCACGCTTCTTAGGGCATGCTTGTAAAGGACGGTCCTCTTGTCGAGGCCCTTGGCCCTTGCGGTGAGGATGTAGTCCTGCCCGAGCGCCTCAAGCATGGTGTTCCTGGTATAAAGCGCCCACGAGCCGAAACCTATGACCGTAAGGCTTCCTGCAGGAAGTATCAGATGCCAAAGCCTGTCAAAGAACTGCGCGATGGCGCCTGCCGGAGGCGGTGCGCTCATCGTGCCCCGGATTGGCAAGATTGGCCAGAAGTATCCGAATATCATCAATAACATCAGCTGTATGAAGAAGCCAGGGACGGCGTAGGCGAAGAGCCCGGCGCCCGTGACGAAATTCTCAGCGAACGTACCTCGCCTTGCAGCCGCGAAGACCCCCAGCGAGATGCCCACCACAGCGGTGGTTATGAATGATACGAAGAAGAGCGTGAGCGTGTTGGGTAACCGCTCCTTAAGCTCGTCCCAGACGAGCCTCCTCGTATTGAAGGACCTTCCCATGTCGAAGGACAGCAGCGATTTCAGGTACAGCATGTACTGCTCCCCGACGGGCCGGTCTATTCCGAACTGCGACCTTATCTCCTCCTTGATCTCCGAGTTGAACTTTGGGTCCATGATCATGGAGACTGCGTCTCCCGGCATGATCCTGAACAGGAGGAAGTTGAGGCTCAGAATGATGAAAAGGACGAGTAGGGCATAGCCCAGCCTTTTCAACAGGTAATTCCTGAAGCCCAAGTTATTGTCACCTCACTTGCGTGTTTGCGCGGGGCGCATGACCCCGTCCTTATTTTTTGAGCCGCCGCCCAGGGATCTGGACGGCGGCCCTTCTCCAACAGATTCAGGGGCTCAGCCCCTAGGGTTTCCGGTTATTACTTCTTAGGTAGCGCGAAGTAGTTCACGTTCTTCGTCAGGCGCACGAACTCGCCGACCTTGTACTCCTTCAGGACGAAGGGTCCGAGGCCTACCAGCTTGGTCATGCCTGCAACTGTCGGATGCGATTCCTTCCAGGGCTCGAACGCCTTGTAATCCTTGACGTCCTTCCAGATGTGGTAGGGAAGTCCGCAGAGGTCTGCGTTGTCGACGTTCCAGTAGCTCACGTTGTCGAAGTACACCTTGGCGGTGAACTTGTCAGGGGTCTCGACCTTGACTATCGCAGCGGTGGCTGACAGGTACCTGGGGGCCTTGTTGTCCCTGAGGTACTCGATCGTGAACTTCACGTCCTGGGAGGTGAACTGCACGCCGTCCGACCACTTGATGTCATCACGGAGATTCCAGGTTATGACCGTGCCGAACTTGCCGGGGGCAACCTGCCACTGGCCGATCTCCCAGGACTTGGCCATCCAGGGGATGTCGGCGCCGGTTACGGGGTCGATCTGCCTGAGGCCGCCCATGGGGGCTACGCGTCCGAGGACCTCCCACTCATAGGCGGAGGAGGCGGTCGCGGGGTTCAGGTTCTTGGGCTCTTCGGGGAGGACCCAACGGATGGTTCCGCCGGGGCCGGCCACGCGCTCAATGTTGAGGGTGGTCCAGATGTTGTTGTAGTTGGCTGCGCCGAAGCCGTTCATGGGAACCCAGCCCTTGACTACGTCCTTGCGGAAGCCGTCGATGTAGGGCCTGGAATAGAGCGGCACATAGGGCATCAGGCGGGCGAGTATGAGCTGCGACGCGTCGGCGGCCGCCTTTGCGGTCTTGAGGTCGACGGGGGTGTACAGCTTCTCGAGTGCCTTGTCCAATGTGGCATCATGAATGCCGTTCCTGTTGTAGCCCGCTTCCACGTCGTTTGAGCTGTGGAAGAAATCATACAGGAAGTCGGGGTTCCTGGAGAGGCTCCATGCGAGCGCGAACATGTCGAAATCGGCTACGTCGAGCTTTCCGAGCATGACGTTGAAGTCCATGGGCTCGTGCTTGGCGGGGATGCCGATCGCGTTCATGGCCTCGACTATTATCCTGCCGATTTCGGCGGACGTGGCGGCCACTTCATAGGTGGGGGTGAAGAACTTGACTTCGCGCATGGTCTTGCCCG
>CAZHKX010000063.1:0-9667 GCA_964532805.1 uncultured Clostridia bacterium
CGGCCTCCTGCGAGCTAAAACCGCCTTCAGGCCCTATTACGACGCATATCTCCCCTGCATCCCTTATCCTGTCCTCAAGCGCACGAAGTCCGTTTGCAATCTCGCCTTCCCAGAAGAAAAGCACCAGCGCATCGCGGCTTTTCGCTTCACTGAGCGCCTCGGTTAGCGCAGATGGCGCCGCCACTACAGGTATCCTCGTCCTTCCGCTCTGCTTTGCCGCCTCGTGGGCCAGTTTCTGCCACCTTGCCGCTTTGGAAGGGCTCACTTCCCTTGTTATGCACCTCTCGGACACTGCCGGGTAAAAGACAGAAAAACCAAGTTCCGTGCATTTTTCTATGATGAAGTCCATCTTCTGCCCCTTAGGGAGGCATTGTATGAGGCTCACCGTCCGTCCGGCCTCAATCCCCTGCCTTGTCGAACCCTGCCTCTCAAGGACCACTTCCGATTCGTCGGCCGACACGATGCGGCAGCTTGTCGCCGAGCCGTCGCCCAAGGCGACCTCCATTTCATCGCCCGGAGCCTTCCTCAGCACGCGCGCTATATGGCGCGCGTCAGCCCCCCTTATGGCGAGCTTGCCGCCTTCCGCCTCCTCGGCCAGGAACCTTCTCATCCTATCTTCCTTGCCGCGGCCATTGCCACCCAGTCATGCTCCTGGAAACGCTTGAAGACCTCAAGCCCGGCGCCTCTCATAGCTTTGACGACCTCGGCTTCGGATTTCATCACGTAGCCGGATGTGATCATGGAGCCGCCTTCCCGAAGCAGCCCGGCCGCCTGTGACGCGATCTCTATAACCGGCCCTGCCAGTATGTTTGCGAGGATGACATCGAATGTCCCGTCGACTCCCTTGAGAAGGTCCCCTTTGAGGGATGTGACCACCTCAGCCACGCCGTTTCTCTCTATGTTCTCGTTCGAGCACCTAACCGCGATGGGGTCGATGTCTATCGCAAGCACTTCGGATGCCCCCAGCTTCGCCGCCGCGATGGCGAGGATGCCCGTCCCTGTGCCTATGTCGAGGACCCTCTCGCCGCCCCTGATCACCGATTCCAGGAGGGCTGCGCATCCCGCTGTAGTTGGGTGCTGCCCCGTCCCGAATGCCTGGCCGGGGTCTATAGTTATGACGATGTCTCCATCGCCTGCGCCTTCAGCCTTGCCGTCGGGGCTGACTAGTATGCGGTTCGTGAGCCTGAACGGCTTGAATGCCTGCTTCCAGCCAGACCATTCGGAATCATCCGCCATCCTCACGCTTATGCTCACCACGTCGCTTGCGCCATCAGCGCAGCTTATCTCCGATGCGAGCCTCTGCCTCAGCTCGCTTAGCATCGGGGCAAGCTCCGCCTCCTCATCTGACGCATAGAAGCGGACTGTAGCCTCGCCTTTGCCCAAGACCGCCGAGAGCTCAAGCTCTGACAGCCCCTGCAGCCTTCCGGCCTCCTCGGTGACCTCCGGGTCGATTATGGCCACCCCCGAAGGGGCGTAGTCAGACGCTATCGACGCCACCTGCTCGGTGGCGCCGCACCTTGTCTGTATGCTAATCTCTGCCCATCTCATGAATTACTTCTTCTTCCTTCCGAGAATACGGTCCAGCACGCCCTGCTCCTCGTTCACCTGGTAGCCGCCCGCCTCGGCGAGCTGCCTGTACAGCTCCTTCTCCTTGGCTGAGAGCCTGTCTGGCGTCCTGACCTTGATGAGGACCTTCATGTCTCCGCCTGCACCGCCGCGGACATTGGGAAGGCCCCTTCCCTTTATCGTAAGCACTTTACCTGACTGAGTGCCCTGGGGCACCTTCAGGCTCTCCTCCTCCGTGAGGGTCGGCACTTTTATGGAAGCTCCCAGCGCCGCCTGGGGGAACGATACCTCCTGCTCCTGCACGAGGTCGTTTCCCTGCCTTGTGAACAGGGCGTGCGGCTTCACCTTGATGTGTACGAGCACATCGCCTGAGGAGCCTCCCCTGGATCCGGCATGGCCCTGGCCTGCCGCACGGACCATCATGCCGTTGTCGACGCCTGCGGGCAGCTTCACCGATACCGTGGCGCTCTTTCTCAGCCTTCCCTGGCCGTCACAGTCGGGGCAGGGCTCGGGGATGAAGCTTCCAGTGCCCGCGCACTGCCCGCAGGGCATCACGCTCTGCATGGTGCCGAGGAAGGTCTGCTGATAGCTTCTCACCTGCCCGGTGCCGTTGCACTTGGGGCATTTCTGTGCGGATGTGCCCTTCCTCGCCCCGCTTCCCTCGCAGGAATCGCAGGCTTCCACCCTGTTGAAGGAGAACTGGCGCTCGGTGCCCGTGAGGACCTCCTCAAGCGTAAGCTCCGCCATGACATCGATGTCCGCGCCCTCCTGGGGCCCCCTCCTTGCGCCGGCGAACCCGCCGAAGGCGCCTCCGAAGGCTCCCCCGAAGAACTGGTTGAAGATGTCGAAGGGATTAATGTCGGAGAAGTCGCCGTTGCCATAGCCGGCCCTTCCCGCATCGTGCCCGAACTGGTCGTACCTTGCTCGCTTCTCGGGGTCCGAGAGCACGCTGTACGCCTCGTTTATCTCCTTGAACCTCTCCTCCGCCCCCGGATCTCCGGGGTTTGCATCAGGGTGGTGCTGCCTGGCAAGCTTCCTGTATGCCGACTTGACGTCGGCCTCGCCCGCCTCCCTGCCTACTCCAAGCACCTCGTAGTAATCCCTCTTGTCTGCCGTTTTCAAACACCGTCCTCTAGGAAATATCGTCTAAGGCCTTACCCCGGCCTATTTTCCGCCTTCTCCCGAGCTTGCCCTGTCCAAAAGCTCGCTTATCCCCTCGGCCATGAACCTTACCAGGGCTATGGCCTTCGAATAGTCCATCCTGGTCGGGCCCACGACGCCGATCGTGCCCAGGGGCTTTCCGCCCTGCCCGTAGCTTGCGGTCACTATGGAGCAGTCCCTCAGCTCGTCCACCTTGTTCTCAGCGCCTATCCTCACCCTTATCGCCGAATCATACCCCTCGCTCATAAGCGACATAAGGTGCGACTGGGATTCCAGAAGTCTCAGTACCGGCCTTGCCCTTTCGATCTGCTGGAACTCGGGCTGCCCCAGGAAGTTCGCTATGCCCTCGGTATGGACCCTCTCCTCCGGGGTGCACATAGCTGGGCTGGTTAATATGTCAAGCGCCTGGCTTACAAGCTCTGAATAGGCGGCAAGCTCGGCTTTTATGTCCCTTATGACCTTTCTTGAAAGCTCGGCGAAGGACAGGTTCCTAAGGTGCCTGTTGAGTATAGCCGTTACCCTGTCCAGATCCCCCTGGCTTAGGGAGTTCTCCAGCCTTATGAGCCTGTGCTCGATTGCGCCCGATGATGTGACCACTATCATCATGATGTCGGCCGAGCTTAGGGTCGCAAGCTGCACGTGCTTTATTATCCCGCACTGCATGCCGGGCGTAAGCACCACTGCCGCGCAGTTGGCGAGCTCCGCCAGGACCTTTGCCGCGGCCCTCGAAAGGGACTGGATCTCCCCGCGCCTCCTGTCGTACTCCGACAGCACGCGCCTCATGTCCTCTTCCGCAAGCGGCCTGTCCTTCATGAGGACGTCCACGTAGAACCGGTAGCCCTTGTCGGAGGGGACCCGCCCGGCAGAAGTATGGGGCTGCTCGAGATATCCTTCGAACTCCAGGTCCGCCATCTCGTTTCTGATTGTCGCCGGCGAGAGCTCGGTCAGATACTTCCTTGAAAGCGTACGAGAGCCAACAGGCTCGGCCGTCGACACATAGTCTTCGGTTATTGCCTGCAGGATGCCCTTCTTCCTGCTGTTCATGCCGATATCAGGCATAGCGGGCCCCCTCGTAAGTTTTGGCACTCTCACCAGCCGAGTGCTAAAACTAAACTACAACATCGGGATGCGCCTGTCAAGAAGACGGGCTAGACCAGCCTGGCAAACAGCGAGTTGGAGAGCATGATGCCCCTGTCGGTCAGAGCCGCGGTGCCCTCCTCGCCGATATCAAGCATGGCGTTAGCCTTAGCCCATGCCAGGGCGTTAAGGGTCTCCGAGCCGAACCTTGTACCGTATCTCTGCTCGATACGCTGCAGCGAGGCGCCATCGGAGGTCCTTAAGGCAAGTATGAGGGCATCGGACATCGCCCTTGCTACCGAGATGGTCTCGCAGGACTCCTCCGCAGTACCGGTCCGGGCGATGAGGCCTACGTACTCCTCGACGCCCTTGACGTTCCAGCTTCTGACCATGGCGTCCGGGTCATAGGAGTGCGCTGCTGTGCCCACGCCGATGTATGGCATGTCCGACCAGTAGATGAGGTTGTGTAGGGATTCGTGCCCGGGCCTGGCGAAATTCGATATCTCATAGCGGTAAAGGCCCATGCCCTTGAGCCATGTGGCTGCCATATCCAGTAGATCAGCGGCAGCATCATCGTCCGGCAATTCGATGCTGCCTTCGGCATGTGAGGTGAAAAGGGGCGTCCCCTCCTCGAGTGTGAGCCCGTAGCATGACACATGGTCCGGGGAAAGGGCGGCTACAGCCTCCAGGGTCCTTGCGAAGCTGCTTGAGTCCTGCCCGGGAAGGCCTGCGATTATGTCGATGGAGAGGGACTTCGCCCCGGCATACCTCATGGCATCGAAGGCCCTTTCGGCGTCCTCCGCCGAGTGCATCCTGCCGACCGCCTTCAGCTCCGAGTCCACCATGGACTGCACTCCCAGCGAGAACCTGTCGGCACCTGCTGCAACGATCCTTGCAGCGCTCCTATGGCTTATAGTGCCCGGGTTCGCCTCGACTGTGGCCTCAAGCGGCTTGCCCCAGCCCAGCCCCCCCATAATTCCGATGGCGCCCTCAACAAGCCTTTCAAGCTCTGTGCCCAGCGTGGTGGGTGTGCCTCCCCCCACATAGAGGGTCCAGCCGGCATAACCGTCTGGAGTGGCGTACGCCCTCATCCTGAGCTCCGAGAGCACTGCATCCACATAGGAGCGGGCGGCATCCGCAGAGGGCATGCCGGGATAGGAGACGAAGGAGCAGTAGCTGCACTTTCTAAGGCAGAACGGCACATGTGCGTAGATGCCGAGCCGCCTTGCCGTCAATCCTCTTCCTCCTCTGCGGAGAGGACTGCCATGAAGGCCTCCTGGGGTATCTCCACGCTTCCGACCTGCTTCATGCGCTTCTTGCCTTCCTTCTGCTTCTCAAGAAGCTTCCTCTTGCGGCTGATGTCACCGCCGTAGCACTTGGCAAGCACGTCCTTTCTCATCGCCTTCACAGTCTCGCGTGCGATTATCTTCGCGCCCACAGCAGCCTGCACCGGCACGTCGAACATCTGCCTGGGGATGATCTTCCTCAGCTTCTGGACGAGGATGCGCCCCCTGTTCTGGGCGGTCTCCGTGTGCACTATCGAGGAGAGCGCGTCAAGCGGCCTCTCGTTAACCAGGACGTCAAGCTTCACTAGCCTAGACTCCCGATACTCCATGAGCTCATAGTCCATCGATGCATAGCCCCTGGTCTTGCTCTTAAGCTTGTCGAAGAAGTCGTAGAGGATCTCCGCGAGAGGCATCTCGAACTGCATGCTCACCCTCTGCGGGGAGAGGAAGCTCATGTCCTTGTATATACCGCGCCTTTCTATGGCAAGGGGCATGACAGCGCCGATGTACTCGGCCGGGGTCAGCACCGTGAGCTTCACTATGGGCTCCGATATGGACTCTATCTCCGACACCTGGGGAAGGGCCGACGGGTTGTCTATCCAGAGCTCCTGGCCGTTCGTCTTCAGAACCCTGTATATGACCGAGGGGGCCGTGGTTATAATGTCCATGTCGTATTCGCGCTCGAGCCTCGCCTGCACCACCTCGAGGTGAAGAAGGCCCAGGAAGCCGCACCTGAAGCCGAATCCGAGCGCAGCGGAGCTCTCGGGCTCGAAGGAGAGCGCGGAGTCATTTAGCTTCAGCTTCTCCAGGGCATCTCTCAGCAGCCCGTACTCGTTGTTCTCGACAGGATACAGCCCTGTGTATACCATCGGATGGACCTGCCTGTAGCCGGGCAGTGGCTCGGCTGCCGGGGATGCGGCGAGCGTCACCGTATCGCCCACCCTTGCGTCAGACATGGTCCTTATCTGCGCTGCTATGTATCCTACCTCGCCTGCCCCTATGGGCTGGGCGGGCTTCATCTCCGGGGTGAAGATGCCCGTCTCGATGACGTCGTATTCCATGCCGTTGCTCATCATCTTTACGCGGTCGCCGAACTTCACCGACCCGTCCATGACCCTGAGGTATGCGATGACGCCCTTGTACGGATCGAAGTGCGAGTCGAATATGAGGGCTTTAAGATCGGCACCCTCATCTCCTTTAGGCGGGGGCACTCTGTCTATTATCGCCTTTAGGACCGCCTCTACGTTCTCGCCGGTCTTTGCGCTTATCCTTATGACCTCTGAATCGTCTATGCCTATGAGCTCGCAGATCTCCGCTGCCACGCGCTCCGGGTCTGCCGCAGGCAGGTCGATCTTGTTTATCACGGGGATTATCTCAAGGTCGTGGTCGAGGGCGAGGTAGAGGTTCGCAAGCGTCTGGGCCTCTATGCCCTGGGTGGCATCCACCACCAGAAGCGCCCCCTCGCATGCGGCAAGGCTTCTTGAGACCTCGTAGCTGAAGTCTACATGCCCCGGCGTGTCGATGAGGTTCATCGTGATAGGGCCGACCTCGGGGAAGAGGTTGCATTCTATCCTTACGGGCTTAAGCTTGATGGTTATGCCCCGCTCCCTTTCGAGCTCCATCTTGTCGAGCACCTGCTCCATCATCTGGCGCTGGCTCATCGCCCCGGTCATCTCGAGTATCCTGTCGGCAAGCGTGCTCTTGCCATGGTCGATGTGGGCGATTATGCAGAAATTCCTAATCCTGGACCTGTCCATACCCTCTTCACCTTTCAGCTTCTATGCGTTACCATCTTATTATCATTGCTGCGGGCGTTCTGCGCAAGAGAAGCCCAAAAAGCGATTGACTTAATGAAGCCAGTGAAAATATAATTGTAATGTTAAATTTGTAAGCAAGATGACGATGTCAACCTTCAGAGGAGGTGAAAAGCCAGTGCCCCGCAACATTCAAGGTGAGAAGCGCAACCGCACCAACCGCGTTCGTGCATTGAGGAACGCTTCGATAAAGTCCTCCGTAAAGACCGCAGGACGCAGGGTCATTGAGGCGATAGCCGAAAACGACCAGGATATGTCGGCAGAGAAGCTCAACGCCGCATACAGTGCCATAGACAAGGCGGTCAAGAAGGGAGTCATCCATCCTAACCAGGGAGCCCGCCGTAAGGCAAGGCTCGCAGCCAAGGTCAACGCCTCAGCGAAGACCGAGTAGGCTCCTTTAGGACAGGATCTCTAGATTAGACCCCGGGCAGTTCAGCCCGGGGCTTTTTCACATTGGCGGAACTTCTACCTTCCGGACGATATTGCGCACAGGTCGATTATCGCCGACTCGAAGGCCTGGTCTTCCCCTATGACGGTATCGGAGAGGGCGGTGCCGCCCTTCATCTGCCTGTCCGCCTCGCCAAGCCTTATGAGCATCCTAGATGCTTTCACAGGACCAAGCCTCCTTGCGAGGTTCACGGTCCTCTCCAGTATGAAATCGGGGGTCCTTAGCTGCCTTTCCGCCTTGGTCTCCCGCACGGTGTCGACCACGTTGGTGCCTGATGCGAGCTTCCTTTGCATCGAAAGCATCAGTCGCAGCTCGGAGGCTATCGCAGCCAGCATGAACTGGTTGGGTATCCTGGGTTCCGCGCTCTCCCTGAACTGCCTTACAAGGTGGAGGGCATGCGAGCTTCCTCCCGTGATGATGGCCGTGGTCAGGTCGGACAGGCCTTCATGCGTGGCCTCACCTATCGCCTTTCTGACATCCTCTCCCGTCGCCCTGGCCTTTCCCTTGCCCATGTAGGTTATGAGCTTCTCGACCTCGGATGATATCAAGGACAGGTCGGTGCCGAGCCTTAGGACCAGCGCCTCTACACCGTCTGTTGTTAATGCAAGCCCCTTCTCTGACGCATAAGCCCTTATGAACTCCTTGGCATCCCTCTCATATACCTTCTTGCACTCCTTGAGGGCGACCCAGGATGCGCCTTTGGGAATCTTCGCCCCGGCAGGCGGAAACTTCCTGTCCGCCCAGCTCACGGATACGTACGTTCCGTCAGGAAGGGGGCAGGACTTGCCTTCGGTGAGCTTTGCGATAAGTTCCTTCGCGTCGGCCGCCTTGAGCTCCTCGCACCTTCTAATGACGATGTGCCGGGCGGATGCGAAGAGAGAGCCTGTCATGGCTTCAGCCAGCGCCGATTGCGCGCCGTCATCCGAGGCGTCCTTAGAGATCTGGTCGGCGCCTTCCGACTCGGCGACGAATGAGGAGACCTTCATGATCTCCTCTTCGCGGCGGTAGTCCTCCTCGCCGTATATGAAGTTCACCCTTGCGGGCGCGCCGGATGCCTTCCCCATCTGCGTCAGCTCTTAAGGCCGGTCCTGGCTATGCCCTGTATGAACTGCTTCTGTGCGATGAAGAAGATGACAAGCAGGGGCACTATGGCTGTGGTGGATGCCGCCATCAGCAGGTTCGGCTTTGTCCCGAACTCCTGGTTGAACGCCGACAGGCCCACCTGTATCGTCCTCAGCCTAGGGGAATTGGTCACGATGAGGGGCCAGAGGAATGTGTTCCAGCCGCTTATGAACGAGAAGAGCCCCGTCGTCACGAACACCGGCACCGCGAGAGGTATCATGACCCTCCAGAGGTATTCGAAGCGGGTGCAGCCGTCTATCTGGGCCGCGTCCCAGAGCTCGTTGGGGATGGTCATGAAGAACTGCCTCATCATAAATATGCTGAAGACCGAGGCTATCCACGGTATGATAAGCGCCTTGTAGGTGTCTATCCAGCCGAGCTTGGCCACGATGACGTAGTTTGGCACCAGCGTGACCTGCCCGGGTATCATCATGGTCCCCAGGAATATTAGGAAGACCAGCTCCTTGCCCCTGAACTTCATTGTCGCGAAGGCATATGCCGCGAGCGCAGAGGTTGCCAGCTGCAGCACTGTGGTGCTTATTGCGATTATGAAGCTGTTCATGTAGTACCAGGGGAAGTTCCTGTCCTCCTTCCAGGCGCTCGAATAGCTCACCCAGAGGCTTGAGGCCAGCTTCTTAAGCTCGTTGGTCGCAGGAAGGCCCAGCTCGGCATTGTCCCTGTCGGTCTTCCAGGCCTTGATGTATTCCGAGATCTTCCAGTTTTTGGGCACCCAGACCATCTCCGCCGTGAAGGTCTCATCGGAGGTTTTGGTGGAGGTCGATATCATGTAGTAGAAGGGCAGCAGCATGATAACCGCGCCGACTGTCAGCAGAAGGTATACTACGGCCTTGTTTACCTTTGTTCCCAGGCTTGTCCCGTTTGTGCTCTTGCTTTTCACGCCCTGCACCTCCTTTACTGGTAGTAGACCCTGCTGCCCATGGCCTTGCGCTGTACGAGGGTGAGCAGGAAGATTACGAAGAACAGGAAATATCCTATGGCGGCGGCATAACCGAAGCGGAACTCGCCCCAGCCGACGTCATACAGGTTTTTGACAACGACAAGCGTAGTCTTGAGCGGCCCGCCGCCTCCGCCCGGCCAAAGCACATAGGCCTGAGTAAATACCTGGAATGAGCCGATTATCGAGATGATGGTCAGGAAGTACGTCGTGGGCGAGAGAAGCGGCCATGTTATGG
>CAZHKX010000064.1:0-9574 GCA_964532805.1 uncultured Clostridia bacterium
CATTCCCCAATTTGTGTCCGTCAGAGGGGAATACACAAGATTCTACACACTCTCACCTATTGGATCCTCAGTTAGGACAAATGAAACTCAGCGCTTTGACACACGACATCTGCCAGCGAGCTTTCAATGAAGCCCTGAAATACTACTCCCGTTCCTCAGTTGGCACAGCTAAGTCAATCCTATCAGCGTGCCTTACACGAGCGCGGATCTCTGGGCTGATAACGACTAATCCGCTTACGGATCTCCGTTTACCTCGCTATCAACAAAAACATGTCCGAGCATTAACACCTTCTGAACTGAAGGCATTCGTTGAAGTGGCACTCTCAAGCAAGGCGCCGATGCATGCTCCGTTACTAGCGGCAGCCGCCCTTACCGGTATGAGACGAGGCGAGCTGATTCAACTTAAGTGGAAAAATGTAGACTTAGCGGAAGGAACAATCAGGGTAAGAGAAGGTGGCTCCAGACCCGGTTCCACAAAGAGTGCAAGCGGTATGCGGGATGTGGCTATGCCTGAGGCACTTAAAGACATGCTTGTTAAGCGTTACCAGGTAGATATTTCCAGGCGTGCTTCAGATCCTGATTGGAATCCTCAGCATCTCGTGTTCACGAGTCGTAGCGGCGAATCTATCAATAGCATGTTGAATCTGCAGAGCTGCATTAAGAAGGTGATGCAGATGGCCAGCATTGATATCCCTGGCTTCAGGCTTCACGACCTTAGGCACTCTCATGGTTCACTCTTGGTAGATGCTGGTGCGCCAATTACTGAGGTAGCAGTGCGACTTGGACAAGTAGTGCAGACCACTGTAAGAACCTACTTGCATTCAAGTGGAGAAGGTGGGAAGAAGCTGACAGGGTATATTGATAACATGACGAATTCCGTTGTTCATTAAATGCTAATAACCAAACGCATGTTATGCTGGTATTTTATGAATCTAAGTGCCTATTAAGTGCCCACAGAGTATATAATTTGGTGCTTATAATGGACTTTAGGTAAGTTAATATTATTACAATACCTAATTTGCACATAAACGGACAAATAAGGCCGCCCCCGCCTTTTCTACCACAGACGCGGGTCTCCGCAGTCGAGCACCGCCGAAACATCGTCTAGCTTCGCATCCGCTACAACATGGTCGATGAACGCGAAGATGATGGATTCGAGATATGATCCCTCGGAGTAGTCGGCAAGCGCCACGGCGTTCACCCTGCCCTGTGCGTGAAGCTCGCAAGCTTCCCTCCTCTTCCTCTCGGGTACTCCTGGGAACACAGAAAGGGAGAAGCCCCCCTTCTCCTTCACCAGCTTCATGCAGGGTATGTCGGTGTCGCCGTCTCCCAGGTAGGCCATCCTCGTAAAGGGTATCCTTCTCTCGTCGTGAGGCACGTGCCTGTTTACCACCTTGTTGTCGGTGATATCCTCAACACCCTTATTGATGCGGAAGAGGTACTGCGTCTTATTGGTATAGTTTATCGCCATGGCTGGCCACTCCGCCCTGCCCTGCTCATCATATATGAAAGAGCTTGCGAAGATATCCTTGAAGTGGCGGGCGATTCTCGTACCCTCTATCATCTCCTTGATGCCTGACGAGATAATATAGTGCTCCGTCTCGGCACCTTTGCTCCTTGCATACTCGTTCACCCTGTCGAACCAGCCGTCCACTCCCTTGAAAAGCTCGACGCTGCTTCCATACTCGGCGAACGCTCCGCGGTCGATCCTCATACCGCCCCTGCTTGCCGCCTTGTCGATCATCAGCTTCATGTAAGCTAGCACAGAATCGGCGGACTGGGCCAAGGCGAGCTTCCTCGCCTCCTCCCAGAACTCGGCGGGAGACATGCCAAGCCCTTTGAAGAAGTCGTATTCCTGCATGTTGCCGGGCGAAAGCGTGCCGTCGAAATCGTAGCAGATTGCAATCAGTATCCCAGACATGCTTCCTCCTCGAATCGTCTGAATTGGTCATGCTAAGTACATCTAATCACATCGGGGAGTTATCAACAACTGCACATAGTGCCGTCATTGCGGAAAGCGTGGCAAAGCACGCTTATCGGCACGAATGCAGGATTTTACGCTTCGCAGTAGAACTCTAGGGTATGTGCAAGGCTTGCTAAAGCCTTGACAATGGGGGGAATTCTTATGAAGAAGTGGGTTCTTCTGGTCGCTCTAGTAGTAGTTGCAGCCGTAGCAGTGACCGCGGTGCTGCTTCTCAGGGAGAAGGACAAGGCACCGGTGACGGTAGCCACCATGCTAGACTCCGAGGGAAGCGTCCTCGGCAGGATGATAATCATGCTCCTAGAGTCGGAGGACATAAAGGTAGTCGACAAGGTGAACTTCGGGACGCCCGACATTCTAAGGAAGGCCCTTGAGAACGGCGAGGTCGACCTCGTCGTGGATTATACCGGTTCAGGCCAGTACTACCACCCGAACGAAGCCACGGACACTACAATCTGGAACGACCCCGTCAAGGGCTACGAGTTCACGGCGCAGCTTGACAAGGACAAGATGGACATCATTTGGCTGGCGCCTGCACCGGCAAACAACACCGAGATGATAGCCGTGAAGCGCGACTTCTCCGAAGCTACCGGGGTAAGGAGCATGAAGGACTTCGCCGATTACGTGAACGCCGGCAACCCCGTGAAGCTTATCTGCGCTGCCGGCTTCGTGGAGAACCCCATGGGCCTTCTGGGCTATGAGCAAGGTTACGGCTTCAAACTTGACGAAAGCCAGCTTATCATACTGTCCTCAGGAAACACCGCCGAGATGCTCAAAGCACTCTCCGAGGGCACAAGCGGCGTGAACGCATCCCTGGTCTACGGCACGGATGGGGCGCTTGAGCAGATGAACCTAGTAGTCCTCGAAGACCCTCTCCACATACCGCCGGTCTACCTGCCGGCTCCTGTCATAAGGGGCGCTGTGCTTAAGCTATATCCCGAGATCGAGTCGCTTCTGAAGCCGGTCTTTGAATCTCTCACGCTGGAAGCTTTGCAGACTCTGAACTCGCAGGTAGCCTACGACGGCAGGGATGCCGCAGAAGTGGCTGAGGAGTACCTGTCGGCTAACGGCTTTCTGAAATGAGGACGGCGCCCTATCGGCTGTCCTTCTCCTTTGCGCTGATTAGTGCCCTGTTGTGGCAGCCCCTTGCCTACTTCAAGCAAGGAAGGCTCTCAACGGGCACGCCTGTCATGCTTCATGAGGCAGTCGGGGCAAGCGCGCTGGTCGGAGTGCTGCTGGTAGGGCTCTTCATCGTTACTTGCATTCTCTTATCAAGGTTTGGTGGCGCTGCAGGGCTTGCAGCTAACGCAATATCGGCTGTCATCCCGGCCCTTCTGATGCTGGCCATCTCTTCGTACGCCCCTGAGTTTGATGCCGAGCCAGGTTACCGCTTCGCCCTGGGCTCGGGCTTCTGGCTTTCGTGCATCGGCTTTGCTATGCTTGCTTCCTCCGGAAGGTCGAGGGGAGCCGGCTTGCTTGTGTTGGCGGCCTCCATCGGCATCGTGTTCGTCGCAGGCATGTCGCCCAACCTCTCCCTTTACAAGGAGTATCTCAATAGGAAGGCGACATTCTCCGTTGAGATCGGCAACCACCTGAAGCTGGCGCTCATATCCGCGCTCGCAGCGATACTGCCCGGAGTGCTGCTAGGTTACCTGTGCCACGCAAACCGCAGGGCAAGGAACCTGGTGCTCGGCTTCATCAACTTCATACAGGTGCTGCCCACCTTATCCCTGTTGGGAATCATCATGCTCCCCTTAACAAGCCTGGCAAGGAGGTTCCCTCTGCTGCAGGAGCTCGGCATTAGAGGCATCGGCTTCACTCCGGCGTTTATCGCCCTGGGCCTTTACTGCCTGTTTCCCATCACCATGAACACAATGGCGGGCTTCTCCAACATAGACCAGAGGGTCCTGTTCGGGGCGTCTGCGATGGGCATGACTCCTTCCCAGGTCTTCGTGAAGGTCAAGCTGCCCCTTGCATTCCCCGTCATATTCTCAGGCATCCGGACTGCCATAACCCAGAATGTCGGTAATGCGACCATCGCCGGGCTCGTCGGCGGAGGCGGCATGGGCACGCTGATCTTCCTAGGGCTTTCCCAGGCGGCATATGACCTGGTGCTGCTAGGCTCTCTTCCTGTGATACTCATGGCCCTGCTTCTCGACGGAGCGCTGGTAGCCGCCGAGGGTGGAATCAGAAAAGCGGTGATGCACCTAAATGATTGAAATCAGGGGGCTGAGGAAATCCTATCAAGGGCAGGATGCGCTAAATGGCGTAGACCTTGACGTCCAAGACGGAGAGCTGCTGATCCTCATCGGCCCGTCAGGCTGCGGGAAGTCGACGCTTCTCAAATGCATCAACAGGATGGTGGTGGCTGACTCTGGAAGCATCTTCGTCGACAGCAGGAGCGTATTCGACTACAAGGAGGAGACTCTGAGAAGGGGTATAGGCTACTGCATACAGGAGGTCGGCCTGTTCCCCCATATGAACGTGTTCGCGAACATCGCTACGGTGCCGAGGCTATTGAAATGGCCTGAGAAGAAGATCGACGAGCGGGTCAGCCTCCTTATTTCCATAAGCGGCCTTCCACAAAGCTACCTCGACAAGTTCCCCTCTCAGCTTTCCGGAGGAGAGGCGCAGCGCGTGGGCGTCTTACGGGCCCTTGCGGCGGACCCGCCCATCCTTCTTATGGACGAGCCGTTCGGGGCGGTGGACCCTCAGACCAGGGAGAACCTGCAAAAGCAGTTCCTGTCCATACAAAAGGAGCTCAAGAAGACGGTGGTCTTCGTCACTCACGATGTTGAAGAGGCGATCTTCCTGGCAGACAGGATAGCGGTGATGGAGAAGGGCAGGATGGCTGCTGTCGGAGAGCCTCTCGACCTGGAATACTCAGAGGACGCCTTTGTCAAGGGTTTCCTTGGGGAGGAGTACTCCCTGAAGCTTCTCAAGAGGTACGAGGTGGACTCGCTCGAGCTGTACTGCATTGACAAAAGCGAGCTGGAAGAGGCGGCCGGCGTCATCGAGCTGAGCCCTGAGACGACGCTGAAGGAGCTTATGGCCAGGATGGTAAGCGCAAAGGAGGACTTCGTGCAGGTGAGGCAGAGCAACGGCAAGTACTGCAGGCTATCCCTTGCCGACATCAAGTGGCTGATGCACGAGGCGAGAAGATGAGATGGGTTAGGATAGGCATCATCGCCCTTCTGCTGGCGGCATCCGTCTTCGGGTTCGGCATAGTAGAGGGTTTGTTTGAGTCGCCTAGCGGTGGCACTAGGGTCATAGAGCGCACACCATTGTATATGCTGACCTGGCAGCATATTCAGCTTTCCTTGCTGCCGACGGCTGCCGCGCTGGCCCTATCGCTGCTCTTGGGATGCACGCTCCACTTCATAGGAAACTCAGAGCTGAAGGGCCTGATGCTCTCGGCATGTGCCATAGGGGAGACTTTCCCTAGCGTGGCGATAATCGCGCTTTCGGTCCCGGCTCTGGGATACGGCAACCTTCCCTGCATGCTCGCGCTCTTCATCTATGCGATACTGCCTATCTTGAGAAACACCATAACTGGCCTGGAGGAGGTCAGCTCAGGCGTCAGGGAGGCTGCGAAGGGCGTGGGCATGAGCAGGCTTCAGGTCCTCGCAAAAGTCGAGCTGCCCCTTGCCTACCCGATAATCCTCGCGGGGCTGAAAGTAGCTCTTATCATAAACATCTCAGCGGCAACCCTGGGAGCCTCGGTCGGAGCCGGCGGCCTGGGTGTGACCATCATATCAGGCATCAGAACCTATGATGCCCTGAAGGTTGTGAAGGGGACGCTTCCGGTGCTTCTGATGGCTCTTCTTGCCGATAGCCTGCTTAGGGCCCGCAATGCCGATGTGTAGGATCGGGCGCGCCTGTCCGAGCCCCCTGCTTTCGTACGAAGCGGACCTCATGCGATCATTCCGCTGCGCTTGACCGGCGGCACTTGCCGGAATAGTATAGATAGATACAAACAGGCAGGTATAAGCGTGAACGAAAGCGACGGAGGACAGGATGAACATCTGGCATGACATATCGCCGAAGAGGATACAGCCCAACAGCTTTTATGCGGTTATCGAGATACCGAAGGGCTACAAGACCAAGTACGAGCTGGATAAGGAGACGGGTTTCCTCCTGATGGACAGGGTCCTTTATACATCGACTCATTATCCTGCAAACTATGGCTTCATACCGAGGACTTACGCCCAGGACAATGACCCGCTTGACGTTCTGGTCCTATGCTCCGAGGAGCTCCATCCGCTGTCGCTTGTGAAGTGCTATCCCATCGGGGTAATAATCATGGAGGACAACGGCCAGAAGGACGAGAAGGTCATCGCCATACCGTTCGGCGATCCGACCTATAACCACTTTGGGAACATCGATGAGCTTCCGAGCCACATCTTCGACGAGATGTCTCACTTCTTCTCCGTCTATAAGACGCTTGAAGGCAAGGAGACTGCGATGGACAGCGTGAAGGACCGCATCGCCGCCGAGGCGATAGTCAAGGAGTGCATAGACAGGTACGTCGAGGTCTTCTGCAAATAGCCTATCCCAGCAGGCTCAAGCCCCATATCATTGCTATCAAAGCCGTGCTTCTTGATAACAGCACGGCTTTATATTGGTCTTCCCGCAGTTGTCATTCACTCGCCAGCTCACGATATATCATAGGCATTACTGCCTCTATATGCCTTTATAGTATAATATATTTACTTATCCGAATATGCGGATATAATGTCTATCGCAATGTGCGGATGAACGCCCTAACTATCTCAGGATCGAGCTTACTGCCGGCTTGTGCATCAAGCCTGACACTGGCCTCCTTGCTACTTACCGCATCTGCAACCATGGTATTGGTGAGGGCGTCATAATACTCCGCTACTGCAATGATCCTTGAGGAGATCGGTATCTCGTTTCCTTTCAACCCTTTCGGATAGCCAGAACCATCCCATCTTTCGTGATGGCTGTAAACGGCCTCAGCTAGGTCCAGGGTATCATCGAAGATATTTAGTATCTTGAAGCCCACCACAGGGTGTTGCTGCATCTCCAGCTTGTCGTCCTCAGTGAATGGCCCCTCCTTGTTGAGCACCTTCTCGTCAAGCACGACTTTGCCTATGTCGTGGAAGTAGCCTGCCTCCCTCAGCTTCTTGATTCCCGTCTGGTTCAAGCCCAGCTCGTTTCCAATATCGTGGCAATAGGCGCTGACATTCATCGAATGCTGCCTCTCCTTGGGGCTCTTCATGTGAAGAGACGACATGATCGTGCTGACCATCTCGCTGTTTACAGCCCTTCTGTTAAGAGTCTTGTCTTGATACATCATGTTCTCAGCATTCTCGATCGCGTTTTCTATCCTCTGCCTGCTGAATTCCTTTATGTCATAGCCAAGTGCCATGCTGAACTTTATCGAAAGCTCCCTTTCCTTTAGAAGGCTCGCCCTTATCTCGCCGATTATCCCGGCAACCTCCTCATGTGAGGTCCGCGGCAGCAGTGCCGCGAACTCGTCTCCGCCCACCCTGCATACGCTGCCTTTCTTGCCGATCGCCCTTTCGAGCGCAGCGCCGGCTTTCCGAATGAGCACATCCCCTGAGGCATGGCCGAAAACGTCGTTAGTCAGCTTAAGCCCGTTTACATCTCCGAATATGACAGCGAGGGGCAGTTGATCAGGCACGTCAAGCTGCCTCATCCTGCCTTCGAAGCTTGCCCTGTTCAGAAGCCCTGTCAGCGGATCATGGCTGCTAAGGTACCTAATCCGTTCCTCATCGCGCTTCCTGTCTGAGTTGTCCGTGAATGTAACCACGGCACCGGTCACTTTCCCTGCCTTCTTGATCGGATAAGACCTGTACTCAACCTCGATGGCGGTTCCGTCTGCCCTCCAGAACACCTCATTGTCCGAGTGGAAGCCCCTGCCCTCGGTGAAAGCCCGGAAGATGTCGCACTCCTCCACCGGCATGTGAATTCCTTCCTTGCTTGTATGGTGTATCTGGAAATGCATGTTCCTCCCCAGTAACTGCTCCTGGCTCTCATATCCCATTATCCTGAGGAAGCTCTGGTTGCAGAACGTGCACTCTCCCTTCGTGTCTATGCCGTAGATCGCCTCAGCCGTGGAATCAAGCAGCGTCTGAAGCTGCTCCCTGCTGGCTTCAAGTTCTTCGTTCGTCCTGTTAAGCTGGTCGGTCCTTATGTTTACCGCCCCTTCGAGGTTCGAAAGGAGCGAACCTATCGTATCCGACATGCGGTTGAAGGCATGTCCAAGCTTCCCCAGCTCATCATCCTTGACGATCTCAGCTCTAGCTGACAAGTCACCTGCGGAGAGCATATCGGCTGCGCTTATAAGCCTCTGCAGCGGGCGAGTGAGCCTTTGAGTAAGGAATCCATGAAGAAGCATGGACATCGATAGAACAACGGCTGCCAGCAGCACTGCTATCTTCATGCTATCTGTCACTTGCCCGGTAAAAAGGCTCTGAGGTACTGAGACGATTACTTCCCACCTCAGCCCGTCTTTCTCATAGCTGGATCTGCTTGCATAATGCTCCTGACCGCCTCCTTCGATGAGGTAAGCTTCATTGAGCCTGTGGACTTCGTCGCTTAATGCGCCATCGATGACATCGCTTTTCAGCTCACTGACAGGAATTCTCGCAAGCAGGCCATCTGCGTTTTTGGAGAAGTTGCTCAGTCCCAGCGAATTGGCCACAACCAAGCCGGTATCAGCCTCTACTATCGCCGCTGTGCCGCCGCTTCCGGCAACTATCTCCTCAAGGTATCTGTTGATGTTCCCGAGGATCAGGTGGGTGCCAAGCACGCCCCTTAAGCTTCCGTCCCCGGCATAGATAGGATAAGCCGCAGAGAGGGTCAGATCATCTAGCAGGAAGTGCTTGAAGATGGGTGAGAATACCTGCTTTCCTGCCGACTTAGCGGCAATGTACCAATCCCTAGTCCTAGGGTCGAAAGGGCCTGCGTTAAGAGTCGGCTCATCTGCAGTGCCGTCCGTTGCCATTGAGTAATAGACATTGCACCAGCCTGTGCCTTCGTTGTTTGTCAGCACCTCTATCTCGCCGTCCGCTTTCCTCCTTGCTCCGTAGATCTCCCCGGTCTCAAGGCCGACGGTATAGCTGGTGATATCGGTAATATGGGTTAGGAGCACCCCTGTCAAAAACCTGTCCCTTATGTCTGCGTCAGAGAAGTCCACAAGGCCCTCATCGATGATGCGCCCGGTTACGATGTTGATATGGAGCGGTTCGTCAAGGAAGGCATCGATCGCCTTTATCGCATCCTTGTTGGCGCCCAAAGCAAACCTCTCGGCCATCATCCTTGCCGACGAGATCCAGTTTGCGAACACGACTGAACCGATCGTCAGTATTGCAATCGTAAGTACGATTATTGAGACAAGGATCACTCCCTGCCTTATAGACAGCCCCTTCGTAACCTTTCCGAAGCGAACCATGTCTCCTCCCTGGCGAGGATATGCTTAGTCAGCCGCAGTTGGAATCCGGCTCTCACGTATCTTTTAACTGATTGTGTTATATTTAATTCTTCGTGACTCAAAGGATTCCTTCAATCCGTAAGGCGTGAGATGAGAGGCAGGCTGGTATCAGG
>CAZHKX010000065.1:0-9545 GCA_964532805.1 uncultured Clostridia bacterium
CCAGGGTAAGCGGCCCGCCGTAGACGGGCACCTCGGGCATGAACCTCAGCAGGTATGGTATGGCTCCTATGTGGTCCTCATGGCCATGGGTAAGGAACAACCCCCTTACCTTGTCCCTGTTTTCGATTATGTATGAGAAGTCTGGTATGACGATATCTACGCCGGGCATATCCTCCTCCGGGAACATAAGCCCCGCGTCTATCACCAGCATATCCTCTTCCGTCTCTATAACCGTGCAGTTCAGGCCTATCTCGCCCACACCGCCCAACGGTATCACCCTTACCGGGCTGCTTTTCTTCCTGGTGCTCAATTGTCCTCCTTGCCCCTTTTAGGGACCTAAGGCGCACCTTTCGCAGGTGCGCACATATCAGGCCGTTACGTTTCCCGCACCGGCCTCTATCAGTATATTATACTACGAAGCTCAGATAAGCCCTGCTGACTTGGCAGCCGACCTCACTTTTTCCATCTCCGCCGGGGTTATGTCCACAAGCGGCGGCCTCACCGGCCCTGCGTCTATGCCGACTAGCGACAGAGATGCCTTCACCGGTATGGGGTTGGTCGTGATGAACATGGACTTGAACACCGGCAGGAGCCTCCTGTGCATCTTGGCTGCTGCAGCTGCGTCTCCTGCAGCGAAGGCGTAGACCATCTGCCTGATCTCGTTCCCGCAGATGTGGGACGCGACGCTTACGATGCCGTCAGCCCCGACGGACATCAGAGGCAGGGTCAGGTTGTCGTCGCCGCTTAGCACGGAGAACCCATCCGGCGCGCCGGAGACTATCTCAGCGGCCTGGTCCAGGCTTCCGGACGCTTCCTTCACGGCAACGATGTTGGCGTACTTCCTTGCCAGCGAGACCGTGGTGTCGGATGTCATGTTCACGCCGGTCCTTCCGGGCACGACGTAAAGGAGTATCGGCAGCGCCGTCTTCTCGGCGATCATGGAGAAGTGCCTGTAAAGGCCAGCCTGCGGCGGCTTGTTGTAATAAGGGGTGACTAGCATGCAGCCATCTACTCCGAGCTTCTCGGCCTTCAGCGTGAGCTCAATGGAGCTTGCGGTGTCGTTTCCGCCGGTGCCTGCGATTATCGCTGCCCTGCCGCCTGAAGCCGATTTGACTGCGGCGAACAGCTGCAGCTTCTCATCCTTTGTGAGAGTCGGCGACTCCCCGGTGGTGCCTGCTACGACCAGTGCGTCCGAGCCATGCGCAATTAGGAAGTCGGCGAGCTGCTCTGCCTTCGCGAAGTCTACCGAAAGGTCCGCCTTCATCGGCGTCACCATGGCCGTCAGTACCCTGAGCTTTCTTGAACCAACCTTCATCGCTGTCCCTCCGTTCCTATATTCCCGGCTCGAATTCGCTGTGAAGCGCCCGCGCCGCCCTCTCCACCTCGTCTTCCATTACAAGGCAGGAGACCGAATTGTGCGAGTCCGAAGTCTGGATTATCTCTATGCCGGCGCTTTTGAGCGCCTTGACAACCTTGGACATCACTCCCGGAATGCCCCTCATTATCTGCCCGACAACCGATACTGTGCCACACCCTCTCATTATCGAGGATTCCAGGCCCAGCGCCTTAAGGCAGGCGTCGGTCCTCCCGGTGTCCTTGTCCGAGACTATGAAGGCCGTCCTGTCCGCGAACAAGGCGATCATGTCTATGGATATGCCCTCCGTGGCAAGCTTGTTGAGAACTTCAAGGGAGATGTCCTCGCCTTGTTTGCCGCTGGTGTCTATGAGGAAGCGGGTGACTCCAGTCGTATGGGTGATGCCGGAGACCGGCTTCTCCGTTATGGTCGCCCCGACATCCATCACCGGCCCGTCGTCTATTACAGTGCCCTCTGATTCGCTGAACGTGCTCCTTATCACAAGAGGTGTCCTGGATTTCATCGCGATTTCGACCGCCCTTGGATGGACTACCTTTGAGCCAAGGTTTGCCATCTCGGCCATGTCGTGGTACGAGATGTTCCTCTGGAACCTCGCTTCGGGCACTATCCTTGGATCGGCCGTCATCACACCCTCTACATCGGTGAATATCTCGACCTTGTCCGCCTTGAGGGCAGCTCCCAGCGCAGCAGCCGTAGTATCGCTTCCTCCCCTGCCAAGGGTGGTCACGTTTCCTGCCGAGTCCACCCCCTGGAAGCCAGCCACGACGGGGATTACCCCCAGGCTCATCGCCTGCCTCAGCCTTGAGGCATCTATGGACGCAATCCTCGCGTCTGTGAAGTTGCCATCGGTCAGTATGCCGGCCTGAAGCCCCGTAAACGACATCGCCTTCAGGCCCTCGGCTTTAAGCGCCGAAGCCAGAACCGCTGTGGATATGACCTCGCCGCATGCAGCTATGGCGTCCTTCTCCCTTGTGTCTGCGTCCATATTATACTGGGCTAAGAGGTCAAGCAGGGTGTCAGTCGCATACGGCGAGGGCCTTCTGCCCATAGCCGACACGACTACTACCACCTGATTGCCGTCCTCCACCGCTTTTTTTACCTTTGCGACGACCATGGAGCAGCTTTCGCGCGACGCTACTGACGTGCCTCCGAACTTCTGGACGATAATACCCATCAAGGGCACCTCCCGGTCAAGCTAGATAAGACCCTGTGCTATCTGGATCGCGTTTGTCGCAGCACCCTTCTTGAGCTGGTCTCCGACCACCCACATCGCCATGGACCTGGGGGCTGAAGGGTCGATGCGGACCCTTCCTACGTGGACGAGCAGGCTCCCGGACACCAGAAGCGGCATAGGATAGACGTAACAGCCCGGGTCATCCTCCAGCACCAGGCCCTTGCCTGTCGCTATCTCGTCTTTGACATCCTCGATGCTGAAGTCTCTCTCGGTCTCAATGTTCAGCGACTCGGAGTGGGACCTGAACACCGGCACCCTTACAGTGGTGGCGCAGACCTGGATCTTCGGGTCGGAGAATATCTTCCTGGTCTCGTCGACCATCTTGTGCTCTTCCTTGGTGAAGCCGTCCTCATAGAACACGTCTATGTGGGGAAGCAGGTTGAATGCGATCTGATGGTGCACCGTGCCGGTCTTCATGGGCAGGACCTCAGGATGCACCGGCCTGCCGGCGAGGTAGTCCTCGCTCTCCTTCCTGAGCGCCTCCATAGCGGCCCAGCCTGCGCCGGAGACCGCCTGATAGGTCGAGGCGATGACCCTCTTTATGCCATACTTCCTGTATATCGGTGCTATGGCTACGCACATGATTATCGTGCTGCAGTTCGGGTTGGCGATTATGCCCTTATGCGCTCTCGCAGCCTCCATGTTGACTTCAGGGACTACTAGCGGCACTTCAGGGTCCATCCTCCAGGCGCTGGAGTTGTCGATCACCACGCAGCCGCGCGAGGCCGCCTCGGGGGCCAGCTCCTTTGCCGCCGTCCCGCCGGCGCTGAAGAATGCGAAATCGAGCCCAGCAAACGATTCAGGCTTCGCCTCCTCAACTTTCACAGAGCCGAATGGCGTCTCCATGACCTTTCCCTCTGACCTCGACGTCGCCAGAAGCTTCAGCTCCTTAACAGGAAAGCCTAGCTCCCCGAGCCCTTTGATGAACTCCCTGCCGACTGCGCCTGTGGCGCCTACTATCGCAACCTTGTACATACTGCGGCCTCCTTGCTAAAAGTCCAGCCCCATTGCCTTGTCGAGCCCGAATACCGGCTCTGTCAGCTCCATGGACCTTATTACTGCGAACACGACCCCCGGCATGAAGGAATCCCTGCCGATCGAATCGTGCCTTATGGTTAGTATCTGCCCTACGCCGCCGAAGATTACCTCCTGGTGGGCTACAAGGCCCGGAAGCCTCACGCTGTGGACCCTTATCCCCTCAACGTCGGCCCCCCTTGCAGGGGCATCCTTATCGGCATCCTGCCTTGACCTCGCGCCGTTGGCAGCAGCCCCGGATGCAGTCGACTTGGCTGTGCCTGAGGGCGAATCAAGTTTCCTGTCATGGTGCAGCTCGATGATCTCGCAATCCGGCATGTACCTGGATGCCACCTTGCTGAAGGCCATCATGAGCACGGCGCCTATCGCGAAGTTAGGGGCGAGCACGCCGCCGACGCCGGCTTCTTTGGATTCCGCCATCAGCCGGTCGATGTCCTCCCTTGCGATGCCGGTGGTCCCGACCACCCAGCGCAGCTTGTGGCAGATCGCCTCTTTGATGTTCTTAAGCGCAGCTTCCGCCACCGTGAAGTCCACCATCACGTCCGCCTCTGCATATTTGAGAGCTTCCTCGATGGTCGGGCTGACCTTGACTCCCAAAGGACCCAACCCGCAGACCTCCCCTATGTCGCCGCCAACTCCAGTGCGATCAACCGCGCAGGTAACCTTCATGCCGGCGGCATCGCTGACGGCCTTCACGACCTCGCGGCCCATCCTGCCGCAGCATCCCGTCACCATAACCCTGATGTCAGCCATCTTATCCTCCTAGATTCCGGTGTGGCCGAAGCCTCCGGCGCCTCTGTCAGTCTCATCCAGCGCGTCGCATAGCTTGAACTCGGCCCTCTCGGCCCTCTGTATCACAAGCTGTGCGATTCTCTCGCCCCTTCTGAGCACGAAGTCCTCGGAGCCCATGTTGGCCATTATGACCTTCACTTCGCCCCTGTAGTCGCTGTCAATCGTGCCCGGCGAGTTCAGAAGCGTGATCCCATGCTTTATGGCAAGCCCCGACCTCGGCCTTACCTGGCCTTCGAAGCCTTTAGGAATGGCGATGGCGACTCCTGTGGGAACAAGATGCCTGCCCATGGGCTTTATGACAAGTTCGCCTTCTATCGCCGCCCTGAGGTCCGCGCCGGATGCCCCCTCGGTCATATGCTCGGGAAGCCATCCTGCTTCCCCGTTCTCAAGGACCTTGACGTGCACCTCAACTGCCATTATGCCTCTCCTCTGCGCATAAGTTGAAATTATAGTTGTATTATTATACTACATAGAAGGTGCTTCGGCACAATAGGCAGGCGTCATGAAGGGTGTTTTTCGAGTAGGGCTATGAAGAAACCGTCTGTCCCGTGCATCCCTCCGAGAAGCTGAGCCATCCCGCTGCCTAGCGCTGATATGCCTTGCCGCTCAAGAAGCCTTATCGGCACTACCGAGAACTCCGGATGCCTTCTTAAAAAGGATCCCACCTGCAACTCATTCTCATCCTCGCAGATGGTGCATGTGCTGTATGCGAGCCTTCCACCAGGCTTAAGGCATGAGGCTGCAGAATCCAGTATCGAGGCCCCTAGCTCGACGAAGCCTTTTACCTCGTCTTTGCTCTTCCTCCATCTGGAATCCGGCCTTCTTGCCAGTACCCCGAGCCCTGAGCACGGCACGTCTACGATTATCCTGTCCGCAGCCTGCTTATGAGTCTCATGCATCCTGGAGGCGTCCGCAAGCACAGGCTTGACCGATGATAGCCCAAGCCTTGAGGCATTCTGCCTGATGAGATCAAGCCTTGCCGCATTAGAATCCGCCGCGATTATCATCGCTGAATCGTCTGACAGCTCCGCGGCATGGCAAGCCTTGCCGCCCGGAGCGCTGCACATATCGATCACGGTCATCCCCGCCTTCGGCTCAAGGAGCTCGGCCACAAGCATCGATGATTCATCCTGTATCGAGTAGAGGCCCTTCTCAAAAAGCTCGCCTGATGCGGCATCGTTCCAGCCCTCAAGCGAAAGCGAATATGCGGACAGCTTGCCAGGCTGGCTCTTCCTTCCGAGCTCCTCCAAGAGGGCAGCCAGTTCTTGCCTTCCTGACTTCATCCTGTTCACCCTGATTGATGCAGTAGGCGCAGCATTGTCGTACTCGCACATTATAAGCGCTTGTTCGAAGCCGAACCGGCCGACCCAGTCGCTGACTATCCACTCCGGGTGCGACTTCACCACCGACAGCCAGCGTATCGGCTCCTTCTGCCTGTCAGGGAAGCACCTGTCGAAACCCTGTGACGAGAGCTTCCTCAATACGGCGTTCACAAAGCCCGCAGCGCCTTGATTTGTGAGCTTCCTTGCCTGCATGACTGCAGTATCCACTATAGCATACCGGGCATCGTCCCTCATGTAGGACAGCTGGTACTCCGCAAGCCGCAATATCTGCATGGTCGCTGGATCGATTTCGCTTTCCGGCCTTCCTGCAGCCTTCACTATGGCCCAGTCGAGTGCGAGCTTCATCCTTGTCGCACCGAAGGCCATCTCAGTCGCCGCTGCCCTCGCCCTTGCATCCGGCCTCCTGCGCGAGCATGCGTCAGTAAGCGCCTTGTGGGCGAACTGCCCTTCGGCGAGGCAATTGTAAAGCACCTCCAGGGCGACGTCCCTGGAGGTGCCGGGGAGGTTCTCGAAGCTCGGCCTTCTAGCCACGGCGCCTGTCCCTTAGTATGATGAGCCTTAATAGCTGGGTGAGGGCGACTGCCATCGAAGCGACATATGTAAGCGCCGCGGCGTCTAGCACCCTCTTCGCGTGCGGTATCTCCTCATCGCTTAAGAAGCCCCCGTCCTTAAGCATGGAGATCGCCCTGCTGGATGCATTGTACTCGACAGGAAGGGTGATCACTGTGAAAAGGACGGACGCCGCGAACAGCCATATCCCGATGTCCATTAGAAGCGTCCCGCCTGTGCCGAACAGCATACCGAGTATGAACAGGGGCACTGCTAGGAAGGAACCCACCTGGGCGACGGGGATTATCGCGTTTCTCATCGCAAGGGGGGAGTAGCCGTCCTTGTGCTGGATGGCATGTCCGGTCTCATGCGCCGCAACTGCAAGGGATGCGATGGAGCTTCCCGAGTATACGGGGCCTGAGAGCCCAAGCTGGTTCTTCCTGGGGTCGAAGTGGTCCGTAAGCTGGCCGTCGACCTGCTGTATGGCGATATTGGACGCGCCTGCCGCATCCAGGATGTACTTTGCCACCTCATATCCGGTGTAGCCCTTGCTGGCCCTCACCTGCAGGTACTTCTGGAAAGTGCCCTGCACTTTGGACTGGGCGTACATCGCGAATATCATCGCCGGTATTATGATTATGTATGTCGGATCGAAGTAGAACATCAGCCCTTCACCTCATTCATCTCGCAAATAGTGCTGAATTTCCCCGTCAGCCTGCGGCCCCTGGCGAATGCCTTGCAGGCCATGGTCTTTCCCCCGGACGGCCTTACAGTGACAAGCTCCACCCAGCCGCCGCCTGCCGCGGCGATTATCGAGCAGTCCTTCATCGCATAGGCGTCTCCTGGCACCGGTTCCGTAAGCCCAAGGGCCTCAGCCTCGCACTCAGGCAGAACCCTCGCCTCGAACACCTTGGCCTCGCTTCCGCAGAGCATCGCCCTTGCGCCAGGCTCGGGCGAAAGCGCCCTGACCCTGTTTACAACCTGTGCAGGCTCCTGGTTCCAATCTATGAACTCGTCCTGCCTGGTGATCTTCCTAGCCACAGTAGCGCCCTTCGGGTCCTGAGGGATCCTCGGTGCCTTCCCATCTTCAAGTAAACGCAGCATCTCGATTATAAGTTCTGAGCCCTTCTCTGAGACCTTCCTGAAGAGGGACCCCGAATCATCCGACCCCAGTATGGGAACCTCGCTGGTAAGCCCGATGTCTCCCGCGTCCATGGCCTCGTTCATATACATTATCGTGACTCCGGTGGAACTCCTGCCGTCCATTATCGCCCTTTGCACCGGCGCTGCGCCCCTGTATTCCGGAAGCAGGGATGCGTGTATGTTGATGAAGCCGTGCTTCGGCACCTCGAGCATGTCCTTGGGTATCTTCTGCCCGAAAGCCATGACCACAGCGACGTCAGGATTAAGCTCCCTGAACCTCTCCCCGAAAGCGGGGTCCGTCGCCTTCTCGGGCTGAAGTACCGATATGCCCAGCTCCAGCGCCCTTTTCTTCAATTCGGGCTGGTCTAGGGCTTTACCCCTTCCCTTCGGCCTGTCGGGCTGGCTTACGACAGCTATGACATCATGCCCCGCCCCGATTATCGCATCCAGGGGCGCGACTGCGATGTCCGGTGTGCCCATATAGACCACCCTCACTCGGAAGCGCCTTCCTTCCTGCCCTTTGGCTTGGGGTCCATATAGACCGCCTCCGCCAGGTCAGTGTAGAGCTTGCCGTCCAGGTGGTCGATCTCGTGCTGCAGGCACCTGCCCAGAAGCCCGTCACCGTCCACAGTGCACGTCCTTCCGGACCTGTCCAGGTACTTCACCTCGACATAATCCGGCCTTTCAACATAGGCGTACCTGCCCGGAAGCGAGAGGCACCTCTCCTCGCACTTCAAAGACCCCTCTGCCTTCGTTATCACTGGATTTATCATCGTCACCGGCCCGTCTCCGATGTCGAACACCACTAGCCTTACGGACTCTCCGACCTGCGGCGCCGCAAGGCCTATGCCGTCTGCTTCATACATGGTCTTCATCATCTCGGAGGCCAGGTTCAGTATCTTCTCGTCTATCGCCGCCACCGGCTTGGCCTTCCGCCTTAGGGCCGGGTCGTCGTCCATCCTGATTACGAGCATCTTTCGCGCACACTCCGTCACATTGTACTCTGCGGGTCGAAATCCAGCTTCACCGAACAGCCTTCCGGCGGGTCCTCTTTCATTATGAAGGCCAGCTTCTCGACAAGCTCATCTTCATCTTCGCCTAATAATAGTATATGCCATCTGCTCCTGCCTTCAACCCTCGATATGGGCGCCGGGGAGGGCCCCAGAAGCCTGAGCCCGGAGGGTTCCGCCAATATCCTGCCTGCGAGATCCTCCGCCGCCTTTGAAGCTGATGCATCCGACTCCGAAACCACCAGCACCCTCGCCATATGGAAGTACGGCGGGTATCCGAGCGCCTTTCTGGAGGCCGCTTCCCTCGTGAAGAAGGCCCTGTAGTCGCCGGCTTGAGCTGCCTTCAGGCTGTAATGGTCAGGGTTATAGCTCTGTACGATGACAAGCCCCGGCTCTGCTCCCCTCCCCGCCCTGCCGGAGACCTGGGCTACCAGCTGGTACGTCCTCTCTGCGGCCCTGAAGTCGGGAAACTTCAGCGACATGTCGGCTGCGAGCACCCCCACCAGGGTTACCTCCGGTATGTCGAGGCCCTTGGCAATCATCTGGGTTCCGACCAGAATCGGGGTCCTGCCATCTCTGAAGGCCTCAAGGATGCTCCTGTGCGAGCCCCTCTTCTTCGTGCTGTCCACGTCCATCCTCCCGATGCCCGAGCCCGGGAACAGCTTTTTAAGCTCCTCCTCCACCTTCTGTGTGCCGAAACCGTACAGCTTAAGATGTGCGCTCCCGCATTTGGGGCACTTCGCGGGCACAGCCTCCTCATGCTGGCAGTAATGGCACCTCGCCACCTTGGCGTCGGAGTGGTAGACGAGGGAGACATCGCAGCTGGGACACTGCATCGTGTATCCGCAGTCCCTGCATAGGATGAGGGGCGAATGCCCTCTCCTGTTCAAAAAGAGCAGTATCCTTCCCCCCTTCTGGAGGGCAAGGTCCATCTCCGATTTCAGCCTCCTGCTCAGAAAGGAGTAGTTGCCATGGCGCATCTCCTCGCGCCTGTCTATGAGCACGATCTCCGGAAGCTTCCTCCCGTCCACCCTCTCAGGCAGCTCGCAGAGGCTTATCAGCCC
>CAZHKX010000066.1:0-9438 GCA_964532805.1 uncultured Clostridia bacterium
GCTTTGCTGGGCATTTGCCCGTTCGGAAGCATAGTCTCGGACGATTCGGGAGTAAGCATAACGGCCTCATGCAAGATGTGCATGATCTGTGTGAAAAGATCCGGCGGGCAGATAACTTTCGAAGAGGGACGCCGCCCCAGCGTGGACAAGACTCAATGGAATGGAATCGCAGTCTATATTGAGCACGATGGCAACAACATCCATCCGGTAAGCTTCGAGCTTATTGGCAAGGCAAGGGAGCTTGCTGATCGGATAGGTCATCAGGTTCATGCCGTTATTGCGGGAGATCGGCTCGGCCTCATAGGGGAGGAGATCTCTCACTACTGTGTTGACAGGATTTTCCTTTATGAGGACCCAGCACTAGAGTACTTCCGGGCCGAACCATATACTGCAGTCGTTGAGGATTATGCGATGGCTGTCAAGCCATGTGTAATGCTGATTGGAGCGACTCCTATCGGCAGAAGCTTGGCCCCCAGGGTGGCGGCAAGGTTGAGAACTGGGCTTACGGCTGACTGCACATCGCTTGATATCAGGGAGAACACTGACCTTATACAGATAAGGCCTGCTTTCGGCGGGAATATCATGGCCCAGATCAAGACACCTGACCATAGGCCGCAGTTGGCTACCGTCAGATACAAGGTCATGCAGGAACCCGAAAGAAGGGCGAGCAGCTCTGGGAGAATCGAGAGAAGGAACCTAGCGCCTGAGAAGCTTGCCTCAGGCATAGAGATACTCTCCTCCAGCAAGAAGGAGAGGACCATAGACCTTACGGAGGCGGAGGTAATTGTTGTTGCCGGCAGAGGGGTAAAGACACAGAAGGACATGGCCCTAATCGAGAAGCTTGGCAATTCGCTTAATGCTCAGATTGCCAGCACAAGGCCGCTTATTGAAGCTGGGTGGGTGGATCCCAGAAGGCAGATAGGACTCTCGGGAAGGACCGTAAAACCCAAATTGATCCTAACCTGCGGGGTTTCTGGATCGGTTCAGTTCGTTGCAGGCATGCAGAACTCCAACTGCATCGTTTCCATTAACGAGGATGAATCTGCGCCGATTTTCAATTACGCTCACCTTTGCGCAGTATGTGATATATATGAAGTGCTGCCTCTTCTTACGGAAATGATCAAGGAAAGGGTTAGATAGATTATGGAGCGCAGTTATTTGTCTTTAAACGATTTGGAGGAGCTTAACCGTCTCCTATCTCCCTCACAGGTGGTTCCTGCCGATAGGTTGAGCGAAGACTACTGCCATGACGAGCTAGGTGGGGTTAAGGCAAAGCCCTGTGTTATGGTGGAGCCGCATACGACGGAGGAAGTATCCCGAGTCATGCGGTTTGCGTCCGAGAGGGGAGTTCCGGTTACGCCTAGGGGGCAGGGGACCGGGTTAGTGGGTGGCTGCGTCCCCATATTAGGCGGAATACTCCTTAACATGTCTAAGATGAACAGGATCATCGAGTTGGATGAGGAGAACCTTACTCTTACCGTAGAGCCCGGCGTCCTCTTAATGGAGATCGTCGAGTTTACTACCAAGAGAGGGTATATGTATCCGCCGGACCCGGGAGAGAAATCTGCCACCATTGGCGGCAACATATCAACTAATGCTGGCGGGATGAGAGCAGTCAAGTACGGGGTGACCCGTGATTACATTCGGGGGTTAGAAGTTGTACTGCCTGATGGGAGCGTGGTAGAGCTAGGCGGCAAGGTCGTCAAGAACAGCTCGGGATATGCGCTAAAAGACTTGATTGTTGGTTCCGAGGGCACCCTGGGAGTCGTCACTAAGGCAATACTTAAGCTGATACCTCTTCCAAAGAAGGTCTTGAGCCTGCTTGTGCCCTTTCCATCAATGGAGGCTGCACTAGGTGCGGTGCCAGAGATCATCAGGACGGGAAGCATGCCGACAGCCGTTGAGTTCATGGAGAGGTCTGTCATCAAGGCATCGGAGAATTACCTGGGAACGGACTTCCCCGATACTAATGCGCCCAGCTATCTGCTTCTCTCCTTCGACGGAACATGTTTAGCGGACATAGAGAAGGCATATGCCGGAGTTGCTGAGTTGTGCTTATCCAGAGGAGCTCTGGATGTGTTCATATCCTCCACAGAGGAAAGACAAGAACTAATATGGAAAGCAAGGGGAGCGTTCCTGGAGGCTATCAAGTCCTCTACATCACAGCTTGATGAATGCGATGTTGTCGTCCCGCGCGACAAGATGGCAGGGTTCCTGAAACTCACGCACGAGCTGGAGCTTAAATATGAAATCAGGCTCATGAGCTTCGGGCATGCAGGAGACGGGAACTTGCACATCTATGTAATGAGGGATGAACTAGATGAGGCAGCCTGGACGAGCAAGCGTGCAGCCGTGATGTCTGAGCTTTACGATCGGGCAAGAACGCTTAGAGGCCAGATATCTGGAGAGCACGGAGTAGGGTATGACAAGCAGGAGGAGCTTGCTGAGTCCCTAGGAGACGATTTGATTAAAATCATGAGAGGCATCAAGAAGGCTTTCGATCCGAAGAATATCATGAATCCCGGCAAGGTCATCACGGGCGGAGGCATTGCTGACTGAGAAGATAGCATGCTCTTAATGCCTTATTACAAGGGAAATGGATTTCCCATCGCCTTGATGGCTTGATGGGAATACTTTACAATCATCATTCGGCGTTATATATTGTTCTTGTCAACCCACCCTCAGGGCTTGATGTTCCTGCTTGTAATATGAAGCTTTGCCTTTGCAGAGTTGTTTACTGATTATGAGGGAGTGTATACAAAACGAGGATTGTACCAATATTTGGATGGGAATATGTAATGAAGAGGCGTCGAGGCTTCTGTTTTCCGTGCGCATAAGGCTTTTAGACCTCTTGCGCCAGGTTCAGCTTTCCGCGGAGAGAGCCTTGGCCTTTCCGCTTAAGATAAGCCCAAGCTGTTTACTAAGGAAGGAGTGTTTACGAATGGCGACAGTAAGAGACCTTACACTGTTCATCAGAAAGCTTGGGAAATTCGAGAGCATCAGGTGTGGAGTGTGCGGAAGCGTATGCGATGTGGAAAGAGGGGCGATGGGGCCTACATGCTTCGCCGATGCTGTGGCAAAGAGATCGAGGGAGCATGACAGGTTCGAGTGTCCTCACAGTGGAGAAGCCTGGCACGACAGGTGCCTTATATTTCACTCTGCCTGGAAACGCATCGATGACTGGGAGCTAACGGAAGTCGCCCGCGAGGAGCTTCTTGCGCTAGTTAAGGAGAATGCCGGGCCCGATGAGGCTGAGTGGGTCAAGTCCAATTCCGGTTGTGAGAGAGGCGCGGTCAGGTGGCGGGAATAAACATCACTGCTTGAAATAATCCGGAGGGCACAAGCCCTCCTTATTCTTATGGTATATTCCTGCGGATTTTGGTATTAATAATCTCATATAGATGCAGATGCTAAGAAACCACTAAGTTATGGGACTGGTATTATCGTCCGGGAGGGAACAGATGCCGTTCAGCAGGAACGAGAAACTGGGTTACGCAGCATTCCTTGGAGCCTCTCTTATCTGGGGTTTCTCTTTCATGTTCACAAAGAGGGCGCTCGACCACTTGGACGGAAGGCTGTTCGACCTCCTGACATACAGGTTCGTGATCAGTTCCGTCGTAATGATCATCCTTTGGGCGGCAAGGGCAATAAAGATCGACTACAGGGGCAAAAACATGAAAGGCCTTCTGGTGATGGCCATACTTCAGCCGGGCGCCTATTTCATCTTCGAGACGATGGGCATAGACAGGGTGGCAACATCAGAGGCAGGTCTCATCCTGGCAATGTTCCCAATCGTCACTACTGTCTTCGGCGTCGCTTTCCTCAGGGAGAAGGTTACCTCGAAGCACTGGGGCTTCATTATATTCTCAGTCATCGGAGTAATCATAATCAACGGCTTCGGCTACAAGCTGGGAAGCAGCACCAACCTGGGGAGGTTCTTCCTTATGATGGCTGTGCTGATAGGAACCACATACAATATGCTATCAAGGAAGCTTTCCACCCAGTTTAGCGCAGAGGAGAGGACTCTTGCGATGATGATACTAGGGGCAGTCTTCTTCGGCAGCATATCGCTGTATAACCATATCAGCGCAGGAACGATGAGTTTGCTGGTCTCAAGCCTAATAGACCCCGACTTCACGTTCTCCATAATCTACCTGTCCATAGGATGCTCTCTCCTTGCGTTCTTCTTCGTAAGCTACTCGGCGACGCACCTGGAGCTGTCCAAGGCCTCTGTGCTCGGAAACACCAACACACTTGTGTCGGTCCTTGCTGGAGTGCTCATCCTGCACGAATCGTTCTATTGGTACCACCTGCTGGGTGGTTTGGTGATCATCACCGGCGTAGTCGGAGCGGCTCTCGCCTCGAGGGCGATGGTGAGCGACACGAGGACGATACCGGCTTCATAAGCAGATTCCTCTTCATTTCAGCCTGCCCTGGGGGGATGCGATGCCCCCAGGGCAGGCTATCCTTCCTTCCCAATTTCGTAATATTATATGCTTAACAGCGGAAATGTTAAGATGCTTCAGCAAAGGGCGACAATGTGAAGTTCACCGGAGGAAATGATGAGGGAAGCCATAGTAGTCGGAGCGGGGTTGTCAGGACTTGCGGCAGCCAGCCTGCTGGCAAAGAGGGGAATAAAGGTTACAGTCGTGGAGCATGCTTTCAAGCCTGGAGGCGCATGCGGCATTTTCAAGAGGAACGGAGCCATATTCGACCAGGGAGCTGCCATGATGTATGGATTCGGCAAGAGGGGCTTCAACTCCCATCGCTTCATCTTCAACTGCCTGGAGGAGCCGATAGACGTTATCCGGAACGAAGCCCTATATGACGTATATTACCAAGGGCACAAGATCCGCTTCCATAGGGACATCGACAAGTACATAGATGAGCTTGCTAAGGTGTTCCCTTGCGAGAGGGAGAACCTTAAGCGCTTCTATTCCGACATGAAAGTACTCTACAATGACGTAATTGCCAACGAGCCCAATTTCACCACTCCGGACCGGACCGACCGCAAGGAGGCTCTCAGGCAGGTGCTAAAGCACCCCGCCTCCTACATCAAGTTCCTGACGTATCTAAACAGGAGCACTGAGAGCGTCCTTAGGAAGTACTTCAAGGATGAGGCCATATTGGCCTATTTCAACAAGCTGACGTCTACATACTGCTATACCGACGTGTCTGAGACGCCGGCCGTGATGGCCGCGGTGATGTTCGTAGACAATCACATGGGCGGGAGCTTCTATCCGAAGGGCTCCACGATATTTGTCCCGGGTAAGCTGGAGAAGTCCATTGAAGAGCATGGAGGCTCCATGCTCTACGAGAAGACCGTCGAGAGGATAATCGTCGAGAGCAACAGGGCGAAGGGAGTCGTCCTTGACGATGGCACCGAACTCAGGGCAGACGCCGTGATCTACTCCGGCACAGTCTGGAACCTGTACGGAAAGCTTCTGAAGGATGCGCCGGTGCCCGACTCGAGAAGGAAGTGGGCTCAGAACCTTAAGGCCTCATATCCTAGTGTCCTGCTTTACACCATGGTGAGGAAGGATGCAATACCTTATGGGACAGGTCCTATCAGCCTCTTCTCCAACGATGCCGACAGGCTGGACGACAATGAGGTGACTACCTACATATTCAGCATCGCCGACCCTTCCATATGCCCCCCGGACTGCCACATGGTCACGGCTATCGGACCAACCTACAAGAGCTGGCCTGCCCTCGCCGACCGATACCAGTCGTCCGAGGAGTACAGGAAGCTGAAAGCAGAAGAGGAGGAAAGGCTTCTCAACCTACTTGAGAGCAAGTTCCCCGGCTTCAGGTTCAAAGTAGTGCACAAGGAGGTATCCACGCCGCTTAGCATAGAAAGGTACACGATGAAGAACCGCGGCAGCGTGGCGGGACCCTTGCAGTCTATGGGCCAGCACATGTTCAGAAGGCTGCACATCAACTCCGAGTTTAAGGGGCTCTACTACTGCGGGGAGTCTACCATAATGGGGACTGGGACTCCTACAGTGACGGTATCCGGCATAAGCGCGGCGAATGCGATGCTTAAGGACATGGGCATGGAGGAGTTCAAGTACAGGGAAGGCATGAAGGATTATGTAGTCGAGCATGCGCCCGGCGTAGCTGCATCTGAAGGTCTCAGCCCGGAAGGAGAAGCCGGCGAGCTCGCCCGACTTGCAGCAAGGTGCGAGTATTGCGAGCATCCGGCATGCATGGCGGGAATCAGGCTTGATATCCGCGGCATCAACAGGAGGCTTACAGTAGGCAACGTGTTCGGTGCATCCAGGCTTGCGGAAGCATCCCCGGTCGGAGCCGAGGAGCTTCGTTCCGCCGAAGGAAGATGCATCCTGGGTAGGCGGGGCGCACCTGTGGAGATAGTGAGGATCATCACCGGTCTTCCAAGCACAGCGGGGAAGTAGCGCATCGTGCATGAGTAAGGGCCAAGGCGTGCGGCTCTTATACGATGCTTCATGCTTTTGGGAAAATGGTATAATCCCGTTGTAGGTTCGCTCGTGCACAAAGTGCGGCTTGCAGTCGGGCGCTATCGGATGGTAACTCCGGCGCCCGGGAGGGATGAAAATGGCAGCGGATCCAAGGCAGGAAATCGTCACAATAGGGCAGTACCTCCTATCACACCAGCTAGCCTGGGGAAGTACCGGAAACATCAGTGCGCGCTTCGATGACAACTCATTCTTCATAAGCGCCTCTGGCGCCAGCTTGGGGGCCCTTTCGATCGAGAACCTTGCGCTATGCAAGATAAACGGCGAAACTGTGACCCATAACGTCATACCGTCGAAGGAGCATAGGGTTCATGCAGCAATCTATGCGAACGACCCGAAGGCCCGCGCGATAATCCATACATCACCTCCCTATGTGTCCTTAATAGCTGCGGCGAAGAACTATGGGGAGTTCGTGGTCGAGCACTTCATTGAGGCGGCAGTCATGCTTCAGAAGATTGCTTGGATTCCGTTCATGCTGCCAGGAAGCCCCGAGATCATCGAGGCGGTTGGCGTAGCGGCGAAGGAATCAGACGTGCTCATGATGCAGAACCACGGCATCATGGTGACAGGGGAGAACATGAGGAAGGCACTCAACAAAGTGGATACCATGGAGTTCCTCTGCAGGATGATCATAATGGCGAAATCCGCGAACATTGAGTTAAGGGCCCTGTCCAGGGAAGAACTCGAGTTGCTGCTGAATGATTCGCGGACCAGGAACCTTAATTACGGCTCTTAGGCCGAGCAATTGCAACAAGTAGTAACGGGCTTGCTGCGATAAGACAGCACAGCATGCTTCCGAGGCGGCATTGCAGGGATCCTTACGCTAGGAAATGGTGGGATGGTCATTGGCCAAAGTTGCTAGCGCCGGAAGGTATATGCTCTTCTCAGCTTTGGTGACGGCATATCTTGTCACTTTCTTCTTCAGGGTTTCAGCTTCGGTAGTGCTTCCGGTCATATCATCGGAGTGGGGAATGAGCGCGACGCTCACCAGCCTAATATCCTCCCTCTACTTCTACGCATATGCAGCGATGCAACCGTTAAGCGGCGTGCTTAACGACAGGCTCGGGCCTTCTAGGGTAGCCGCATACGGCCTTATCATAGGCGGTGCAGGTTCTGCCATCTTCGGTTTTGCCGGAAGCCCAATCCCGCTTGCCCTGGGAAGGCTCCTCATCGGACTGGGCCTGGCTCCGATGCTCTCGGGCTGCCTTGTCTATTCGGGGGCTCATTTCGACAAGTCGAATTATTCCACCAACTCAGGCATAACCTTCTTTATGGGCAACTTGGGCGCCGTGATTGCCGTCGCGCCCTTAGGAGCGGCCCTGGATGCTTGGGGAAGGGAAGCAGTCTTCATCTTCATGGCGGCCCTTGCCGCCTTGCTTTCGGTCGTCGTAGCATTGCTGGGGAAGAACGACAGGCTTAGGGCTGAAGGAGCATCGAATCACTTAAGAGTCGGGCAGGCTTTCGGCCATATCGTTACATCAGCCAGGCTCATAATGAAGTCCAAAGGGCTTTTTGCGGCATCGTACATCTGGGCTGCGAGCCTGGGCCCTCTACTCGCACTTCAGGGGCTCTGGGCGGTTTCGTGGAGTTCGGCAGCATATCCTGGGGACCTCGGGGCTGCAAGGCTGTGGGCAACGATGATTGGGCTGGGCCTTATGGCTGGCAACAGCGCAGGAGCCTTGATACGGCTATCTCGAATGGACAGGGTGAGGACCCTTAGGGTTGTAGTAGTGCTACTGGGAATATGCTGGGTTGAGCAAGTCGCAGGAATGGCAGTGGGCTTCGCTTTCTTTTTGACTTCGGCCACGAATTTCATGATTGGCTTTCTTACCGGACTCTGCAACACATATCTTTCTGCAGTTATCAATGATAAGGCACCTGAAGGCTGGGGCGGGTCGGTGTTCGGGCTAGCCAATATGGCGGCATTCATCCTTACGATTGCAGCCCAGACCGGTACCGGCTTCATTATTGATGCTGTTTCCAAGGGCAGCGAGTACAGCGCGGCATCTTTCTCAGCAGCTTTCTCTGTAGTGAGCCTGGTTGCTTTATCTTCGGTGCTCTTCATTCGCAGGTTGGATTCTTAAGCTGGGTGAGTAAAACCACACTGGCGGCGTTATTGAAGGATGAGAGCATCATACGTCGAATAGAGCCTTATCAAGACCGGAGGTAGACAGAAATGAGAACTGGAAGGGTCATTGCCGCATTTGGCGTCGTTCTGCTAGCCCTTAGCCTAGCCGGATGCTATAACTCGTTCTACTTCTTCAGCTTCATGGAGGAGCAGGATGCTACGAACGACGAAGGTACCTGGCTTATAACAGAGGCTGGCGTCAACTCGATCATAGATTATGGACTCTACCTGAACGGTGATGAGGCGACAGCCCCATTGATGTTCAAGGGCGACTTCAAGGCCACTGTCAATTTCTGGCTCGGCGCAACCGCAGAGAAGCCTTCATTCGTAAGGATAGCGCTCTCTTCGACTCCATTCTCCGGAGGCCCGGCAGACTGGATTTCAATTGGATTGGAAGGACTTGGAACCGAAAGTGAGAGTCTGATTGTGACGGAGGGGCACGAAACTGAAGAAGCCGACTTGTTCATCTTGGAGGAAGAGGTTCCGGGCTTGAACAAGGATCATTGGAACAAGGTTATCCTGGAGAAGAAGGGTTCTAGCTTCAAACTGACCATAAACGGAAGGAAAGTGGCGACCTTCGACATCGAGCTGTACGCGAACGAGCACTTCACATTCAACTTCTACTCTGAGTCGGACTTGGAACAGGATCCGGAGGACCCGAAGCTGGGATTCATAATCAAGGACCTCAGGGTCGAATACGGCGAGGGCAACTCAGAGGCGATTCCGACGATTTAGCGCCATCCAATCGAAGCTCCGACGGGACTGTCCCAAAACAAGCACCCAAGGGACTGCACCCAAATAAATCAGAAAGAG
>CAZHKX010000067.1:0-9426 GCA_964532805.1 uncultured Clostridia bacterium
GGCGACCAACCTGTCTGGTACAGGGAAGAAAAGCAAGCAGTACGGCACCGCGGGGTCTTTCTACTTCTCTTGGGGGTACAGGCCATGGGGAGCATGCTTTTCGAGGCGGGAAGCGAGGCAATGCCGCTTGCTGCGAGGATGAGGCCTAGGGCGATAGACGAGGTCGTCGGCCAGGACCATCTGATCGGCAGGGGCAAGCCCCTTCGCAAGGCGATAGAATCCGACAGGCTGGGCTCTCTTGTCCTCTACGGGCCCCCTGGCTCCGGGAAGACCACCATAGCCGAAGTGATAGCCAACATGACGAGCTCCAGGTTCGTCAGGCTCAATGCCGTCTACTCGGGTGTGGCCGACATCAGGCGGGTCATCTCCGCGGCAAGGGACGACCTTGCGATGCGCTCGGAGAAGACCGTGGTATTCATAGACGAGATACACAGGTTCAACAAGTCGCAGCAGGACGCACTCCTTCCGGCAGTGGAGGACGGGTCCATCTGCCTTATCGGCGCCACGACTGAAAACCCCTTCTTCGACATAGTGGCCCCCCTCGTCTCAAGGTCGAGGATATTCATGCTTAAGCCGATAGGCCAGGACGCCCTGGAGGGGCTCCTCGAGAGGGCCTGCACCGACTCCGAAAGGGGTCTTGGCGGGCTCGGCCTGGCATTCGAGCCTGAGGCCATAAGCTATATCGCAAGGCACGCCGGGGGCGACGCAAGGATAGCATTGAACGTCCTGGAGATGGCATCGCTTACGGCTGAGGAAGGAAGGGTCAGCCTTACTGCCGTCAGCGAGATACTCGGAAGGACCCTGCTTAAGTATGATATGCAGGGGGACATACACTACGATGTCATCTCGGCCTTTATAAAGAGCATGCGCGGCTCGGACCCCGACGCTGCGCTACATTACCTGGCAAGGATGATAGAATCCGGGGAGGATCCGCGCTTCATCGCAAGAAGGATCCTCATACACGCCTCAGAGGATGTCGGGATGGCAGACCCGACGGCTCTTGCGACTGCAGCAGCCGCGGCCTTCGCAGTTGAGCACATAGGGCTTCCCGAGGCGAGGATAACGCTCGCCCAGGCCGCGATACACATAGCCACGGCGCCAAAGAGCAACGCAGTAGTGGCGGGCATAGACGCCGCAATCGCCGACTTGAAGGACAAGCCGCTGGGGCAGGTACCGGCCCATCTCACGTCAGGCGGGTACAAAGGGGCGGAGAGGCTCGGCAAGGCTATCGGCTACAAATACCCGCACGACTTCCCTGGAGGATGGGTCGAGCAGCAGTACCTTCCCGACGAGTTCCTAGGGGCATCGTACTACAAGCCGCCCGAGGGGGCGAAGTACGAACCGGCGAGGGTTAAAGTGAAAGCCTCGATAAGCTCGAAGGGCCGCCTGCTGGTGATGGCAAGGCCGGAAGCCGGGGCCGAGAGAAGCCTGCCATGGACGTATGCGAAGCCGGGCGAGAGCGCCTTCGAAGCCCTGGGCAGGATCCTTGGGAAGGTGGGGGCGGTGCCTCGCGGCAGGCCAACGGTAGCAGACGTCACAGACGCCTTCAGGGCTGACGGGGTGAGGGAGACGACTGTGACGTATGAGTGCGAAGCCGACCTTCCGGAAGAGAGCCTCCCGGAGGGGCTTGTGCTGGTTTAGCCGAGGCATAGTGAAGCGAGAAGCGATGAGAATCATGCATTTTTGTCAGTAGGAGCCAGGAATCGCCAGTTGTCGGATTGGCGGAGGCGGCTCCCAAGGCATGCAACATGGAAGCCACCTGACCGCCCAACCCATCTCATGATGCTCATATCATGAACACGAGCCTCATTCCGTCGCAGGTGCATACCTCTCATAGACACGAAGGGCGATTACGACAGCCATCTCCCTTGTACAGGTTCCCTTGGGATCGAAGTTGCCGTTCGCCCCTTTGATAAATCCGTGTTTGCTCATGAATTGGACGTACTCAAGGAAATAGGGTGCGATTGCTTTCGAATCATTGAACGCAGGGGAGCCTGCTATAGACATATCCGCCTCAGGGGCTATTGCCCGAACCGCCCTGTACAGCATGGCTGCAATCTGCTCCCTGTTAGTTAAGTCGGCAGGTTTGAAGGTCGTTGCAGAGACTCCGTTTATGATCTTCAGGTTGTAGGCTTTCAGGACCTCCGGGTTGTTGCAATCGGTGAACGGATTCTCGGCGACCGGTTCTGCAGGTGCTTTCATCTTCGCTTCGTACAGCCTTACGACAAGCTCAGCGAACTCCTGCCGGGTAATGGGCCTTGTATAGTCATCCTTTATGGATGCGGGAACCAGGCCATATCCATCTGCTTTCGCTATGTCAGCGGACGCCCAGGCGCTGCTTTTGATGCCGATGGCTGCAATGTTCGACCAGCCTGAGAATGAGACGGCCGAGAACGTGCTGTCACATTGGGCAACCCTTACTCTGTAGGACACAGTCAGGTCTGTAGTATATGCCGTATCTTCATTCCAAAGCTGCTCAAAATGGTAATGGCTGCCACCAAGCGATCGCGAGTCCCGATAGAGCCTGGTGTCGTCGAAGGATACTTCTATCCATGGGCCCGCGCCGATCTTCTTCTCGATGGAGACTGCCCAAGGTGCGGCCGCATCTCCGACCGGAAGGCTGTCAATGCTGAATCTCAGCTCTGCACTGCCATAAGGGTGAAGGCCGTCGACCGGAAGCAAAGATGCAGTCAATCCCTTCGGGGTATACTGCTCAAGGCTGCTATCTGCCAAGGCAGGGACCGTGATATGGAACAATGCCAAGATAATTGCCAATGATGCTGCGATCGTCCTAGTCCTCATTCTTTCCTCCATGATGTCTAGATTGATTAACGTCTCAATTCTCAATGCTAACTCATCCAACGTTCTCGCATCCAATATCCAAGACACCCTCCCGCGGATGCCTCGTGCTGGCCTTGCTTATCAGCTTAAGGCGCACTATTGGTCTTGAATGTTACCTTCACCCTGACGAAAGAAGGAACATGAAGCAATGATGCTGAAGGAGCACTACAGATTCGGCCTTCTGGCATGCTGCTGGGCCTGGCCCGTGGAGAACCTGTCTGGAAGCATGAGCGAGATCATCAGCACTGCAAGGCCGCAGGATGTCACGATGTCCCCGGCGCTTATCATATAAAGCGTGATTCCCCTGAAGGGTATTATGTCGGATAGGAACAGGAGCTTCGTCTGGGAGCCTGCCAGCATGTAGTTTGCTGCGCCCCCGGACATGAGTACCTCCGTATAGGGCGAACCCGGGGCGATGGTCATTATCTGCGGGCTTATGGGCATCCTTCCGCCGTTTACCGCCATCGGCAGGGTGTTCATCAACCCCCCTATGCCGATGAGCCACAGCGAGGGTATCTTGAGGTTCAGAAGGACGAATGTGATCAAAAGGACCGCCTGCAGGACGGCTATGGCAGAAAGCGCCAGCTCGCCCGCCTGGGCTATATAGGGGCCGAGCCTGGAGGATACGGCAAGCTCCAGGGCTAGGGCAAGAAACATCAGAGGCGTCGCCCTGAAGGATGCCCTTGGTATGTTCCTAGGGGAGCCTCCCAGAAGCAGGCCCGCCGCAAATCCGAATACCAGAGACTCAAAAAGCATTCCTGGCCGCCTTCTTCTTCTCAAGGGCCTTCTTGAAGGCCTTCACCACTTCAGGGGAGAACTGCTTGCCGACCTCCCTTTCAAGCTCGTCCCATGCCTGCTTGTCGGTCATTGCCTCCCTGTACGGCCTGTCGGTCGTCATGGCGTCGTAGGAATCGGCCACTGCAAGTATCTGAGACTCCAGGGGGATGTCCATGCCCTTAAGCCCGTTGGGGTAGCCCGCCCCGTCGAAGTGCTCGTGATGCGACTTTATTATTTTCGAAGCCTTCCCCAGGAAGTCGATCTCCTCGACGATCTTCGCGCCTATCATGGGGTGGTCCATTATCTTCGTGTACTCGATCTCGCTGAGCCTGGACGGCTTGTTCAGGATGCTCTCGCTTATGCCGATCTTGCCTATGTCGTGGAGGATGGCCGCATACCTTAGCATCTCCAGCTGCCCTGCCGTTATGTGCATCTCCCGGGCGATCATCATGCTGAGGTTCTGCACCCTCTCTGAGTGGCCCTTCGTGTAGACGTCCTTGGCCTCAATTGCGGATGTGAGGGCCATGATGGTATTAAGGTATACCTCTCGCATCTTCACGTACTGGACGAAGAAGTTCCTGGCAAGCAGGAGAGGGATCATGAACAATATGACCATCAGCGCCCCGTAGCTTGCGTACACAACCGCGATGGTGACTCCCATCATGCCGACTACCAGGAGGTTGAACACAGACCACAAGAAGCTGTATACCCAGGCCATGAACGCCGCTTGCCCGGTAGCCGCGGCGATATGCACCGAGATGATTGATGTGTTGACGATTATGTGGGCGAGTATCGCAATGGTTATGCCAAGCACGTTCTTGCTTAGCAGGCTTAGCTGTCCCACGAACGTCTTGGCCGCGGCCTCTGCCGAGGACATAAGGTATATGCCGCCCATGTACTCATAGACAAGGCCGCAGGCGGTGATGCTCAGCACCAGGTTCATCGCATTGAAGAGAAGATAGTCCTTGGGCGTGTTGAATATGTGCAGGTAACCCCAGTTCTTCACGTAGGTTATGCTGAAGATGCTGGAGAAGAAGACGACCCAGGCGGCGGCCACAGGCCCGTACAGCAGAAGCGCGCACAGGTCGATAGCGAATCCGACCGAGATGGTCTTGTCCTTGTCGGTGATAACAGGCTGGGATTCAGCGAGCGTCGCCATGAGTATCAGGAAGGCGATGCCTGCGAAATCGAACGTTATGGGTTTATTAAGCGTCAACAAAAGCAACGCGGCGGCGCCCGCCGCGATTATCAGATATCTAAGGAGCTTGTCGCGCGAGACTGCCATTAGCATGCGACTCCTCGCTGATTGATAGCCCCAGGACCGGACAATGCTAGTCTAAGCCGCTCCTCAGTGAGGCAGAGGAGGCAGTATTTTCCAATTGGCTCCGGCCACCAGTACGAATGCCAGCAGCGTGCCGAGGATAGCGAGTATTCTGCGCATAATAACAGCCCCTTTCCAATGCTCCATCTTCCGCTAATGGATGGGCTGTTTACGCTCCGCTACGTCCGGTCCCTATCAGGCTATCAAAGATTGTCGTATGGATTGTTTAGCTTGCCTGCCCGGCGTCGCGCCAGGCCTTGTCCAGCACCCTGTTCACGCACTGCAGGGTCGCCTTGATCACTGCCATATAGTCGTCGTCCTGCACTATGCATGCCCCGGTCAGCATCGTCTGCCTTCCTTCATATATGTGGCTGAGGACCACCGTGAAGGCATCCAGCCCTGCCATCTTGGCCTTCTGCACATCTACGACCGAGAAGGCGAACTCGGTACCCAGGAACTTGTGCAGGCAGTTCACGCAGGCGAGGGCCGCTGTCGCGTGCCTTCCCTGCGCCTTTGACATCCCGGTGGCCGTGCCCTCGTACAGGCCCCCCTTGTAGGAGAGGCTGACGGACACGGTGACGGAGTTCTCGTCCACCTGAACCCCGAAGCCCTTGATCTTGAGCCGAAGCTGCGCCTTGCCAAGGGAATCGTCGCTTACCTGCGCGATGCTTATGATCCTGTGGTCTACCTGGAGCCCGAAGGCTGATGCCGCGCAGGACTGTACATCGCGGGCTACCTGCTTGGGCGAACGGTCCATGTTGGTTAGTACATGAATCTCCAAAGGCCTACCGCTGCTGTCGGTTATGACCTTGGCCGATATCACGCCTGCCATGCGGCCTATGAGTTCTTCGAGCCTCTTTGCCCCATCGCGGTCAAGGCCGTTGTCGGCGAGCCTTTCCACCATCGCTACCTCCGGGAATTCGTCCAACAAACATTATATTCTAATCGGGCGCCCATATTCCTTCTTAATAGCACAAAATTATGCCTTGCTGGCTATATTCGCATATCATCATATCCTGATACGCACCGCTGGCTAGGCTTTCCCATTGTAGCCGTTAATGTGCAGCTTATCGGGCATCCACTTGGCATTGGGCTCCTTCTGCTCGTCGGGCACGCCTATGGGTATTATCGACAGGGCCATCACGTCGGAAGGGATTCCGAGGACCTTGGATGCTGCGCTGGCCATGAGCTTCACAGGGTACAGCCCGCACCAGCATGCGCCGAGGCCGAATTCCGTCGCCGCAAGGCAGATCTGGTGGCTTACCGCCGCAAGGTCCTGCTGCACGAACATGCCGCACGGATGGGTCTTCACCTTCCAGTTCCTCTGGGAGATGACGACTATCGCCATCGGTGCGCTCTTCAGCCTGGCCATCGGAAGTACCGACTGAAGCCTGTCAAGCAGCTGCCTGTTGTCGACCACTACAAGCTCGAAAGGCATCTGGTTGCAGGCAGTCTGAGTGCACATGGCCGCTTCCAGCACAGCCTGCACCCTCCACCTCTCCGGGGCCTCGTCCTTGAAGCGCCTTATCGACCTGCGCCTGAACAGAAGCGATTGCCTGTAATTGCCCTCCGTGTATTCCATGCGGCACCTCCTGATTCGGTTCATCAAAATAATTCTATATGCTAAAGTTGTTATATACAACAAATGGCACCAAGGAGGGCCTGTCATGGACGACATGAAGCTCAGGCGCAGGAGCCGCGCGGTCCACGGGGGCGGGAGGCCGCAGCCTTCTACATCGGCTCCGGAGGTGGACCCTATATTCGCCTCCGCGGTATTCAGGTTCAGGGACCTGGACCACGTAGACGAGGTGTGGACAGGAAAGCAGAACGGGTATGTCTACTCGAGGATGGCCAATCCCGGCATCGAGGCGCTCGAGCGCTCCATTGACGCCCTGGAGGGGAGCCTGGGGACTGTGGCGTGCGGTTCGGGCATGGCCGCGACCTCGATAACGTTCGAGGCCCTGCTGAAGATGGGCGGCAAGGCGGTATCCGCCTCGGTTGTGTACGGAGCATCAAAGAGCATGCTTCAGGAGGAGAAGCAAAGAAGGGGGATCGCATCCTCTTTCGTCGACATACTTGACCTGAAGGCGGTGGAGGAAGCGCTTTCCGGCGGCGCGGACATGCTGTTCTGCGAAAGCATATCGAACCCCCTGATGGAAGTGGCGAACCTGCCCAGGCTGGCCGAGCTCTCCCACCGGTACGGGGCGACGTTCGTGGTGGACAACACCTTCGCCTCCCCGATGCTCTTAAGGCCCATCGAGCACGGGGCCGATGTGGTGATCCACAGCCTTACGAAGTATATGAACGGCCACGACGACATAATGGGCGGAAGCGTCAGCGTAAGCGGCAACTTCCGCGACGCGGGCAGGGTGCTTGAGGCGGTCAGGCATGCCAAGACCATGTATGGACCGGTGCTTTCGCCGTTTGAAGCCTGGCTCGTCCTAAGGGGCATGCGCACATTGGGCGTCAGGATGGAAAGGCACAGCATAAACGCGGCGGCCCTTGCTGAAGCGCTGCTAAAAAGCGGGAAGGTGGCCAAGGTATATTACCCGGGGCTTCAAGCCAAGGCTGATGCATGCAGCCCGGCTGCCAGGCTTCTTTTGGACGGCTTCGGCGGCATGCTGAGCTTCGAGCTTAGCGGCGGGAGGGAGGCTGCCTCCAAGTTCATATCTGCCCTGAGGATGGCAGCGTTCGTGCCGAGCCTGGGAAGCTATGCCACGACCATCAGCCATCCGGGATCCACTTCGCACAGGGGCTTCACCTCAGAGGAGAAACTCAGATCAGGAATCACGGACGGGCTGATCAGAGTCTCAGTGGGCCTTGAGGACGCCGAGGATATCGCAGCCGACTTCATCTCGGCACTGGAGTCCCTGTGATTTTTGCATCGCCTTGTTGACAGGCGGGTATACGGCAATACATAATTTATACATAATTCAATAATGTGGGATAGAGGCGCGACAGACATGAGTACCGGTCGTAAGGGCAGGGGAGCCCGTCGACCGACCGGGAAAGGGGATGCCGCCGAAGTCGTCAGGCACCCGGCCTGGCGGCTGGTCCGGCGCAGAATATGCTCCGGACTGTCACGTGAATACGTGGAGCGCTATCCTTGCGATGGCCGTGCCTGCCGCAGGGATAAAACCTGCGGCAGCGCTTTTTCGGCCCTCTTCCCACAAACGAAAGGGGTATGAACAGATGAGCATGACGAGGACTCAGGTCCTTGCCATGGGCGTGCTGCTGGTGGTGGCCTTCGGCCTGATCATCGGCTTTACGTCCGTGAACTCGGGCAGAATCGGGGAGGCCCAATCGGAGGTGGCGGCACTCGAGGTGGCCGGTGCCGGAGAAGACGAGATAGTAGACGCCAGAAGGCATGCCAGCGCCGAATCCTACGGGGTGCTGACGCTTCTGCCCCCGTTCATCGCGATAGTGCTGTCGTTTCTGACGAAGAACGTGGTGCTGTCCCTGATGATCGGCTCCTTCGCCGGCATATTCATGGGGGAGATCCTCTCCGCCGGCTTCGCATCCGCGATGTTCGCGTCCTTCATGAGCCTTGCAAACAGCATGATCAGCCAGGTGGCGGACCCCTGGAACGCAGGCGTCATCATGCAGTGCCTTACCATCGGCGGCCTTATCGCGCTCGTGACAAAGATGGGCGGCATGCACGCAGTGGCAAACGCGCTTTCGAGAAGGGCTAAAAACGCCAAGTCCGCACAGGCCTTCTCATGGCTGGCTGGCCTTCTGGTGTTCTTCGACGATTACGCCAACGCGCTTATCGTAGGCCCTGTCATGAGGCCCATAACCGATAAGATGAAGGTTTCCAGGGAGAAGCTCTCATTCATCGTCGATGCCACGGCGGCGCCAGTTGCCGGCCTGATGTTCGTCTCCACCTGGATTGCCACCGAGGTATCCGCCATACAGGAAGGCTTCGCGCAGCTTCCCGGCGGCTACTCGGTGATGGGCGGGGCAAGCTCCGCCTACTCGGTGTTCATAAACAGCATCCCCTACAGGTACTACAATATCTTCCTCCTTCTGTTCATCATAATAGGCATCTACATGGCCAAGGAGTTCGGGCCGATGCTGCGCGCCGAAGCGAGGGCGAGGAAGCACGGTGTGACCTCCCCTGTCACGGGCCTCGGCAACAAGGAAGAGGAGGAGTACAAGCCGGACCCAGCGAAGGGCTTCAACATCTGGGATGCGATAATACCGCTCGGAGCCCTTGTCGCTGGCGCAATCGGCAACTTCTACTACAATGGCTACCAGGCGGCGGTCGCATCGAACGAGATCCTGCAGAATACCCCTTTCAGCATGGCGGGCATAAGGGAGGCCTTCGCAAGCGCCGACGCGTCGGTGGTCCTGTTCCAGGCGGCCCTCTTCGCCACGATAATCGCATTCCTGATGGGCGTGGCAAGGAAGAAGTTCACCGCGATGGAGGGGATCAACACCTTCATAGCCGGCTGCAAGAGCCTGTTCATCACCGCGATCATCCTGAC
>CAZHKX010000068.1:0-9309 GCA_964532805.1 uncultured Clostridia bacterium
GCTACGGCGAGAAGCACTTCTGGAGGACGAAGTTCGAGGGCGTCATGAACAACCTAGACAGAAGGTACAAGGAGACCACCTCGGACACCATGCGCGAGGAGTACGAGAAGTACCAGAGCTACAAGCCCTGCCTGAAGTGCAACGGCGCAAGGCTGAAGCCGGAATCGCTTGCAGTGACCATAGGCGAGCAGAACATAGTCGAGCTCACGGCCAGGAACATCGGCGGCATACTCGAGTTCCTGCAGGCCCTGCAGCTTAACGAGAGGGAGAAGATAATCGCCACCAGGCTGATCAAGGAGATCAAGGAGAGGCTTGGATTCCTGGTGAACGTCGGCCTCGACTACATAACCCTTGACCGCCCGTCGGCCACACTTTCCGGAGGTGAGGCCCAGCGCATAAGGCTTGCGACGCAGATAGGCTCGGGACTCACCGGCGTGCTGTACATACTCGACGAGCCCAGCATCGGCCTTCACCAGAGGGACAACAGGAAGCTTATAGATACGCTCAAGAGGCTGAGGGACATCGGCAACACCGTCATCGTCGTCGAGCACGACGAGGAGATGATAAGAGAAGCCGATGAAGTCATCGACATGGGCCCCGGAGCAGGAGAGCACGGCGGCTACATCGTCGCTCAGGGAAGCGTCGAGGACATCTGCGAGACGAAGGGCTCAATAACCGGCGATTTCCTTGCTGGAAGGCGGGCGATAAAGGTCCCATCCGAGAGAAGGACCCCGAACGGCAAGTGGCTGTCCATCAAGGGGGCCACCGAGCACAACCTGAAGAAGGTGGACGCAGACATCCCGCTGGGGCAGTTTGTCTGCGTGACAGGGGCGTCAGGCTCAGGCAAGAGCACCCTTATTAACGAGATACTGTTCAGGAGCCTCGCCAGGAATATCTACGGCTCAGCTGAGAAGCCCGGCGCGCACGAGAGGATCACGGGCCTTCAGTACATAGACAAGGTTATAAACATCGACCAGTCGCCCATAGGAAGGACCCCGAGGTCGAACCCGGCCACCTACACCGGCCTCTTCGACGATATAAGGGGCTTGTTCTCCGAGGTCCCGGAGGCCAGGACCAGGGGCTACAAGTCAGGAAGGTTCAGCTTCAACGTCAAGGGCGGGCGCTGCGAGGCTTGCCGCGGCGACGGCATTATAAAAATCGAGATGCACTTCCTGCCCGATGTGTACGTCCCCTGCGAGCAGTGCGGGGGCAGGCGCTACAACAGGGAAACGCTAGAGATCCTGTACAAAGGCAAGAGCATAGCGGACGTGCTGTCCATGAGCATAGAGGAGGGCGCGGAGTTCTTCAGGAACATCCCCTCCATATCCAGAAGGCTTGACACCCTGGTAGACGTAGGGCTCGGCTACATGGCCCTCGGCCAGGCCGCGACTACGCTGTCCGGCGGGGAGGCCCAGAGGGTCAAGCTCGCCACCGAGCTTTCGAAGCGCTCTACGGGAAGGACGCTCTACCTTCTGGACGAGCCTACGACGGGGCTTCACTTCGCTGACACCGAGAAGCTGCTGTCCGTCCTGCATAGGCTAGTGGAGACTGGAAACAGCGTGCTTGTCATCGAGCACAACCTGGATGTCATCAAGACCGCTGACTGGCTCATCGACCTCGGCCCCGAGGGAGGAGAGAGGGGCGGAAGGATAATTGCCTCCGGAACCCCCGAGCAGGTGGCCGCCTCCGAGGAATCCTACACCGGCAGATACCTTAAGGAGATGGCAGGGGTAGTCCCTGCAGGTGGCAGCTGATGGACGTCAGACCCGACCCGCTCAAGAAGAAGCTGAAGGAGCTGCCGGGGAAGCCGGGCGTATACCTCATGAAGGATGCTCCCGGCAAAGTCATCTATGTGGGTAAGGCCGTTAACTTAAGAAACAGGGTGCGCTCATACTTCCAAAGCTCAAGGGGCCTGGGGCCGAAGACGGAAGCGCTGGTCTCGAAGATCGCCGACTTCGACTACATCGTCACTTCAACCGAGGTGGAGGCGCTTCTTCTTGAGAACAACCTCATCAAGAAGCACAAGCCGCACTACAACATCCTCCTAAAGGACGACAAGACCTACCCCTACATAAAGGTGAGCATTAACGAGCCCTTCCCGCGCTTCTCCGTCACAAGGAAGCGCGAGGCGGACGGAGCCCGCTATTACGGGCCGTTTGCCGCGACAGGCGCGATGCGCGAGGTCGTGAGCCTGATCAGGCACATGTTCCCGCTAAGGCAGTGCGAGCTGGACATAAGGCCCGGCATGAACAAAAGGCCCTGCCTTAACTACCAGATGGGAAGGTGCATGGCGCCCTGCGCCGGCTTCGTTACAGTCGAGGAGTACAGAGCCGTCGTCGACCAGGCGATACTGCTTCTGGAGGGAAGGGTCGACCGGCTTATAAGGGAGATCACCGCCGAGATGAGGAAGGCCTCCGAGGAGATGCTCTTCGAGAAGGCGGCGCTTCTAAGAGACAGGATTAAATCAGTTGAGCTGGTTGGCGCGATGCAGAAGATCGTGATGGAGCCCGGAGACGACACGGATGCTATAGGGGTGGCAAGGCAGCTCACCGACACATGCGTCGCGGTCATCATGATAAGAGACGGCAGGGTGAACGGGAAGGCCCACTTCTTCATGGAGGGAGCCTCCGACGCGCCTGACAGCGAGCTGCTTGCTGCATTCCTTAAGCAGTACTACATGGATGCGACCTCGGTGCCGCCGGTCATAAGCCTGCCTGAGGCGCCGGAGGAGGCAAGGCAGATCGAGGATTGGCTCACCGGCATGAACTCCGGCAGGCGGGTGAGGTTCATCTACCCCAAGCGGGGCACCAAGCGCGACATCTCGGAGATGGCTAGGGAGAACGCCGGGGAGATGCTGAGGCTGAGGCTTGCCGAGGAGGAGCGCTCGAGGGCGAGGACCCAGGGGGCTGTGCAGGCCCTTGCGGAGGCGCTCGGCCTTCCCGCCGCCCCCTACAGGATAGAATGCTTCGACATATCCAACATTCAGGGGACGGACACTGTAGCCTCAATGGTCGTGTTCGAGGACGGCCTTCCCCAGAAGAACGACTACCGGCGCTTCAGGATAAGGACGGTGGAGGGTGCCGACGACTTCAAGAGCATGGGCGAGGCAGTAGGAAGAAGGTTCGCCAAGGCTAAGGAGCAGGACCCCAAATTCTCGAAGCTTCCGGGCCTTCTTCTCATAGACGGGGGCAAGGGCCAGCTGGGGGCCGCGCTTGAGGCGATGAGGGCAAACGGCTACGAGCTTCCGGCCGCAGGCCTGGCAAAGAAGAACGAGGAGCTTTTCCTGCCCGGCGCCGAAGACCCGGTGATCCTTCCTAAGGACAGCTTCGCCCTTCACCTGGTCCAGAGGGTGAGAGACGAGGCCCATCGGTTCGCCATAACATACCATAGGAGCATCAGGGGCAAGAAGAGCATAAAATCTGAGCTTACGGACCTTCCGGGAATAGGGAAGGCGAGGCTCATGGCGCTTATGAAGGCTTTCGGCTCGTTGGCGGAGCTGAGCCTACAGGATGAGGAAGCGATCAGGAAGGTGAAGGGCATGGACAAGGGCTCCGCAGCCGCCGTCTGGGCCCACCTGCACGCCAAGGATGCCGCCGCCAGGATCGCGGCGGAAACGCAGCTTTCCGCCCAGGAGCAAGAAGATGGAGGTGCCGAGGATGGTGAAGGAAACGAGGATTGATGCCGGCAGGTTCGGGGAGGTTGTCGTCAGGGCTACCGAGAAGGGCCTGACCATGTCCACGGTCGAGGGCTTCTCCGATATGCAAGGGGCAAGAACCATAGTGCCCGGCTCCACGCTGAAGAAGGAGGGCATCCCTATAAGGCCGATAGGACACGAGGAGCTGCTTGAGCTCGCAAATGGCGCGCGCAGGCAGGAGCAAGGCCTGTACGACCCGTCGGAGCTGTCTTCGCAGGCAGCTGGCGCGATAAAGGGCTTCCTGTCAGGCGACATGTCGGCGTGGGAGATAATCCGCGCCCTTCCAGTGGACGAGGAGGCCTTAGGCGGAGGCTTCACGGGGAAGGTGCTCGCCCTGCTGAGGGATGTGCCCCCAGGGCGCTACATCAGCTACGGGGAGATGGCGGCCGCAGCCGGAAGCTCCAGGGCGTCAAGGGCAGTGGGGGCAGCCATGGCATCGAACCCTCTTCTCATCGTCGTGCCGTGCCACAGGGTGTTCGGCGCGGGCGGCAGGTTCACCGGCTTCGGAGGGGGCCTCGGGTTGAAGGCTGCTCTAGCTGGCCTCGAACAAGGAAATTAACAAAAGTATTAATTTTATTAATATGGGTATTGACATCAATGACATCGATATTTATAATCCGAATTGAAGATAAGATAATTCGGAGGTGGGTATCATGTTCATGTGGGATCTCAGGGACGTACAGATGATGCGCGCAAGTAACGACTGCGAGGGCAGGGAGTGCATGAGGAACGCGGCACACAGGCAGGTCTGGCATGCGAGGGATACCGAGCTTGCTAATGGCTCCGAGAGAAGGCTCATCACCCTCATCAGGACGTCGGTGGCGGACGAGGCGGTCTTCGAGATAGTCCTGTAAGGAGGATGGGTAACATGGCGGCGAGAGAGGCAATCGGCAAGTGCCCGATATGCGGTGGACAACTGGAGATCACAAGGCTGTCTTGCACATCGTGCAATACCAACATAGAGGGTCATTTCACGGTGTGCAAGTTCTGCCAGCTCCCCCCGGAGCTCAAGGTCTTCGTCGAAGTATTCATAAAAAACCGCGGCAACATCAAGGACGTGGAAAAGGAGCTGGGCATATCCTACCCGGCGGTGAGAAGCAGGCTTGACCAGACGATAACGGCTCTCGGCTACAATGTGGACCAGGAGCCGGCACCGGCCAAGGAGGCTTCAGCGGCAAGGAAGAAGGAAGTGCTCGAGCAGCTAAAGAAGGGCGAGATATCGGCCGAAGAGGCCATAAAGAGGCTCAAGCTTAGATAACGGAGGGATCTCAAGATGTCCGACGAGAGGAAACTGATACTCAACCTCCTTTCAGAAGGTAAGATAACGGCGGAAGAGGCAGACGAGCTCCTGGAGGCCCTTGACCTTGACGCAGCTTCAAAGCAGGACGAGGAGGACAAGGTGGAGCCCTCGGCAGCCGCTGAGGCAACGGGGCAGGGCAGAAGCGCAGAAGCCGGGCCGGAAGCGCCAAAGGCCGATGAGCAGAAGGCCGGGGCACAGTGGCGCAAGGCGAAGCTCGAGATGGGACCGGACCTTGAAGAGCGCCTCGGCAGCATGGCGGAGGACCTGGAGGAGCTCGTAAGCGACATACCCGAGAAGGTGCAGAGGGCACTTGACAGCGTCACCATAACCAAGGACGGCAAGAAGTCGACGCTGACCGACCTGTTGAAATCATGGGGGATATCGGAGCTTAGCGGCATTAGCGCGAACCCCTCCTTCAGGATGGGGACGTCCGAAGTGAAAGACAGGCTTCCGATTAACGTTTCGCTGACAAACGGCGCGATCCGCTTCCTTCCCAACGAGGACGGCACCGACATCAAGGTCGTATCCAAGGTGCTGGTCAGAAACGCTCCGAGGGAGGAAGTCCAGAAGATTGCCAATAAGCACATCGAGGTCTTCTTCGACCCGAAGGCTGGCCTCAAGGTGAAGTCCATAGACAGCCTTAACGTCTCAGTGGCCCTAGTCGAGGTGTTCCTTCCCAGGAATCTGCAGTTCGACATATCGGCCCAGTCGGTCAACGGCAGCGTGAAGGTCATAGAGGTCCCCGCGAAGGGTGCGCTTCTTAAGACTGTCAACGGCAGCGTGCAGGTCACAGACGCGGAGATCGGCATGCTCGAGGCGCAGGCCGTAAACGGGAGCGTCAAGCTCGACGGCAAGTTCATGGACGTCAACGCCAGCACCGTGAACGGCAGCGTAAGGTCGAACATGGTCCTTGCTGGAGGCACCGTGAGGCTGTCCAGCGGAAACGGCTCCGTCAGGGCGGGCATCAATAGGTCAAAGTCCGTTCCGATGCAGATACAGGCATCAAGCAGGCATGGGGCCGTGAAGATGGACCTGGAGGGCCTGGAGACGATACAGGAATCGTCGATCAGCTCGATGCATAAGAGCGGCACCTGGAGGAGCAAGGGGTTCTCCGACGCCAAGGTAAAGGCGGACCTGGAGATCGAGACCAGGAACGGCACAATCGTGATAACCGAGGACTAGCTTTCAGGCACCGGAGGGACACGGCATCCTGAAAAACGGGGCCGGGCGCCTAACACAGGCCCCGGCCCCATATTTGCCCCCGATTGATGGTATAAGTGCGGGGAATTGCTGTAAAATATAGTTTATAGCATAATGCACCCAAAAGGGCGGTGGCTTCGGGATGGCTGAGACTGACAGGACGGAACTGACCTCCAAAGTAGCGAGGCTTTCGGCTGAAAAGGCTTTGGAGCTTGGAATAAGGCACATTGTTGTCGCCTCCAACTCGGGCAGGACCGCAATCGAGGTGCTCAAAGCCGCAAGGGAAGCCTTCGCGGGCAAAGAGGTCCCCAAAGTAGTATGCGTGACCCACATGGTTGGCTTCTCTGCCGACGGCGTGGACGAGATGGAGCCCTCGGCAAGGGCTGAGCTCTCAAGGGAGGGCGTCATGGTCCTTACGACCACCCACCTCTTCGGGGGCGTGGAGAGGTCATTAAGCGGCCAGCACAAGGGGATATATCCGCTGAGCATGATAGCGAATGCGCTGAAGCTCTTCGGCCAGGGCGCGAAGGTGGCGGTGGAGGTCTCCGTGATGGCGCTTGATTCCGGGCTCATACCCCACGGCGAGGACGTAATAGGAATCGGCGGGTCAGGCCGGGGTGCTGACACGGCGCTTATCATCAGGCCGGCGCACTCGACAAGGTTTTTCGACACCAGGGTAAAAGGCGTCATAACGCTTTCATAATGAAGGGTGGCTAGAGCTCATGAAGAAGCTTCTGAGAAGCAGGAACAACAAGATGGTAGGCGGAGTTTGCGCAGGCGTCGCGGAGTATCTGGGAACCGACCCGACGCTAATCAGGCTGCTGTGGGCGTTTACGATCGTCTTCGCTGGCGCGGGGCTTCTTGCCTACATAATCTGCTGGCTCATCATTCCTCAGGCCAATTAGGCCTGCAGGCGAATTAAGGAGGCAACGTCGATGGATCAAAAGAAGCTTACTAGGGACACCAGGAACAAGATGCTGGGCGGAGTCTGCTCCGGCATAGGCAACTACTTCGGCGTGGATCCCACCATCGTAAGGGTGGTCTGGGTCCTTCTCGCCCTGGGCGCAGGGTTCGGCGTGCTGGCCTACATAGTCTGCTGGCTGGTAATTCCTGAGGCTTAAGCTTTAACGAGGGGCGGCTTAGCGCCACCCGATCGGAGGGGATACACTTGGATAAGAAGCTGGTAAGAAACGTTGACGACAAGATGATAGGCGGCGTGTGCTCCGGAATCGCGAAGTACGTCGGGCTGGACCCGACCGTAGTCAGGGTCGCATTCGCAATCGCCATAGTCTTCTCAGCCGGCACGGGGCTCATCGCATACCTCGCCTGCTGGCTCATCATGCCCCCCAGCAGGGCATAGGATCACGAGGGCAGAGAAGCCCGCAGTCATCGGAGGTAGGAATGCGCATCGCGCTCATCGCCCACGACGAGAAGAAGCCCGACATGGTGGCGTTCTGCCAGGTCAACTCGGGCTTCCTGTCCCAATGCGAGCTCGTCGCCACAGGCACCACAGGCAAGCTGATCTCGGAGAAGGCCGGGCTTTCTATTACGAGGAAGCTTTCGGGACCCTACGGCGGGGACCTTCAGATAGGCTCCATGGTGGCCCAGGGCGAAATCGACGCCGTGATCTTCCTTCGCGACCCGCTTACGGCACAGCCGCACGAACCCGACATAAACGCGTTGCTTAGAGTCTGCGACGTACACAACGTGCCCGTGGCGACCAACCAGGCTACAGGGTCGATGGTGCTGTCGGCCATGAAGAGGATGGCTAAGGACCAGGAATCCGAGAAGCAGTAAGTAATGGCGCTAAGCCAAGGCGGAGGTTGTATATGGGCAGATATTTCGGCACCGACGGAATCAGGGGAATCGCCGGCGATGAGCTAACGGCCGAGCTTGCGCTGGCAGTCGGCGCGGCCGGCATGACGGTTCTCGGCGCATCGGGCAGGGAAGCCGTAATCGGGATGGATACCAGGGAATCATCGGCCATGCTGGCATCGGCGTTGGCGGCAGGCGCAGCCTCGCGAGGGGCGGACGCCCTTATGGCGGGGGTCGTGCCGACTCCTGCGGTGGCGATGCTGACGGCCTCCAGGGGCGCCGCCTGCGGCGTCGTGATCTCCGCATCTCACAACCCTTTCGAGTACAACGGCATCAAGTTCTTCGGGCCCGACGGGTTCAAGCTTCCCGATTCGGTCGAAGATGAGATCGAGGCCGCCCTTGATGGAATGCTGTCCGGAAAGAAGGCCGCCATGCCGGAGAGATTCGGCAGGGTGCTGGACTTCTCGGAGGGGCAAGCCGCCTACGAGGACTTCGCGGTATCAGCATGCCCGGGTGGGCTTAAAGGATTGAAAGTGCTTCTGGACTGCTCCAACGGGGCGGCGTTCGGCATAGCCCCCGAGGCCTTCAGAAGGCTCGGGGCTGAAGTGTACGTGACAGCCGACAGGCCGGACGGCAGGAACATCAACCTCGGCTGCGGGGCCACATCGCCCCAGTCGATGGCTGAGGTTACCTTGCGGCTCGGCTGCGACATGGGTTTCGCCTTCGACGGCGACGCCGACCGCTGCATAATGTCGGATGAGGCCGGAAGGGTGCTCGACGGCGACTTTGAGATGGCGATGATCGCATCCGGCATGAGCAAGGAGGGCCTTCTCGGTGGAGACGCCGTTGTGGCGACCGCCTACAGCAACATGGGCTTCGCGGAGGCTCTGAAGGCCATGGGCCTAAGGCAGCTGACGGCGGACAACGGGGACAGATACGTCCTCGAGCTCATGAGGGAAAATGGCCTTAAGCTTGGAGGAGAGCAGTCCGGCCACATAGTCATGCTTGATATGGGTACGACCGGAGACGGGCTTCTTACCGCGATAAGGCTTGCCCGGACCGTGAAGGAATCCGGCAGGAGGGCATCGGAGCTTGCCTCGTGCATGAGGAAGTATCCCCAGGGGCAGAAGGCAGTTCGGGTGGCAAGGAAGGACGCACTGGCGGCGGACGCCGAGATCTGGGCGGCGGTCAGAGCAGCTGAAGCCGAGCTTAGCGGGTCAGGCAGGGTCTTCGTGAGGGCGTCGGGCACAGAACCTGTCGTAAGGGTCATGGTGGAAGCATCCGACAGGGAGGCCCTGGA
>CAZHKX010000069.1:0-9257 GCA_964532805.1 uncultured Clostridia bacterium
GCTTCTTCATACGGGGCAAGCCGCACGTCTACCTTGACTTCAGCAGGAAGCTGCATGAGAAGCTCGTTACCTATGGGCAGTATGTGCACCCCTGCTCCATAGACGAGTTCCATATAAGCTGCCCGGAGGGCTATGAAAGGGCCTCTTCGATCGCTGACGACTTCAGGTCATGGACCAGAAGGAAGCTCGGCATCACCGTCACTGCAGGCATAGCCGACACCCGCGTGTTGGCAAAGCTGGCATCCGATATGGGAAAGCCCGACGGGCTTAAGCTCATCCGCCCCGACAGGATAAGCCAGGAGATAGACAGCCTTCCCGTAGACGACCTTCCCGGCATCGGGTATAGGACGGCGGCGCTTCTGGCAAAGCGCGGTATACATACGCTTGGCGAGCTGAGGCGCTTTCCCAGGGAGCTCCTGCGCCCCCTTATGGGAGTCAGGGCCGATTGGCTGTATGATTCGATCGAGGGAAGGGAACCTTCCTATGGCTGGGGCATCCCCTTCAAGGTGAAGTCCATGAGCAACGACTTCACCATGCTCCAGGAGACCACGGATGAGGATGTCATAAAAGCCCATCTGCTCATGATAGCCGACGGGCTCGCAGGAAGGCTTGCAGCCGAGAAGATGGCAGCCCGGGTCGCCTACCTTCATCTCAGGTACTCTGATTTCAAGGATGTGGGCGGCTCACACACAATAGGCTATGACATGACCCTCACAGACCACATAATGGACGCATTGCTGCACGTATACGCAAGAGTGTACGAGAAGGGGCGCCCTGTGCGCCTTGTAGGAGCCGGCGTCTCGGGGCTCACTGCCGAAATCCAGCTGAGATTGCCGTTGGATGTTGATTCTGACCTGGGCGGGAGGATAAGGGGAGTGATGGACGACATGGCGGCAAGGTTCGGCAAAGCTTCGATAAAGAGGGCTTCGGTCATCTACTCTACCCGCCTTATATCGAACATGGTGAACCCTCTCACGGCAGGGGCCAGTATAGAGAAGGGCCTATAGGATCCGCAGGATCCGCATGAGATGAGAAACGGGGCGCAGTGCGATGTCTCGCTCTGTGCCCCGTCTCGGTTTCCTATGATAACCCCTTTAGCAGCCGAAGTCCGATTTCACAGCCTCCAGGAGCTTTGCGTCCCAATCCCCTATCGGAGCCATCTTGCCCATGAAGAACCTCAGCACCGGCGGCTCCTGCACGAACTTGAGGCTTCCCACAAGCTTGCTGTTCTCGAAGAGCCACATGGCCATGTCTGTCATGTATTCGATGTGGGATGCGCTGAAGACCCTCCTCGGCACGGCAAGCCTAAGAAGCTCGAGGTCGGAAGGCACCTCTTCCCCCTTCTCGTTTCTATCCATGGACACGCTGCCGCGCTCCATTCCCCTTACTCCGGATATGATGTACATGGCTGCAGCAAGGCATCCGGCGGGGTAGCCGCTCCAGTGTATGTGCGGCAGGAACTGCTTGGCATCGAGGTGTATCCCAAGTCCTCCGCCAGGAGTAATGACCGGTATCCCGTTCTTCCTGAGCTTCTCGACGCCGAAGCGTATCATCTCAACGGAAGAGCCGGCGACCTCCGGGTCCGTCATCTCCTCTATGCCGACCGCTATGCCCTCGATCTCCCTGGAGGACATGCCGCCGTAAGTAAGGAAGCCCTCATAGACCGGAATCATTGGGGCGATGCCATCGTAGAAGTCCTGCCTGTTGGTGATTATCATGCCGCCTCTTCCGGCGCAGCTTTTGCGGGCGGAGAGGTAGACTATGTCGCTTAAGTCCATTATCTCCATGAGTATCTGTGCGATGCTCATGCCTGCGGCGGTCCTGTCCCTCTTCCAGATCATGAAGGCGTTCTCCGAGATCAGGCTTGCGTCCAGCATAAGGGGTATGCCGTGCCTCAGAAGCATCGCCTTCAGCTCCCTAAGGTTCTGAAGCGAGAACGGCTGGCCTCCTATCAGGTTAGTCGTAGCCTCCATCCTGACGAACGGCACCTTTGCGGCCCCATGCTCCTTTATCACGGCTTCGACCGCCTCGATGTCGATGTCGCCTTTGAACGGCTCGTCGCTTTCGATGTCGAGCGCGCCTTTCTTGAAAAGCTCCAGCACTGTGCCGCCCTGCATGAAGAAGTGCGCCCTTGTGGTTGTGAAATGGTAGTTCATGGGGATGAATGAGCCAGGCTTCACGAAGAACCTGGCCAGTATGTGCTCTGCCGCCCTGCCCTGGTGCACTGGCAGCACGAACTGCTTGCCCCAGACCTTCTTCACTGCATCGGTGAGCCTGTAGAAGCTCTCCGAGCCTGCGTAGGCATCATCCGAGCACATAGTGGCGCCCTGCTGGCAGTCGCTCACCGCGTTCGTGCCGCTGTCGGTGAGCATATCAAGGAACACGTCCCCGCTTCTTAGAAGGAACGTGTTGAAACCGGCCTCCCTTATGGATTTGAGCCTCTTATCTGGGGAAAGAAGGTTGATCTTCTGAACTACCTTGCTCTTGTGCATCTCCACGGGTATGGTCCTGCCGTCTCTAAGCCTGAACTCCATCGGTACATCCTCCCTCAAATTCCATGGGCGGCGCGGGGCCGGATCATTCTCAAGGCAGTAAAAAACAAGAAGACCCGGACTATCCGAGCCTTCGATCTTTACGGCCTGCCCCTGCGCCGCTTAAGGCGGCGTACCCTAAGCTCTGCCTATACCCGACGGTATGCGCAGGGACAAGCCGCCATATAGGCGTAATATCGATATATTGCTTTCATCGATATCGCTCGCTTCATGCCCGCGCCTCCGTGGTAAGTTTATGCGTTATGACGCAATATTATTACTCATAGTGCCGCCTGTCAAGCATTATGTTCATAAAGGCGGCGATTAGCTCACGGCTTGTCATTCCCTGGCGGAGAAAAGCCTGAACGAGTTAAGCACAGTCAGCAGCGAAAGCCCTACATCCGCCACTATCGCCTCCACCATGCCCGCCCTGCCGCTTCCCCCAAGTATTAGGAAGAAGGCCTTCACCGCAAGCGCCCCTACGATATTCTGCATGGCGATAGTCCTCGTCAGCCTGGCCGCCTTTATGGCCCTGGGAAGCTTAGCGAGGTTGTCGTCCATTACGACCACATCCGCAGACTCTATGGCAGCATCGGAACCAAGCGCGCCCATCGCGATGCCCAGGTCGGCCCTTGTAAGAGAAGGGGCGTCGTTCACCCCGTCGCCTACGAAGGCCGTCTTCCTTGCCTTCGATATTATCGATTCCAGCACCGCCATCTTCTCATCCGGAAGAAGCTCCGCATGGACCTCCTCGACCCCTATAAGCCCTGCTATGGCCTCGGCGGCTGCCCTCTTATCCCCCGAGAGCATGGCTATGCGCCTGATGCCGAGCTCCTGAAGCTGCTTGATTGTCTCCCCCGCCATCTCCTTGGGGATATCCCCCAGATGAAGGCTGCCTATCATGCTCCCGTCCACCGCGACATTGGCCACGGTATGTGAGCAGACCGGCTCAGAGCAGCTCTCGGCTTCGACCTTCGCCCCCACCTTGTCCATCAGGTCACGGTTGCCGACCGCGACGCTCTTTCCGTTGACTGACGCTATCACGCCGCTTCCGGCGATCTCGCTGTAGCCTTCCGGCCTCACCCCGTCGCCTTCTATGCCCATCCTCTTCGCGTATTCGACTATGGAGGATGCTATGGGATGGTTCGAACCCATTTCCACCGATGCGGCGGCCCCTACAAGCTCCGTATGCTCAGTTCCGTCCGCAAGAACTACCTCCCTCACCTTGAAGCTTCCTTCTGTAAGGGTGCCCGTCTTGTCGAACACGACAGTGTCGAGCCCTGCCAGCACATCGACGAATGCGGCGCCTTTGACGAGCACGCCGTATCTGGAGATCCTTCCCATGCCGGCGAAATAGGCCAGGGGGACTGAGATAACAAGCGCGCACGGGCAGGACATGACGAGCATCACCAGGGCCCGTTTCGCCCAGTCCTCGAAAGCGCCTGCACCCAGAAGCGGCGGCAGGACGGCAATCAGCGCGGCTATTGCGAACACAGCAGGGGTGTAGTATCTTGCAAAGCGCCTTATGAAGCGCTCAGGCACAGCCTTTCTCTCCTCGGCCTGCTCCACGCTTCTCATAATCCTTGCGGCAGTGGACATCCCGTAGGGCTTGTCTACCCGGGCGACGATGAGGCCGATGCCGTTAATCGTGCCGGAGAGCACCTGAGAGCCCTCCTCGACCTGTTTTGGGATGAACTCGCCAGTAAGCTTCGACATATCAAGATAGGATTTCCCAACGAGCACGGTCCCGTCCAGCGGGACCTTCTCGCCCGGCTTGATCACCATGACCTGGCCCGGCTGCACCTCTTCCGGAGAGACTTCTGTCTCAACGCCGTCGGCAAGGACCCTCGCCCTATCGGGCCTTAGGTCCATCGCCCTGCTGATGCTATCCCTGGACCTTGCGACCGCCGCGCCCTGAAGGACCTCGCCCAAAGTATAAAGGACGAGTACGGCGGCGCCTTCGGCATGCTCTCCGATCAAGAATGCCCCCACTGCCGCCGTCGCCATAAGGAGGTTCTCCGTGAAAAGCTGCCTGGACTTGATGTCACCTGCAACTTCCCTGAGTATGTTCCAGCCGACTGAGAGCGCCGAGGCGAGGTTAAGCCAGAAGGCGGCCCCCGAATGGATGACGTGTGCGTCTAAAAGCCCCCCGGCGAAAAGCATCGCGCCAGCGGCAAGGGATATCCGAAGGGCCCTTGAGCCCTTCTCGCCATGCTCATGCCCATGGGAGTGATCGTGGGAATGCCGGGACTGCCCCTCACATCCGCATGAGTCTTGGTGCTTGTTATCCGAGCTGCAGCAATCGCCCATGTATCCGCCTTCCTAGAACTCAGTGCTGATGTACTTAATCGCCCCGTATGAGGCTATGGCGCCGTCAGCCACAGCGGTGACCACCTGCCTTAGGGCCTTTGCTGTCACGTCTCCGGCAGCATACACGCCGGCAAGGTTCGTCCTCATCTCGCGGTCAACCGTCACATGTCCTGTCTCGGAGAGGGCGATCTGCCCTTTGAACAGGTCGGTGTTTGGCACCTGGCCGATGGCGACGAAGACCGCGTCGGCCGCGATGCTCGAAGCTTCGCCGGTCTTCACGTTCTTGACCGCCACCCCTTCGACCTTCTCGGCGCCCAGTATGTCCTCAACGACGCTATCCCAGACCATCTCGACGTTAGTCAGCGAGAACAGCCTCTGCTGGACTATATGCTGCGCCCTTAGCGAATCGCGCCTGTGCACCAGGTAGACCTTCCTACATATCTTGGCGAGATAGAGCGCGTCCTCCGCGGCGGCATCCCCGCCCCCGATGGCTACGACATCCCTGCCCTTGAAGAAGTTTCCGTCGCAGTTGGCGCAGTAGCTCACCCCGCGCCCTATGAGCCTTCCCTCGTTTACAAGCCCCAGCCTCCTGGGGCTCGCCCCGGATGCTATCACCACTGCCTTCGCCTCGATGATGCCGGCGTCGGTAACGATTTTCTTTACCTTGCTGACAAGGTCTATGGACTGTATGTCCTTCACCTCCGGCACCAGGCCGAACTTCGAGAGATGGTCCGCGAAAGTGAACATGAGCTCATAGCCCGGCACCTGGTAGAAGCCGGGGTAGTTCTCTATCATGTGAGCGTATACCGCCTGCCCGCCAGGCGAGACCTTCTCTATTAGCATTGTGTCGAGCCCGCCGCGCTTGGCATATATGCCGGCGGCCATGCCTGCCGGTCCGCTTCCGATAATCACCAGATCCTTCATGTGATCTACCTCCGTAAGCCCCTTCGGGCTCGTCATATCCTGGCCATAGGCCTAGAGGCCTCTATGTCTATGCCCGTGCCTGCCACATCCTTAAGTATAACCTCTCCGATGCCCACAGGTGCGGCGACGCTCACCTTCCTCAGTTCAGCCAGAGCCTCGCCTATCTTGCTCTTGGGGATGGGCGAAGCGCTCCTAACGGGAAGCCTGGGCAGGAAGCCGCCCTCGATCCTTACTGTCGACGTGAGCATCCTCACCGGGCTGCAGAGCTCGTCCAGCCCGTATTTCTTGCCCCTCGGGCAGGCATTGCCCTCTATTGCCATGTCCGGGCCTTCTATTGTCGCCTTCAGCCTGCATCCTACCGGGCAGACTATGCATGTAAGCTCCCTTGTCTCCATCTCCAACACCTCGGTCATTCCGACGCTATCGCGATCTCTATGGTTGAACCTGCATCTATGCCTGACAGCTTGCCCTTCGGCAGCTTGAGCACCAGCATCTCGGCCGGCTTGCATATCCTCTCCGCCTTGGAGTAAACCTGCTTTCCGCCGGAGCTTACGATGACCCTCACCTTCTCGACCGGCTTGTTCACCCTCATATAAAGCGTGGTGTCCCGCCCTTCGCAGTTGGTGAGCCTCAGCTCGTGTGGCACGATATACCTTATGTTCTCCCCCGCCCGGGTCCTCACGCTGGCGCCCCTGTCTATGCTGCCGAGCGCAGCCTTGGCCGCGCCCAGGCCTGCTATCCTGCTTTCCATGGTGACATTATCCACGAGGTCGTGCACATGCACCACGTTTCCGCAGGAGAATATGCCGGGTATGCTGGTCTCCATGTCGTCGCTGACTATAGGCCCCCCCGTAATCGGGTCTAGCTCCACCCCGGCTCCCCTGCTAAGCTCGTTTTCTGGTATGAGGCCTATCGAAAGCAGCAGCGTGTCGCACGGTATGAACCATTCGGTGCCCGGTATCGGCCTCAGCTTCTCGTCAACCTTCGCCGCCGTCACGCCCTCCACCCGCCTTCTGCCGTGGACCTTGACCACGGTGTTTCCCAGGTGAAGCGGTATGCCCTGGTCATTAAGGCACTGGACGAGGTTTCTCGTAAGCCCGCTTGGAAAAGGCAATATCTCCAGCACCGCCTCTACCTTGGCTCCCTCCCAGGTCATGCGCCTTGCCATAATCAGGCCTATGTCGCCCGAGCCGAGGATCACTATCCTCCTGCCGGGCATGTAGCCCTCCATGTTCACGAGCCGCTGGGCAGCTCCTGCCGTAAAGACCCCCGCCGGCCTGGCACCCGGTATGGTGACAGCGCCCCTGTTCCTCTCCCTGCAGCCCATCGCAAGAACGACTGCCCCTGCCTTTATGCGGAACATCCCCCTGCTCTCGTTCAGGGCGGTTATGCTCCTGTCGCGGCCCACCTCAAGGACCATGGTGTCCAGCATGAAATCCACTCCCGCCTCTTTAGCCTCCTCTATGAAGCGGTGGGCGTACTCAGGCCCCGTAAGCTCGGTGCCGAACAGGTGCAGGCCGAAGCCGTTATGTATGCACTGCTGGAGTATCCCTCCAAGCTCCCTGTCCCTCTCAAGCACTAAAACGCTTCCTGCCCCCGCCCGCCTTGCCTCTATGGCGGCTGCAAGGCCCGCCGGGCCTGCCCCTATTACGGCGACGTCGACCTTAAGCTCTGTCACTTGCGTCGCCTCCTTCTTGCTGCTCCCCAAGAAGGCCGAGCACGTAGTGCGACCCGTCCCCGTTCTTGCTGATGTCTCCGACATCAACACCGAGCTCCCTGGCCACAATGCCGAGCGCCCTGGGGCTGCAGAAGCCTGCCTGGCACCTTCCGGCGCCGAGCCGTGTCCTCCTTTTTAGCCCATCCATCGTTGTGCACGGGACTGGCCTATGAAGAGCCGCCATTATCTCGCCTTCGGTCACCGTCTCGCACCTGCATACGACGTGGCCGTAACTATGGTCTTTCATGACAAGCTCGTCCTGCTCTTCCTGCGATAGCAGCGCGAAGTGCACCAGGCCCTTCCTTTCGGGATTCCAATCACCCTTGCTTTCCAGCTGAAGGCCCGCCTCCCTCAGCATACCCTCTACATGCGCGGCAATCGCCGGCGCCGAGGTCAAGCCGGGGGATTCGACCCCGGCCATGTTGAAGAACCTTCCGTGCCCCTCCATGGGCCCCACGATGAAGTCCCCCTGAGGATATGAGGCAGCCCTCAGCCCCGCGAAGTTCGTTATCGCAGACCTTCTCTGAAGGCAGGGGACGAGCCCAAGCGCATCGTTCCAGACTTTCTCCAGGCCTGCTGAAGTAGTAGAGATGTCGTCAGGATCGTCGATGTTCTCGGCATTGGGCCCCGCCATCAGGTTCCCGTCGGCGGTGGGGGTCACGACGACGCCCTTCGATATCGGCGTCGGCGCCGTGAACAGGGGTCTCGTCACAAGGCCCTTGAGGTTCTTGTCGAAAAGCCAGTACTCTCCCCGCCTGGGAGCTATCCTGAAGCCGGGTTCCCCCACCATCGCGGCCACCTTGTCGGCGTGAAGCCCGGCGGCGTTCACCACGTAGGCTGAGCTTATTACCTTGTCTTTGAGGGCGAGCTCGAAGCCGCCGGTTATCTCGCGAATATCCATCACTTCCGCGCCCAATAGGAGCTCCACACCGTTTTCGACCGCGTTTTCCATAAGCGCTATCGCCATCTCCCATGGGCAGGTGTATGCCCCGGTGGGCGCGTAAAGCGCGCTCGTCGCCTCGGGGTTCACGTTCGGCTCCAGCTCGAGTATCCTTTCCCTTCCGATCACCTCGAGGCCGGGCACGCCGTTCGCATCGCCCCTCGCCTTAAGGCCGAGGACGGCTGCATCCTGGTCGGGATTGAGCCCGATTACGAGGCTTCCGGAGTTGAAGTAAGGCACGTCAAGCTCGGCGCACAGCTTCGCATAGGCCCTTGAACCCTCTATGTTCGTCAGGGCCTTCCATGTGCCCGGCTTCGCGTCGTAGCCGGCATGGACTATGGCCGTGTTGGCCTTGGTAGTGCCGCAGGCGACGTCATCCTCGGCTTCTATGACTATCGTCCTGAGCTTGTACATGGACAGCCGCCTGGCCATCGCGCAGCCTGTGACGCCTGCGCCGATGATGGCGACATCATATGAGGGCATGGAACACACTCCCGAAAAGCGCCTAAGAGACGCCTGTTTATAAGAAGATAATAACAGAAAAGCCTACTTAAGGTCATTCGGGGCTTGAAAAGGTATGCGATGCTGTATAAGCGGGTTTAGCAGTGGTTTATGCCCAATATACCGCATACCTTGATATGTATGCCGCATTAACATAGAATTGAAGAAGGATTTGAATATACATCGTCGAATCCCTATGAAACATAAGAGTTTCCAATCAGTCCGAATCCCTAAGGCGGGCAATCCCGCTTAATGAGTAGAATTGAAGAGTCAATCCAAATAAGGAGGTAGATCTTAGTGAGACGTACACTGGCACTCATCGCTATTGCACTCA
>CAZHKX010000070.1:0-9161 GCA_964532805.1 uncultured Clostridia bacterium
TCTTCTGTCCAACATAGTCTACTCGGCGAAGTCTTCGGACGTGGACACCGTCTTCATCGACGGCAGGATGGTGATGAGCGCCGGGAAGATCCTCACAATCGATGAGGAAGAGGCTAAAAGGCAGTGTGAGACAAGGGCTGCAAGGCTGGTAGAAGGCTTGTAATTACTATTGCCATCAGGCTTTGCTTTTGTTATACTAACCCTTGCGTAATTCGGCGTTGGGGAGTCGTCTAATGGTAGGACGTCAGACTCTGGATTTGATTATGAGGGTTCGAATCCTTCCTCCCCAGCCAAAATGTGGCCCCGTGGTCTAGTGGTCTAGGACATCGCCCTCTCAAGGCGGGGACACGGGTTCGAACCCCGTCGGGGCTACCAAAAAGGGCAGTGGACGCAGGCAGCGATGCCTGCGTTTTACATTTCACCAGTGATGACGCCTCTAAGGTCGAAGAAATGCGCCTCCAGCCGGCATAGAATCGGCTTAAAAAGGAGGCGATATCTGTGAAAAGGCTCATAACGGCGGCATTCGTGCTAGTACTTGGGATGCTCTTCATCGCCGGCGGTTGCACTACAAAAGGCGTCGGAGAACTAAGCGTTACATTATCTGACCTGCAAGCCCTTGCTTCCGGAAGCAGTGGGGTGAAGGCTATCACGGTTGTTGCAAAGAACGGAGGGCTGAGCTTCTCCTCGAACCTGGACTTCCAGTCGGGGCAGAGCTCTTGCCTCTTCCAGTCGGTCCTTGCCGGCGTCTGGACGGTGGAGGCATCAGGCAACGACACCGATGGGAAAACCATCTATTACGACAAGGTCACTGCGATAGTCAAGAAAGGCGCGACAACGGCCGCTTCCCTTAACCTCAAGCCGGTGAACGGGGAGTATGAGATGGCGCTGGACCTTACTGGAATCGACACGGCCACGGTGGCGACTGCGGAAGTATGGGTCTATCCACTGGGTGAGGGAAGCTATACGAAGAAGCACGTGATCACCGGCGAGCTTGGCAAGGTGCATACGCTGGCAGCTACCGGCATCAAGCCGCAGACCTATGAGTTTCAGATCAGGCTGTTCAACGCCGCAGGAACGAATATCTACCTAGGTCCGTGGTACTCCTTCGACGTCCTTCCCGCGTCTAAGACAAATGTAACGGCTGGCCTCGAATTCTCTGATTTCAGCGTGAGCCTTGCCGTCCTGGGGATACCTCTCAAACCGTCAGTAACATCGTTGTTTGCAACGGTGAACTCCAGCAACCTCCTAGAGGTAATGGTCTCCTGGAACCAGCCTGGCGGGACCGACTTGGAGAAGACCATATTCTTCGTAAGGTTCTATGAGACTGAGAGGTTCGAGCAGGCATATGTCTTCGGCCCCACGCCCATGCCGGAATCGTTCAATGGGGGTTTCAGCATGGAAAGCGATGACTTCATCGCATCTGGAAGGATATGGCTGAAAATCATGACTATTGGCAAGAACGGGCAGAAGAGCGTTGCTAGCGACGTCAGGAGATATCCGGGGATGTAAAAGGAAAAAGCGATGTGGAAAGGGCCTGCAAGATGCTGCAGGCCCTTTGTTACCAGTTAAGGATCGATGGATCTAGATTCCGATTACAAGCTTTGCGACCGAGAAGTATACAATCAGGCCGAGCGCGTCGACCACCGTGGTGATGAGGGGCCCGGCTATTACGGCGGGATCGAGGCGCAGCAGCGTGGCTATCATCGGCAGGGCAGCGCCTGCCACGGTACCTAAAGTGACAGTGAAGAGGATCGAGATGCCTATGGTGAGCCCCATCGCCATCCAATCCACCCCGGCGTGCGGTATTACGAAGGACAGCACGATGCCGGCTATGCCGGTGACCAATCCGAGAAGCAGGCCAACGCCAGCCTCCTTTGCCACTATGGATGCGCTGTCCTTCAGCTTCACCTCTTTTAATGCGAGAGACCTGATGACGACCGCTGAGGCTTGCGAACCTGCATTGCCCCCGCAGCCTATCAGCAGCGGGATGAAGAATGTCAGTGCAACCACAGCCTCGAGGGATGCTTCGAAACCCTTCATTATAAAGCCGCTGGAGAGGTCCGCGAAGAACAGTATAACCAGCCAGATTATCCTGTTCCTCCAGTGCTTCGATGACGGCGTGGCTAGATATGAATCGTCAGACGAGATCGTGCCTGCCATCTTGTGGATGTCCTCTGTGGCCTCGTCATCCACTACATGAAGTATGTCGTCCGCAGTGATTATGCCTGTGAGCCTGTCCTCCTCGTCTACTACCGGCAGGGCAGAGATGCCGTATTTCTTGAACAGCTCGGCAGCTTCCTCCTGGTCGCTGTCCACCTTCACCTTGATTACCTTCCTGTGCATCGTGTCAGCGACTTTCAGTATCGGGCTTGCCACAACCAGGTCCCTTAGCGAGAGAAGCCCTACCAGGCGCTCCTCGGCGTCTACCACGAAGATGTCATTCAGGGTCTGCGCCTCAGCTCCGTTGTCCTTGATGAACTGCAGGGCCTCCTCGACTTTCATATCGGGGGAGAGAGATAAGAACTCGGTTCCCATGATGCCGCCGGAGCTGTCCTCCTCATAGCTCATGAGCTCCTTGAACTCCTCTGCATCCTCTGAGTCCATCTTTCCTAGTATGTCCGTCGCACTATCCTCGTCCAGCTCTGTAAGCAGGTCGGCGGCATCATCGGATTCCATCTCGCCGATGATGTCCGAAGCTTTCTCGGAACCCATCTCTGATACCAACTCAGCCTGCTCTTCAGCTTCGAGTTCCTCGACAATGTCGGCGGCCTTCTCCACGGGAAGCTTCTCGAAGAGCATCCTCTTCTCGGGATCCTCAAGCATGAGGTAGGCTTCCGCCAGGTCGGCGGCATGCAGTTCCTCTACATATGAGGTGAGCTCAGCGGCATCTGCATCATGAAGGCGCAGCCTGATCCCATCGACAATCTCTAAAAGCTTTACCCTTGTCTCCTCGTTCATATCGCGCCTCCTTTCAGATGCCTAATACGGTCTTGGCGATCGTGAAGTAGATTATCAAACCGAATGAGTCCACTATTGTTGTGATGACAGGCCCGGCAAGCACAGCCGGATCGAAGCCTGCCATATGCGCAACAAGCGGGAGGATGGATCCCAAGACTGCACCGAAAGCCACAACTATAAGCGTAGATGTTCCTACGATGACACCTGCCTGGACCCAGAACAGGCCCTCTGTGCTCATCATTGACGAGGCTATGAAACCGAGCCCGCCGACTGTCAGGCCGAGCATTATGCTTATCCTGGTCTCCTTCCATATGACCTTCAGATACTCCCCTGCGTCGAACTCCCTGAGGGCAAGGGACCTGATTATCACTGCAGAGGATTGAGACCCTGCATTCCCTCCCTCGTCGATGAGCATAGGTATGAAGAACACCAGCGTGACGAACTGCCCGAGTATGGCTTCGTTGCCTCTCATAATGCTGCTTGTGAAAGCTCCGGTTATGAACAGGGCGAGCAGCCATCCCACCCTTTTCAGCCAAAGCTCCTTCATGCCTGTGCTAAGGTAGCTTCCCTCCAGGGGAAGGGATGCCGACATCTTCTGGATGTCCTCTGTAGTCTCCTCATCCATGACGTGGATGATGTCGTTGGCTGAGATGATCCCAGTAAGCCGGTTTTTTTCGTCAACAACCGGCAGGGAGAGGAAACCGTACTTCTTGAAAATGTGGGCTGCCTCCTCCTGGTCGCTGTCCACCTTGACCGAGAGGACCTTCGTGCTCATAATCGAGGCTATCGGATCCATCCGGTCGGCCATGACCAGGTCTCTTAAGGAAAGCACCCCCAGAAGGCGCCTCTCATCGTCGACTACATACACGTAGTAGGTCTTGTCGGCGTCCGGGCAGACGCGCCTTAGCTCATCGAAAGCCTGCTGCACGTTCCATTTGGCATTAAGGCTGACATACTCGGTAGCCATGATGCCGCCCGAGGAATCCTCCTCGTACTCGAGAAGGTTCTTGACTTGTTCGGCCCCCTCCTCGAAGTTGGCCAGTATGGATTCCTTATCCTCGTCCTTAAGCTCGGCCAGAAGGTCGGCAGCGTCATCGGACTCCATCTCGGAGACTACTTCTGCGGCTTTCTCGGCTCCCAGTACGTCCAGCAGCTCAATTTGCGTAGGGATGTCGAACTCCTGAAAGATGTCGGCGGCCAGTTCGTTCGGAAGCAGCAGAAGAAGCCTTCTTCTATCCTCTGAAGGCAATGACTTGACTGCCTCGGCGATGTCAGCGGGCAAAGCCGAGAGCGACAGGTCCGTATAGCTCTTGTAGGAGGGATTCGCTAGGAAAGCCCTTACGAGCGACAGCGCGTCCTCTTCCCTTACTGCGCGGTGAGGTTCAGACTGCAACCGGAGCACCCCCTTCAGAAAGGGGCGTCTGAGGCTCTTATGACAGAGCCGGTGCGAGCGCCCCTGAAATCATTCGTTTATGCTTGCCTGACAGGCTACTTCGGCTGCCGGGGTCAGATTCCATGACGCTCACCTCCTTATGAAAAGCAAAGTAATTATACACCTGCCGGGTAGGGGAGGTCATAAAAAGTTGAGCGGTGTCTGGCTGAAGGCCTACCTGTTCCTTGAAGAGCATACAAAAGGTTATAATTAACCAAATAAGGCATGGAGGTGTCCTGATGGACCAGCTGGCGATTTCGGCGACGATTGCTCTTAGAGACTGCATGAAGGCCCGTTCCGGAGAAAGCGTGCTCGTCGTCACCGACGATGCGAAGCTAGAGATAGGCATGGCGATCTACAAAGCTGCTAAGGAACTGGGCACAGAGGCCCTGCTGATGGTGATGCCTCCAAGGACAAGAAACGGCGAGGAGCCGCCCCAGTCTATGGCTGAGGCCATGAAGAGGGCGGACATTGTCCTGTGCCCCACATCGAAGTCCCTTTCCCATACCAACGCAAGGCACGATGCCTGCAACCACGGTGCGAGGGTGGCAACTCTTCCGGGCATCACGCTGGACTGCATGGCAAGGACACTGGGAGCAGACTACGATGCCATCAGGGCAAGGACCGAGAAGATGACGGCGGCGTTGAACGGCACGAAGACGGTAAGGGTAACCGCCCCTGCCGGTACTGACATCACCATGAGCGTGAGCGGGCGCGAGTTCGGGGCTGATACAGGCATAATCACAGCTAAAGGCGAGTTCGGCAATCTTCCTGCAGGAGAAGCCTATGTAGCGCCGCTAGAGGGCACCGCCGAGGGCATAGTGGCGATAGATGGCGCCATGTCCGGCTACGGAGTGCCTTCAACGCCGATAATCATGGAAGTGAAGGGCGGCTACGCTGTCAGGATCAGCGGGCCGGAGGACATAGACCGGCTGACAAGGCTAATCGATCCTCTGGGCATGCCGGCTAGAAACATTGCAGAGCTGGGCATAGGGACCAACGACAAGGCGATAATAACGGGGCTGGTGCTGGAAGACGAGAAGGTCATGGGCACCATCCACATTGCCATAGGCGATAATTCCCACTTCGGCGGCAAGGTCCAGGTGCCGAGCCACCTTGACGGAATAGTCAAATCCCCAACGCTCTGGGCCGACGGCAAGCTTATCATGAAAGACGGGGAATTCATGATATAGCAGGGAAGGGGAGGCAAGTGACGGACAGGTTCGTTCATCTGCACCTTCATACGGAATACTCCCTTCTTGACGGGGCGTGCTCAGTCAAGAAGCTTATGCCCAGGCTCAAGGAGCTGGGCATGGATGCCTGTGCCGTTACCGACCACGGCAGCATGTTCGGCGCCGTCGAGTTCTGCAACGCGGCAAGGAAGGCGGAGATCAAGCCGATAGTCGGCTGCGAGGTCTATGTCGCGCCAAACGGCAGGGGGAGCAGGAACCCGGGCGAGGACGACGATCCTTACCACCTTATCCTGCTCGCGGCCGACAAGACCGGCTACAGGAACCTTGCGCAGCTTTCCAGCATAGGCTACACAGAAGGCTTCTATTACAAGCCCAGGGTGGACCTGGAGACGCTGGCCCAGCACTCCAACGGCATCATCGCGCTTTCCGCCTGCCTTGCCGGCGAGATACCAAGAAAGCTTCTGAACAGGAACCTGAAGGCCGCCGAGGAGGCGACGCTAAGATATGCGGACATCTTCGGCCGCGACAGCTTCTACCTTGAGGTGCAGTCCAACAGCATACCTGAGCAGGAGATGGTGAACAGGGCCCTGGTCCAGCTTGCATCCAGGACCGGGCTTAAGCTTGTAGCCACTAATGACGCGCATTACATCAGGCGCGAGGACGCAAGGTTCCATGACGTCCTCCTCTGCATCCAGACGGCCACGACCGTCCAGAACCCGAACAGGATGAGATTCCAGGGCAACGAGTTCTACGTCAAATCTGCTGAGGAGATGTACAGGCAGTTCAGCGAGATACCCCAGGCGGTAAGGGAGACTCTAGACATAGCCGACAGGTGCAACTTCTCGATAGATACCGGCAGGAGGAGCACGCCCCGTTTCACCGTCCCCGAAGGCTACACGGAGGCGACTTACCTCAGGCATCTGGCTTATGAAGGGGCCAAGGGAAGGTATGGGGAGGAACCGGACAGGGAAGTCTGCGAGCGGCTGGAGTATGAACTTGGAAGTATAGAGCAGATGGGCTACAGCGGATACTTCCTTATAGTGCACGATTATGTCGAGTTCGCGAAGGGAAGCGGCATACATGTCGGCCCGGGCAGGGGGTCTGCAGCGGGGTCTCTGGTGGCCTACTGCCTCGGCATAACCAACATCGACCCGCTCAGGTATGGCCTGCTTTTCGAAAGGCTGCTGAACCCAGAGAGGGTCAGCATGCCGGACATTGACATAGATTTCTGCTGGGTGAGGCGCGGTGAGGTAATGGATTACCTGAAGCGCCGCTACGGCAGCGAGCACTTCGCCCAGATAATCACCTTCGGTACAATGGCGGCGCGGGCAGCCATCAGGGACGTGGGAAGGGCTCTTGGCATGCCGTATGCTGATGTGGACAGGATTGCGAAGCTCATACCCATGGAGAAGGATATGGACCTCTCCAAGGCGGTCTCCACGGTGCCGGAGCTTCATGCGATGGCCGCTTCGGATGCAAGGATAAAGGAGCTTCTGAGCATTGCGGAGAGCGTGGAGGGGATGCCAAGGCATGCTTCAGTGCATGCTGCCGGTGTAGTCATCACAGATGAGCCGATAACTGATGTAGTCCCGCTGTACAAATCGAGCGACGGCACCGTCACGACCCAGTTCGAGATGGGAGCGCTGGAGCAGCTCGGCCTTCTTAAGATGGACATCCTCGGCTTGAAGACCCTGACAGTCATCGGCGACACAGTCGAGATGCTTGAGAAGAGAAGGGGCATCAGCATAGATATCGACAAGATCCCGCTTGATGATCCTGCTGTGTTCGAGATGCTGGCGAAGGGCGACTCGGAGGCCGTGTTCCAGGTCGAGTCAGCGATGTTCAAGAGGCTTCTTGCCGATGTCAAGCCGACATGCGTGGAGGATATCATGGCGCTTGTGGCGCTGGGAAGGCCCGGGCCGATTACGATGGCACCTGACTTCGCCCAGGGGAAAAGGAACCCCGAAGGCGTCAAATACCTGCACCCTTGCATGAAGGAGATTCTAAAGGAAACCTACGGCGTGATGCTCTACCAGGAGCAGGTCATGAAGGTAGCCAGCGTCTTCGCGGGCTTCAGCCTTGGAGAGGCGGACATCCTCAGAAGGGCGATGGGAAAGAAGAAGCCTGAGGAGATGGAGGCCATGCACAAGCGCTTCATGGACGGAGCAAGGGCAGAGGGGATGGATGAGAAGCTGGCAGATCAGGTTTACAGGCTGATCGAGCGCTTCGCCGGCTATGGCTTCAATGCCTCGCACTCGGCAGCATATGGCCTGATAACCTACCAGACGGCATATCTTAAGCACTACTATTTGGCGGAGTTCATGGCCGCGACCCTGACATCCGTCGTTGACAACAGCGACAGGGTGGCCGCATACATGGATTACTGCCGCAACAAGGGCGTAAAAATCATGCCTCCGGACGTGAACTTGTCAGAGAGGTACTTCACCGCTGAAGGCGGCGCTATAGCAATCGGGCTGGCGGCAGTCAAAAACGTCGGCCTTAACGCTGCGGACTTCATAGTGGCAGAGAGGAATGCAAGGGGTAAATATAAATCGCTTGCGGACTTCTGCGACAGAATCGATACGTCTACAGTGAACAGGAAGGCTGTTGAGAGCCTGCTGCAAGCGGGCGCGTTCGATGCACTCGGAAGCAGGAAAGCTCAGCTGTCCGTAGTAGGCAACATACTGGCCACGAGCGTATCCAGGAACAGGGGCAGAGGCGACGGGCAGAGCTCATTCTTCGACCTCTTCAAAGACCCGGAGGAGTTCGGTGCAAGGCAGGACAAGCTGCCTGATGTGGGGGAGTTCACAAAGAAGGAGATGCTCGATATGGAGAAGGAGATGCTCAACATGTACGTCTCCGGGCATCCCCTCGAAACTATATGGGGTAAGCTGCAGAGCCTTGTAAAGGACAGGATACTAGACTTCCAGGAGAAGAAGGATGAAGACCAGGTCGAGTTCGCCGGGATGATAATCGGCCTGAGGAAGATGGTAACCAAATCGGGAAAGCAGATGTGCTATATGAGGGTGGAGGACATGGCAGGGTCGGTGGAGATAGTGGTCTTCCCAACTCTCTGGGAACAGAGCAGCTCCTTAGCGGTAGGTGAGGTTGTTTTGGTAAACGGCAGGCTTGACTACAAAGAGGAAACGATCAAGGTAATTGCCGACAGGCTTAGAAGAGTGAAGTTCTAGAAGGCAGGTGAGACGAGATGTGGGTAGTAATACATATCGCACCTAACAAGATGGAGGCAGAGATAATGAAATCGGTGTTGGAAGCCGAGAACATACTGGTAAACCTTGCACCCGCCTCCGTCTTTCATCTGGGGGATCTGGGGCCTTTCGAGGTGATGGTACCCGAGGCAGAGGTGGAGCTTGCAAGGGAAGTGCTGGAGGGAGTCGCTGAGTGACCGCATGACGACCGTTTCCTTGACTAAAGCACTTTGAGCAGGTATATTTTCTATGTGAGCCGAAGTGGCGGAATGGCAGACGCAGCTGACTCAAAATCAGCCGGGTGAAAGCTCGTGCGGGTTCAAATCCCGCCTTCGGCACCAATAGGGTATTAAACTGCTAGTACGCTGG
>CAZHKX010000071.1:0-8909 GCA_964532805.1 uncultured Clostridia bacterium
CTTCCGTCGCAGCCGCCTTTCTTGCGTCTTCGGCAGCACCCCTTGCCATCTCGAGTATCTCCATGATGGCCCTGTCCTGTGACCCGCTTTGAGGTTGGGGCGCTTCCTCCATGAAAGGCTCCCCGCCCCTGGCAGGTGCGACCCTTCTTTCAGGCAGCCTCGGTTCGGTGTACTTAGGCTCCGGATGATTCTGCTCGCGCTCTTCTATCTCGTCAGTTGATGCATCAGCGTCTACATTCTTCCTGAAGAACCTGTACAGAGCCTCATAGTCTTTGATGACGACCGATAGGAAGTCGTCCACCTCGGCCTTGTTGTAGCCCATAAGCTTGGTCGAGAATTCCTTGTTCTTTAGCTCTAGTGGTGAGACCATGCCATGAACCTCCTAAAGCACAGAATATTTCGAGAGCCTGACAGGGGTCCTGCCCTTGGCCGTCTTCTGGCCCAGTTCGTCCACCGTGAGCCTTCCCCTGCCGCGTATTACTATCGAGTCCCCCTGTCTTACCTTCGCCGCTGTATCCGTGCAGACCTTACCGTTGAGCTTCACCCTGCCTATCTCTATCTCCTGGGACAGCCTGGTCCTGCTGGCCGGAAAGCCTGCCGCCGCAATCGAATCGAGCCTGAGGGAGCTCACCGTGCCCCTTATCGCCTTGGCCTGCTGGCCGGGAAGGGCGATCTCCGACGCGTCGCAGATGACGATTGAAGCGGGCACCCCCCTAACGTCCGCCCCCCTGCCGGCAAGCCTGGTAGCAGCCTCCGAAGTGGCCGCCCCGCAGGTGCTTCCCCCGGATTCGAACAGGTCTCCGACCTCGGACGTCTGAACGCCTGAGGCCTTGAGGTAAGCGAGCATCTCCTCGCCCGGGACCGCTTGGCCCTCGACGCAGAAGAAGGAGATCCCCGGCTCGAAGCCGTCCCAGACGAAGGCGGCAGGGGCGATTGCAAACCTCACGCGGGATGCTCCCCTGTATCCGCCGTAAACCTTGTAGCAAAGCTCCCCGTCCTCCTGAAGGACCCCCCTAAGCAAGTCGGCGGCTTCAGCCTTAAGGAAACATGTAAGCTTCGCCGTCCTCTCAGTCAGGCAGTTTGCCATGGCATTTGCCACCGATTCGGCCTCTGTCCTTCCTGCCAAAGCCTGGAATCCATCGCCAAGCTGCATATCGCTCACCTCTCGCCGAAAATCGCGCGCCCTACCCTTACCATGGTGGACCCGCACTCTATCGCCCTTTCGAAGTCCTGCGACATGCCCATGGACAGCACGTCGAAGCCGAAATCGTGGCCCAGCCTCCCCTGAACGGACTCGAAAAGCGCCCTTGCCTCGGGGAAGTATGCATCGGAGCCTAACGCCGGGGGTATCGCCATAAGGCCTCGCAGATGCAGGTTCCCAAGCCCCGCCACCTGGTCAGCAAGGGCGAGCAGGCTGTCTGCCGCCACTCCCGCCTTGGTTAGCTCCAAGCCCAGATTCACCTCGATGAGCACCTGAAGGCGCCTTCCAGCCTCGCCTGCAGCTCTGTCAAGGGCCTCGGCTATCTCAGGGGAATCGATGCTCTGCACCATACCGAACAGGGCCGCGGCCTTCCTCGCCTTGTTCTTCTGCAGGCTTCCCACCAGGTGAAGGGCCGAGCCTTCCGGCAGGCACCCTGCCTTCTGGAGCGCCTCTTGGACGTAGTTCTCCCCGAATTCCCGGATGCCTGCATCCCATGCCGCAAGCATCGCCTCGGCAGGCTTCCTCTTGCTCACAGCCACCAGCCTGACGCTTCCCTTCGGGCGCCCTGACGCCTGCTCTGCGGCCTCTATCCTCAAGATGACCTGCGCCGCCCTGTCCCTTACATCATCATGCTCAGCCATCGAACTTCACCTTGTCGCCGGGCTTTAAAGCCTCGGATGAGACCGCAGCCTCGCCTGCCACCGTCCCCAGCACATCCACGTACGCCTTGACGAAGCGGTCCTGCCTCATTACGTAGACATAAGGCCTGCCAGAGTCGGAGCCTATGGCCCTTGCAGGGACGATCAAACCGGTGTAGCTTGCCGTAAGCAGCTCCGCTTCCACAGTTCTCAGGCTCGTCATGGAGTTTACGTACCTGTCAAGCGAGAAATAGGCTGTCACCGATCCGCCGTCCTTCTCCTTGGAGGATTTGAGTATGGCAGCCACCTTCTCAGATGAAAGCCTCGGGAAGCGTATCCTGTATGACCTGCCGGCTCTCAGGCTTTCCGGGTCCACGCCCTTGATGAACAGAAGAAGGTCAGTGCTGAGGCTGCCTATCTCCCTGAAGACGATGTCTCCCTCGCTGAGCTGGTCTCCCAGCGCCCTTGCGCCTGAGCCTGCCTCCGCTGCGATGGAGTAGTCCGTGTCCAGAATCTCAGGATTGGACGGACTTAGCCTGTTTTCCAGCCCGTCCCAGCTGAAACTGGCGATCGCCTGTCGGGAAGTCCTGACCTTGATTCCCCCTGGGTCCTGGGAAGACTGCGAGGATGCTGACACCTGCGAAGCCTTCAGGCTGAGCTCATAGGCGATGTGGGCATCCTGCCTTGCCTTAATCAGTGACTCCACGCGAAGCTTCGCGTCCGCCACCTCAGCTTCGAGCCTGGATGCGCTCTTGCTTTCCCCACGGTTAAGGTAGATCGCAAGTTCCATCTCCTTGGATGAAAGGTAGAGCCTCGCGTCGTTGAGCTCCCCTTCAGCCCTTTCCAGAAGCAGCAGAGCATTTGCCGATTCGTCATCGCCGCCTGGCTCCTGTCCCTCTGGCTCGGCGCTTCCGCCTATGCGCGCGGCGACGCCCCCCTTGGCGAGCCTCTCGCCCTCGCTTGCGACCGGGTGAAAGATGCCGGGGGCAGCTGCCCTGATGAGCCTCTCATCTCTTACGATTATCGCCTGGCATTGGGCATAGCTGTCGAGCGTGCCCTCCTTGACGGTGATCGTGGGCGTCACCCTTCCGACAAGCGCGTCGTAGACAAGGGAATATGCTACTACAAGGAAGACCAGGGCGAGGGCCACCAGTACCCATAGCCCGAACCTTCTCATATAGGTATCCCTTACGTCCTCCTGCCCGTCCTCGCGGGCCGGATTGCCCCTCTGATCGTCCATCGCTACCTCACGGACGCCGCTATCGCGGCTATTCGCCCGGTCCTTCCCTTATCGCGCCTGTGCGAGAAGAAATCCCCGCCCTCGCAGGATGTGCACCCCATATACCTGAATATGCGTCCGCTGCCGATGCCCAAGCCTGCCAGCTGCATCTCATTGGCAAGCCCGAGGTCGAGGCGTAGTGAACCGCCGACCATGCTTGCGCAGGATTCGCCGGACCTTGCTGCCACAGCGTCCGCCACCTCGCGCCCCACCTCGTAGCAGCACGGCCCAATCGATGGGCCGATCGCCGCGATGAAGCCGGACGCGTTCGTGCGGTCCAGCCCCATCCGAGCTGCAAGCTCGATGGATGCTCCGGCAGCCGTGCCCTTCCAGCCTGCGTGGACCAGCCCCACCTTGCCTGACGCAGTGTCCGCAAGGATGATCGGGACGCAGTCTGCGAACATCCCCATCAGGGCTGCATGCGACCTTCCGGTGAACATGCCGTCCGTGCCGCTGAACCCGCCCGATGCCATGTTGCCGGGCTCATCGTCGGTGTCCACGCCCGCCTCCGCGATGGCTGTACCGTGCACCTGGCGCATCGAGAAGGCAGAGGCAGGGTCCAGCCCGAGCAGCTCAAGCGCGCACTCGCGGTTTCTTGCCACGTTCACAGGGTCGTCGGGCACCCCGTAGCCCATGTTGGCACCGTCAAAGGGAGGAGGGCTCCAACCGCCCTTCCTCGTAGTGAAAGCCGCGATGAAGCCCTCCCGGTCGAATTGCGCGGACCTCAGGATTTCCATCCCCCCGCGGCCTCTTATGCGGATGAAGTCGCCCTTCATGCCTATTTGGACGTGTAGGCGACTATGCTGTCGGCAATTATGTCGCCGGAGGCGGTGCTGATGTGATAGAGCCTGAGCCCGGCTGCCGGGTTCTTCTTCTTGTCCATCACGCCCTGGTGCCTTACTATGACCTGCTTGGCAGGGTCGGTGTGCCCGTTTCTGAGCATCATGTAGTCGTGCATGATCACAGTGTCCCCGGCTGACAGGTGCTCCACCTCGCAGGCGGTCTGCTTGCCTCCCCTTATGATAGGAAGCACCGTGCCGCAGGCGAAGCTGGCCTTGCCCTTGCGGACGGAGACGGTCACCGTCGATTCGTGCTCCCAGAAGGTCCTTCTGGCCAGTTCCCCCACTTCAGTCCAGCCGGTGGAGCTGAGGACCTTGACGTCAAGCTCAGGGCAGCCTTCAGGGCAGCCCTCCGCGTCCAGGTACGTGTCGAACCAGCTAACATCCGTCTTGAGGACTTCCTTGCCCGCCCTGAGGAGGACTATCTCCGAACCCTCCGGCAGCCCGCCCGCGAAATCCGGGTCGGCCTGGCTTATCCTGCTTTCTGGCATCTTCAGCTCCTTCTGTCCCTTAAAAAGACTGGGATGTCTTCATCATCTTCCACGGCCGGCGGTGCCGCGGGCTTTCTGATTCCCCTGTCGTCGTCCTGCTGGGTCTGGGTCGTGCGCGTCGGCAGCGGCCTTCTTGTGCTCCTGGAGGATTGGTCGGAGAAGCCGGCGGCGATGACCGTGATCTTCACCTTGCCCTCCATGCTCGGGTCAACCACCGAACCGAATATGACCATGGCTTCCGGGTCGACGCTGCCGTGTATATGCCCCGCCGCCTGATATACCTCGCTTAGGGTCAGGTCGTCCCCGCCCGTCACGTTGAAGAGCACGCCCTTGGCCCCCTGTATGGATGCTTCGAGAAGCGGGCTGGAGATCGCTTCCTTTGCCGCGACCAGCGCCCTGTCCTCGCCGCTTGCTATTCCTATTCCCATGAGGGCCGAGCCTGCGTTGGTCATTATCGTCTTCACGTCGGCGAAGTCGACGTTCACCTCGCCGGCCTTCACTATCACGTCCGTGATGCCCTGGATGCCCTGCCTTAGCACATCGTCAGCCACCCTGAAGGCCTCTGAGAGCCTGGTGTTCTTCTCGACTACGGTAAGCAGCCTCTCGTTGGGGATTATTATGAGGGTGTCGACCTTGCCCCTTAGCTCCTCTATGCCCTTCTGCGCGAAGTCGGCCCTCCTTGCTCCCTCGAAGTTGAAGGGCTTGGTGACGACACCTACGGTCAACGCGCCGGATGCGCGGGCTATCTCCGCAATGAGCGGGCTTGCCCCTGTTCCGGTGCCGCCGCCCATCCCGGCTGTGACGAACACCATGTCGGCGCCTGAGAGCGCGTCGGAAATCCCGTCCTTGCTCTCCTCGGCCGCCTGCCTGCCGACCTCGGGATTGGCCCCTGCACCGAGCCCCTTCGTAAGGTTAGCTCCCAGCTGGACCTTCTTTGGCGCAAGGCTTCTTGAGAGAGCCTGCGCGTCTGTGTTCATGCTTATGAACTCGACGCCGTCTATCCCGGCGTCGACCATCCTGTTGACCGCATTGCAGCCGGCGCCGCCCACGCCCACTACCTTAATCTTCGCCGATCCGAGGCCATCCGCTTCAACTACGAACATCTATAATCCCCCTCATGTCAGTTAAGCTCAGTCTATCAATCCCTTTAGAAGGGCCTTCACTCCCCTGCCCTGCGATTTCTCCCTCTTGCCGGGCTGGACGTCAGCCATGGGCATAGCCATCTCGGCTGAGACCTTGACGAGGCCTGCGGCTGCAGACATCTGCGGATACTGCATCTTATCCGAAAGCCCGAACTCGCGGCCGGGCCTTGCGACCTTCGCCGGGACCTTGAGGTTCTCCAGCACATACTCGCAGAGATATGGCATGAGGCTTCCGCCTCCCGTGAGCACTATGCCCGAAGGAAGCCTTCCCAGGAGCCCCTCGGACTCGAGCACGGACGCGACGTTCTCAAGCATCTCATACAGCCTTGCGTCGATTATCCTGTGAAGCTCTCCCCATGAGACGGCGGAACCGACGGACGCATCCGCGCCCACAGCCATCGTGACAGGGTCTATGACCTCGTCAGCGCCCTTTAAGGCCGGCCTTGATGCGCCGAACTTCATCTTCAGGGCATCGGCCTGCTTGAAAGGTATCTGCAGCGTCTCAGCTATGTCCTTCGATAAGTTTGAGCTTCCGACTGGCAGGACCTCCATCCTGAGAAGACTCCTGTCCGAGTAAAGGGCTATGCCCGTCGTGGCTGCGCCTATGTCGACCACGGCCGCGCCCCATTCCTTCTCTTCCCTGCTTAGGACCGCCTCGGCTGCGCAGACTGGGTTTGCGAACTTGCCTGTCACCGGCACTCCGATGCGCGATACCGCGGCGTCGCACATCTCCATCTGGGCGGTAGCAGCCGACATGACCGTTGACCTCACGTCTATCCTGACCGCGCTCATGCCGACCGGCTTGTCCACGCCCTTCTGGCCGTCGACGATTATATCCCTTGTTATAAGACCAAGAAACGAGGAGCCCTCGGGGTATCTCATGATCCCCGAGTAGCCAGTCACCCTGTCCAGGTCCTCCTGGGTGATCTTCCTGGGCCCTTTGTCCAGCGGTATCATGCCTGTGGACTTGTGCGAGGCGAGGTGCCTGCCGCCCATGCCGACCACCGCCTGGCTGGTTATGACTCCGCCGCTTGCGCGCTCAGCCTCGTCTACCGCAGCCGTTATGGCCTCGGAGAGCGCGTCCGCGTCGGTGATTATGCCCTTCTTCACTCCGTCCGACGGCACTACCGCGTGGCCTTCGATCACGGCCCCGCGGGCGTCGGGCGAGAACAGCAGCACCGCAACCTTGCTTGTGCCGATGTCTATCGCAGCTATGCCCTTCCTGTCCCTGTTAGCCATCAATCCACGGCCGAAGGCTACTTGGTCCCCAGGACCGGCCTTTCGGCTACCCTCACATCAATGTACTTGAACGCCTGCTTCCTCGCCCTCGCCCCGGAGAGTATGTCCAGTGCCATAGCGAGCCTGACTTCGATTCCGTCAGATGCGCCCAGCATTATCCTTGAACCATCATTAGTAATTATAACAATATCCTGCATGTCTTTCACGTTAACTTCGGATATGCCCGGGACCTTCCCCATAGTCAGCTCAGAGCCCAGCATCGAGGCGAGCCGGGCCTTTGCAGCCGGCTCCACCGGTCCTCCAAGGAGCACGAAAGTGGGCGCAATCCCGGTGATTATCGGCACGTTCGGGTCGGTTATGGCCTCCGATACGCCTATCGCCCTGGCCTCCGCGTCCAGGTCGATGAAGAAGCCTCCGTACGGAAGGTACGCCACCGTGATGCGCTCCTTGACCGTGATCTCCATCCTGGAAGGGTATCTCTTCCTGATCTCCGCCGACTCCATCCTTGGCGCCATGAGTATCCGCTCGATTATGCCCTCCGACCTAATAAGAAGCATGTTCCTTGATTCGGGCACCCTTGCGAGCTCGATTACCTCCTGCTCGGAGAAGTAGGCGTTTCCTTTCACCGTGACCTCGCGCACGTCGAAGGCCGGGGAGTAGAGAAACGTCACTATGCCGAGAAGCATGAATACGGCCAGTATGGGCAGTACCTGCGGCTTAGGCCGCCTGGCTGCCTTCTCGGCCCTTCTTGTGCGGGCCATCTCACCCGCGATGAGGTTCCCCCTGTCTTCAGGCATCCCATTCCCCCACAAGCCTGATCTCCGGCTCGAGCCTCTCCCCGAACCTCTCGTAGACCTTCTGCCTTACCTCGTCCATCAGGGCCTTCACATCCGACGCATCGGCGCCTGAGGCGTTGACTATGAAGTTGGCATGCTTCGTGGAGACCATGGCCCCTCCGAGCGCCCTTCCCTTAAGCCCGCAGGCGTCAATGAGCCTTCCGGCCCCGGAGCCGTGAGGATTCTTGAAGGCGCACCCTGCATTCGGCACCTCAAGGGGCTGCTTTGCCGCCCTCTCCTCCAGAAGCGCCCTCGCCTTCTGCTTGAGCTCACCGCTGTCGGCGGGCTTTAGCTCTGCTTCCATGCTCAGCGCGATGTAGCCTTCGCTCATCAGCGCGCTGGACTTGAGCCCGAAACGCATGCCCTCCCGGTCAAGCTCGAAGGCCTCGCCGTCGGATCCCGCGACGAGCACCCTTCTTGTCACATGGGCGATGTTCCAGCCGTATGCCCCCGCGTTCATATGAAGCGCGCCGCCAAGCGAGCCTGGTATGCCGCATGCCTCGGTGAAACCCGCCATGCCTGCATCCGAAAGCGCCGCCGAAAGTGCCGGCAGGAAGACGCCTGCCTCGGCTTTAAGCACGTTCCCCTCAATATGCCAGGCCTTAAGCCCTGTCGTCTTAATGATCAGGCCCCTATACCCCCTGTCTGCGACGAGAAGATTGCTTCCCGCCCCTATCACAAGGCTTGGGACGCCGTTTGCATGCGCCCACCTTATAGTGGCCGCAAGCTCCGAGGGGCCGGGGGGGCTCACCATGTAGTCGGCCGGCCCTCCGAGCCTTATCGTCGTATGCTGCGACATGGGCACGTCTGCATATGCCTTCGCGCCCGAGGCCCTTTCCAGCTCTGCAAGCGATGCAGGGCTCAGCTTCAGCCTATCTGCCATCTTTGTGAGCCAACCCTTCCGCGACAATCCTTGATGCCTTCCAGATGTCCCCGGCCCCCATGGTCACCACTGTATCCCCGGCCTTAGCAAGGCCCAGCGCCCAGCGTGCGGCCTCATCGGGCTCTGCCGCGGTCGCGACCTCGCTGCCTCTTGAGGCGGCGACCGCCCTTGCCAGGGCAGCTCCCGTGACGCCCTCTATCGGGCTTTCGCCCGTCCCCTTCGAGTAGATCTCCGTAACGAGAAGCTCGTCTGCATCCCCGAATGCCGTCGCGAACCTGTCCATCAGAAGTTTGGTCCTCGTGAACCTCTGCGGCTGGAAAACCGCGATAAGCTTCCCTGCTGTAATCTGCCTGAGCGCGGC
>CAZHKX010000072.1:0-8669 GCA_964532805.1 uncultured Clostridia bacterium
CCATACTTTTCATTCTATATGGTTTGGCCAATAGCACAGATTCATTTACAGACCCCTATCCCTATCACTTGCCTTGGTCTTAGGCGGTTGCTTCGGAAACACCTGGAAGGTCTCCTTCGGACAGCTTGATAACTACGATGACTGGATCTTCTCCCCTGCAGGAGACTACTGGGAGCATGTCCCTGGCATCGGCGTAAGGCTTAAGGGGACTACTATGTCCAGTCCAGTAGCATTTACCGGCGACTTTACAATGACAGTCCTCTTCACTTTGAACACCGATGAGGACAACACTGTCTACTTCGGTTTCTATCCGGGCGACAGCCGTGCGTGGGTTCCATGGAACGCCATAAGCAGCTTCTTCAAGGACATCGGCTCCGAAGCAGGAGAATCCTGGTGGGTAGACGACATAGGCGCCTCTTATGAGAATGTAGTGGATGAGAGCGGCATGGCTTTACCGTCATTACTTCGCAAGGGTCCCAACACCTGGAAGATGATTAAAAAGGGTAACCATATACAGGTATTCGTGAATTTCTACAAGGTCGCAGATTTCACTATGACAGAGTGCGCTGCTGCGTACTACAACGTCGTCCTTTACAGCGAATTGGGCGGTGGAGGCGACCTGATCTTCAATTCGGTGAAAGTGCAGTATCAAGGCAGTATCATCTAGCATGACCGATTAGTATAACCCAGTTTCCTCATTATGAAGGGAGGTATGACGGTGAGACGCTATCGGCTTTTACTGGCAGCTCTTCTCTTGGTGGCATCATCATTGCTTTTATCCGGATGCGGAGGCAAGACATGGTCATTCAATTTCGACACAGCGTCTGTAGATCAACTGAACTCCTGGTTCATAGATTCATTCGGAGGCACAGTTTCCTACGATGATGGTGCAGTTCTAGACGGCGAAGGAATAGCAAGCCCTGTATCATTCGACGGTGACTGGACGATGAGCGTTGTCTTCGACATGAATGTTGACGACGATGAAAACGTCTACTTCGAGCTCTTCCCGGGAGACGGCCAGGGATGGGAGCCAGACAACTACATATGGAGCTACTTCGATTATGTCGGCTGGACGGACGAAGAGGAGTGGTACGTAGACGACACCGGAGTATCCGATTATGACTGGATAGTGGATGAAGTAGGAAGCATCCCTGGAATTAGGAGGACAGGAAGGAACACCTGGAAGATCGTGAAGACTGGCGACAACTTCAAGACCTATATGAACGGGACTAGGATCTGCAGTTTCAATGCCGTTTACTGCGATACTTCGGAGGATTTCTTCTTGAACATCTATGCTGAGCTAAGCGGTGGCGAGCTGACCTTCAGAAGCGTAGAGGTCAAATACAAGGGGAACATGTACGAATAGCGCTCTGCTACAGGTACTTTGTCTTCCAGGGGGCAGCGGTTATGCACTGCCCCCTTTCCACATCCTATCTCTCAATGCTGCTGATAAGCTCCCTTACTCTCTTCAACCCGATTCTTGCGAAACTGAGCTGCTTTGTCCTGTCTGGCTGATGCTCATTAAGCCACCCCAGTTCGGAAGGCACATATTCCAAGCCGATCACTCCATTAAAACGAGCCTTCCTTAGCGCGAGCAGGACTGACCGGTAATCTATCTTGCCCTCGCCAATCGCCTTACGAGCAGTATCGGCGAAGTGCACATAGCCGATCTTGCCTTCTGCAATCGAGGTTGAAGCTGCCAGGTCCTCTCCCTCCATGTCCATATGGCAGTAGTCAAGATGGGCAAAGACGCCAGGCTCCCCTACGTCCTTAAGCATTCCGAGCAGCTCATGGGTGCCGTTAAGGCTGTCTGCGTCCTTGCTGTTGATCCCCTCGATGACTATCCTGCAGCCTGTCTTCTTGGCATGCTGGGCGAGCCTTCGATACGACTCGACTAGCCTCAGATAGGCTTCGTGCCGCTTCCCTTCCCCGTCTGCCGAAAGCCTTCCCCTCACCACTCCGAGTATGATTGAAGGCCCGTGCTCCCCGGCATTATCCATCATTCCCCTCAGCCTGGCCTCTGCTGCTGAAGCTATCTCCGTATCCTTGTCGGAGAGGGATAATCCATCTGTGGCGAATATCCTGCCTGTACCGATGCCAGTCAGCTTCATGCCCCTTTCCTTAAGGGCAGCCCTTAGCAGGCCCCAGTCTACCTCCTCGGCAGTCCGGCAATGAAGCTCAATGCCATCAAAACCTGCATCTGCTGCTCCTTTGACTATCCAGTCCACCGACCCTCTGAAAAGGAGTGGCGCATTGGGTGGCGCACTAAGCGCCGAGGGGGCGGAGATTGCCGGAGTCCAATTAAACATGCGATCATCCCTACCTTTGATCTTATTGCTCAGACGGAATTGGAACTTGGGCTTTTCCTCTTAATCCTCTTTCTCATCCAGTTCGTATTCAAGGCTCTCCTCGGCTAGTTCTGCCTCCTCGTCCGAAGCAAGCAACTGAAGATTTTTCTCGTATCTGCCCTCTTCTGCATCCTTGCAGTCATCACGCTTATCGCACTCCCTGCATGCAAGCTCAAGGCTATGCACCTGGTTTACGTATCTTGAAGCCCTTTCCATGATTCCTAGCAGAGTCTCCTCTGCCTTATCTGGGCTCTCAACAGGTATACGCTTAATCAGTACTTTGCCGTCACTACCAGCACAGTTAACGAAATGCAGTTCGCTTGCGCTTACATCGCCAATCAGCCTTCCTACCACATAGGAGTACACCCGCATCTGCAAGGCGTACTTCTCCGCCAGCTCCTCCGCCCTGGCTTCAGCATTGGAGTTCGTCTTTATGTCGATTACCCGCCACTTGCCATCTTCCTGCTGCTCGATGCGGTCTATAGCCCCTTCAAGGGTATAATCGCCAATAATCATGGAGAAAGGTACTTCGCGAAGCACCCTGACCGGCTTGCTACCGATAGACAGGTTCCTGACATAGCTGCCAGCCAGCTTCTCAACGGCTCTCAGCAGCTCCTTTGAGGCAGGCTCCGATCCGTAGAGCCTCCTTTGCGCAGCCGCTATCACCTGCTGCAAGTCGTCGCCCTCCTCATACAGGCTGCAGATAAGGTGGACGAACGTTCCAAGCTCCGCTCCGGAGTAGCGTCCCGTCCCGCTCCCTGATGTGACATTGAACTGGGGCCTTCCTAGCTCCATCAGCCTGTACCAATACCTCCTCAGGTAAGCTTTGGGGCAGAGCTCGAATTGCATAAGCGAAGATGGCGAGAACCTGTACTGACGGTCAGATGCCCTTTCCATCATCAGGGATGTGGCGCTTTCATCTGCATCGGTTACCATTCTGCTTTCCGGTGCGGCGCCCTTTGCTGAGGCTGACTCACAAGAAGCTTCCGCAAGAGGCACGTAGCTGGCGCTGGTTTTCTCCAGAAGACCCGCTATCGGCTCCTTGGCATATAGCCTCCTGCATTTGTTGTTCTTCATGATGGGCGCATACAGGACCAGGTATTCCTCCGCCCTTGTCATTGCAACGTAAACTATCCTTAGGCTTTCCTCGGAGTCTAAGCTTTTGCAGTTTGAACCCGACGCATCGCTTCCCAAGGATGAGCACCGGAGGCTCCAATCGCTCCTGTCAGTTAAGAAATCGTCCTTTTCATCTTCTTCCGTGATTATATTTGCGTCTGCGAATACCACAATAGGGAATTCTAGGCCCTTAGCTGCATGAATCGTCATGACCTTCACGGCATCCTCGCTGCTGTCAAGGATATCTGGTTCGCTGATATCCCCCCGCCCCTCGGAGTTCATCCTCATGTATTCGCTAAGCGCGCCAATATCTGCCAGCCCAAGCGAGCTGTCCCTGCTTATCTCGCTGACTTTCCTGTAGTTGGCGACCCCTTGCCTGCCGAAGCCGTTGATGATCAGCCTTTCGATCCCATGCTTCTCGGAGAGCTCCTGCAGCAGGCTATGAGACGGCAGTCTCCTTCTGTTATCCCTTATCACCTTCAAAAGCTTGCGCGCTGAATCGAATCTATCAAGCTCAGCTTCATCAGTGATTGTTTTCGAGAGAAGATCTTTTTCAAGCGGTTGGGACAATATGCCCTCAAGCGAACCGAACACGATCCTTAGCCCTGCAATTGAAGCTTGGCTAACCCTTACTGCCGGTGAGGACAGTACTGCGTAGGCAAGCTGGGGATCCATGTCATCGAGCGATGCATCTATCAGGTCGGCAAGGAATAGGCAGGAATCAGATGCGAATATGTTGTCAGCCCTGTTCAGCACATAAGGTATGCCGTGCTTCTCGAACTCTGCAGTATACCGGCGGCAGCTGCTGTTCTTTCTCATGAGCAGCGCAATGTCACCGTATGCTGCTTTCTTTCCATCTTTAAGCTCAAGTCCCCCTTCAACCCAGCCTTTTATCAGGTGCGCCAACGAATCGGGCTCTGAAGCCTTATCCTTCTCGAATACAAGCAATCTGCCTTCGGAGGCGGTATCATCCCGTCCCGCTTGAGCCGGCTCGTAGCTGCCCTCCAGAAGCTTCGAGAATACGCCGTTGAGCTCATCTACAAGGGATGGGTGCGACCTGAAGTTCTTCTCGAGGTGATAATGCATTCTGTGCAGCTTGGCCTCGGCGATCCAGTTGCTGAAGACATCCGGATTCGCCCCTCTGAAAGCATATATTGACTGATTTGGGTCGCCTACTATGAAAAGCTTGCCAGAATCTAGGGCCTTCTTCCTATCATTCTCGTCATCCGTTACAAGGAGCCTAACAATCTTGTCCTGAAGGTCATTAGTATCCTGGTACTCATCAACCAGTACGCTTCTAATCCCTTCACGTATCCTTCTTCCCTTCTCCGATCTGAGCAACTTGTATGCAGAAGCTTCAATCATTGCGAAATCCAGGGCGCGCATCGTCCTGAGCCTCTCCTTGTACTTGTCGAATGCGCTGTCTCTGAGCATGGTCAACCCCAGCTCTGAACCTGTGCAATTATAGCTCTTCCTGTCAGCGAGCCAGAACGCCCCCCTTGTCTCTGCCGTGATCATGTTCTCTGCCAGCTTCCCCACAAGGTCCTGGTAACCTGCATTCAACGCCTTAAGGGCGGCGACAAGCGCCTCACGGCCTGACTCCTGGCCTGATTCCAGCATTTCCTCAATTGCCTTCCCGACGCATTCGGCCGCAATCACCTTGGAGTCAGACGGCGATACTAGCGAGAAGTCGGCAACTACACCTGAGTGAAGCGGATTGGCTTTGACAAGGCTCAAGCAGAATGCATCAATCGTCATTATCCTGGCTTGAGGAAGCCTCTCAAGGAGCCACGATGCTTCCTCCTTGGAGATTGAAGGCTGGTCCTCCCCTACAGCCTTGCTTCGCTCCCTGATCTCCTTCTCAAGCCTGCTTCTCATCTGTGAGGCGGCCTTCTCGGTGAAAGTCATCGCCACAATAGGCTCAGGTCCCAGCATTCTGCCCGTTTGCTCCCTCGCTGTCATCAGGTTCAGGTACCTGGACACAAGCACCCTGGTCTTGCCCGAGCCCGCACCTGCGGTGAGGACGCAGGATTCTCCTATTGCATCCATCGCCTTCCTCTGATTTGGGGTGATGCTTTCACGCATTATCTGCTTCCCCCTCCCCATTGGCGTTATCGGACAAGTCCAGCCTTCTTGATGCGCAGAACGCTTTGAGCAGGCAATACTCGCATCGGCGATCATCGACTACTACATGATCCAGGAATCCTCCCTCAGAGATGCTGCGTATGACTTCGCCTACACGCTCGCGCGACATCCTCACAAGCTCCTCTGGATCGTCGTCCTTAAGCTTAAGAAGGCTATTCTTCGTTATCGACGCTTTCTTCTTGAAGTTAACCGAGCTGTAGCCCAGCCTGCCCATGAATCTGCTGTAGAAGATGCCTCGCCTTGATGCATCCCGCATGCTCTGCCGCTCGTTCTTCTTCTTGCTTGCCTTGACGGGCTTTATGGAAAGGTAGATCGATGCTACAGGGTCTACTCCCAGTGCCTGTGAGCAGGCAATGCTGTAGAAGGCGACCTGGCAGTCCTCCTTGGGTTTGGGCGGCTCCCCTGTCTTATAGTCATAGACCACGCATCTTTGCGATGCTCCCTCCTGAATAAGGTCTACTCTATCAATCTTGGCAGTGAAGCGGATGCTCCTATCTCCTATCTCCAGTTCCTGTGGGCCCTCCTCGGTCGGAAGCATCAGCTCGAAGTGTGCCGGCTTGAACAAGCCTCCTGCGTCCCCATCCCAGAGGTACTCCGCCTCCTCATCGATGAAGCGCATCACTATCTCCCTGACCCCTTCTACCATAAGGGCCCAGACGCTCTCGCTCGTGTCTGCGTACTTGAACGACTTCCCGTATGACATCGCTTCTTCTGCGGCAGCTTTCGCCCTCGCCGCTGCCTCTAGGCGCGGGAGTATCCCTTCCTGCCTGATCTCGGCAAGAACCTTGACTGCTGCTTTCAGTGCCTCATGCGCCAATGTGCCTTTGCTTGCATTTGTTATGGATTCCTCATACTCCTGCTTCTCCCTAATGCCGAGAATCGTCTCTGGCATAGCGCTCAGGCTGCACTTTAGGTACTTGTTCATCTTGGATGCAGACCATTTATAATCAGCATTCATTATCTTTCTTGAAGCTTCCCTGAGGAGTCCAACTTTCTTGATGTCATTCTCCCAGGATGCCTGGAAGCCATACTGTCTGCCCCTCGTATAGATGTCCCTATCCTCTTCCAGCATCGAGCCTTCGTTTTCTGTAATGCAGAGCGCCACCTCAGCAGGAGCAGGCAGCTTGCTTTTTATCTCGAGGCTCTCGATGGAGAAACCTTCGGCACTCTTCCGTTCCACTAGGTCATCCACCCATACGCTCTTGTTTATCTCCCTCTCATCGGACCCAATGCTTGGAAGTGCAAGGACAAGGCGAGATTCCGCGGTGTCGGCGGCCGCCATGAACATCTCCTTCTCTAGTCCTATGACCGCTTCACGAGGAGCAACGCATATAGCATCATCCAGTTCGGGCAGGCTTTCTTGGGATATGAGCCACGAGGTTTTCTCAGCCTTAGGGAAGTATCCCTCGGTCGGTTCGTAGAGCACAGTAGTGTCGAAGCGAAGCCCGGCGATGTCCGCCGCTTCAGCAACAGCGACTCCCAAGGGAGATGCACCCTTGGCCAAGACCCTCTTCTTCTGTAGTGCCTGAGTCAAGGTGTATGCGAATTCATGCCAGCTTGCTTTACCGCCATCAGCGGAAATCAGCCTTCCAGCCTCCTCGATTTTCCGAATTATGTCTTTAAGGCCTTCCCAAGCTTTCTCTTCCAGCGCACGCAGTGCCGGTTCGGATGTCGCATCGGTTATAAATGCGAATTCCTCTTCAACATAGCTTAAGAACCGGCTGGCCATCGCATCCCAGCTGCCACCTTCAGAGATTCTCGCGCAATCTACTGCCATCTTCTCTATCCAAGCCTTGAACTCTCTTTGAGCGTTGCTGTTCGCATCATAATCCTGATCTTTCTCATCAATGCGGAATAGGTAGCCGTACTTGGATTCCTGAGACCACTTATCCAGGGTTTGAATGAGGCCCTTGGTCTTGGATTTGTTTTTGAGCAGGGAGATCACTCCTGCATCCTTGATTCCGAAATAAGGGTTCCGCATGTATCTGAATGCGTCTACCTTCTGTCCACGAAGCGATATGAGCTCGCACAGCAGCTCTACGGAGTAGCCCAGCGGATGGTCTGCGAGGTTCACCCAAAGCGGTTCCGTGCATGGGATGCCTGCCCAATCCATCGCTGCTGCTATCTCCTGCGATGCCTTCGATGTGCCTGGTATTGATACGCAGAAGCCCGCATAGCTTACTCCTGAGTCGACGTGTCGTTTCTTTATAAGCCGGACGACTTCCCTTGCAAGCGCCATTCCTTGGCGTGCCTTCAGGGTAATAAGGCGCCTCTCCCCTTGCATAGGCCCTTTCCTTAGGGACAGGAGCTTCGAAGCCGGTAGAAGTTTAGCTTCTATTGATTCCAGCTTCCTTATCGACAGCGCGTCACCATCGAAGCCTGTGGCTAGGTACCTATGCCTTTCTGCTCCAACCCCTTGAGGAAACGCCTCTTCCCAAAGGTCCTCGATATCGAGAAAACCATTCTCCTCAAGCCATGACGAGTATTTGCCGTAAACTCTGCACAGAGTCTCCCGCTCTGCGTCAGGCCTTCTTCCGCTCATCAGTTTTTCTGCCGGTATCCTATATGACTTCAGCATCGATATCGCCCTATTGAAATCTGTCACATACTGGCTCAGAGGCTCATCCGATTCGAAGATCCCATTTTCCTCTTCATCCAGTATGCTCTGAAGCTTCATCTCCCTGCCCAACGAGCCTACTATCCTTGAAGCAAGGCCAAGTTCGCTTGCCCTTTCGGCAAGCAACGAACTAAGGCTCATTACCTGCATGCATATCGTGCCTTTCGCGCTTGATTCGGACATGAGCGCATGCGCTATAAGAGCAGCCGCCCTTGAGCTCCTGCAGATAAGCCGCACAAGCTTTCCTTGCCCGTCAGGTATTCCTACAAGATTGCTTATACAATCGTGCATGACGGCCTCCATTATTGTAGTTTGACTAAGGGGTTCTTATAGGTAAGTGATTATATCATAACATATGTCTTGGCAGTTCTCGTGAGCTATGATGAAAAGAAACGGCCCCCGCAAAAAGCGAGGGCCGTTTCGATTATAGATCCGGCGGCGTC
>CAZHKX010000073.1:0-8504 GCA_964532805.1 uncultured Clostridia bacterium
AAGCCACTCGCCGCCGGAGGTGAAATAGAAGCATGCGAAGATGTCGATGTTGTCCCTGAGGCCAATGCCCGAGCGGACGAACTCGCCCTTCTCGTTCTTCTTCGTCAGCTTGCTGGCTGCGGTGAGAAGCTCCTGCCAGGTCGCCGGGGGATTGGCAATTCCGGCTTCGAGGAAGGCGGCCTTGTTGTACACGAGCACGTATACGCTCTTGTTGAAGGGCATGGTGTACCACTTGCCGTTGATGACGGATGCCTTCCTCAGGCCCTCGTAGATGTCATCCACTTCAAGCTTCGTCATGCCGTTGGGGCCGTTCACGAAGTTCTCGATCGGCACAAGGGCGTTGCTGGTGATGAACTCGGCTGCCCAGTTGCCGTATACCTGCGATACGGTCGGCGGCTTCTGCGCAACAAGAGCGCCGGTCAGCTTCTGCTGCAGGGCGCTGTAGTTGCCCTGATACTCCGCCTTTACCGCGATGTTGGGATGGGTTGCGTTGAAGTCGTTGACCAGGCTGTCAAGGGTCGCTCCCAGCTGGGCGCCCATCGCGTGCCAGAAAGTAATCGTTACCTTCTCGGCTGCGAAGCTTGCGCTGACGAACACCATTGCCAATACGAGCGAAAGTGCGGCGAGAAATGCTATCCTTCTTCTCATTAGTTCCCCGACGGGCAGCACCCGTCGAGTGCCCTCCCTTCATTTTCGGTTAAACTCGTCTATTATTTTACATTAAGAGAGGGATTAATGCCAATGCCGCCCACTTCTTTTAAGGCCCTGAAAAAGGGCATCCTGCCCCAAGAATCCGATTCGCGCGACACATAAATACCCTTAGGGCCCACGGTTACCGTTATCATCCCGCTGCGGTCGGTCCTCATCCATGAGGCTCCTGCTGTTTCGATCCTTGCGACGGTTTCCGCGGAAGGGTGCCCATAGAAGTTCGTCCCCACGGAAATCGCCGCATAATCAGCTCCAAGCCCCTCGAGAAACTCCTTGGAGCTTGAAGTAGAGGATCCGTGATGTCCCACTTTCAGAAACGCCACAGGCCCCGAATCGTACCCTGCCTCGAACAGGCCTCCGGCATCGGCGCATAGGATGGCCCTATGCCCCATGTACTCCACCATCAGCACCATGGAGGGCTCATTCGCATCATCCGTGCTGCTGGAAAACGGGACGCCGTTCACAGATTCGATTGCAAGGCCCCCTGATTCGATTATCCCGCCCTTTCGGATGAAGACAGGATCGAGGCCCGCCAGCTTAGCCTTCCCTGCCGTCTCGAGGTCCCCTTCGGCGACAAGTGTCATCCCGATATCTAGCCCTGAAGCAAGCTCCTCCAGCCCCGAGGTGTGGTCCGAGTGGGGATGCGTCAGCGCGAGCACGTCTATACCTACAACGCCGATGCTCCTTAGAGCAGGCAGTATCCGCTCCTCAGCCGCAGTGCTCCCGGGAAAGCCTGGACCGGTGTCCACAAGCATATGGAAGGAGCCTCCTTTGCTTATGAGAATGCTGTCCCCCTGCCCGACCGATATGACCCTGACCGTGACTGCCTCGGCTGGCACAAGGGATGCGGCAATAAGGGCCGCCAGAGCAAGGGGGATTGCCGGACCTAGCCTGACGAAGGCCGCTTTTGCCAGCCTCCTGGCAGATAGCCTTCCCATGAGGCAGAGCCATGCTGCGGCCATGACGCCAAGGTACAGGAGGCCCATGATGCCATACCCAAAGCCTGTCGGCATGAGAAATGCCTTAGCGCCGGACATCCAACCGGCTACCGAGTCTAGCATCATAAGCAGGTGCTTGGCAGGCACAGCCAGGAGGAAGCCCAGGCCCGGGCTCAGAAGATGTGCGAGGTATCCAGCAAGGCCGATGGCAAGCGATAAGGAGGCTAAAGGTATGGCGACGATGTTGGCAAGCGGCGATAGCAGGCTTGAATGGCCATAGAACGATGATGTCAGCGGCAGAAGGGCTGCGCTTATCATAAGGCTGCCGGAGAGGGCGAAGCGGACATACCTGAGAAAGGCCCATCTTGCACCCGTTTTCCGTCCATCGGCGCGGAGCATGGCGCTTGCAGCCATTATGCTGATGACAGCAAGGTAAGACATCTGAAAACCCGGGTCAAAAAGGCTCATGGGGGATAACATCAGCTGAATCGACGCTGCCGCAAGTAGCAGCCCCGCCTGGTCCGGCCCCCTGAGCCTGAGGGCCTTCTTCGCTGAGGCTCCGGCGCCGGTGATGCATGCCCTGATTATGGATGGCCTTAAGCCGGCTGCTATGGCGTATACCGGCAGAACAGAAGCGAGCGCTAGCAGAGAGGCCCATCCTGAGGCTCCGCTCTTGCCCAGGATGAGCGAGACGAATCCTATCACGATGGATACATGCAGGCCTGATGCCGACATGACATGGGCGAGGCCTCCCTGCCTGAAGGCCTCGGACACGCGAGGGTCCAGCTCAGACTTGTCGCTAAGGGCGATTGCGTCCATAAGCGGGTTCGAGACGCACTCACCCATGGCCGAGTCCGTATATGCCTTGAATGTGCTGCTGAATGCCCACGCCGCCTCCTTAAGAGGCCCCGCGCTTCCGGGGGACGCGCTAAGGAGGGCAGGGCCTTCCAGGCACGCATGAACCCCCTTCAGGAACCAGTATGACCTCGCATCGAAGGCGCCCGGGTTCATCCTGCCTTCGATGAGCGCGACCTGGCCTATGAGCTCGACCCTGTCTCCGGGCGAAAGCCCATCGCCCTCCTTACCGGCTAGCTCCCTCCCGTCAACAAGCAGCAGGCCTCCGAGCTTCCTGCCATCCGGTCCGGTCAGCCTGCCTACTGTGTACTGGACCCCATACGGCGATTCATATGCCCAGCTTACCCTCCCTGAAAGCTCCACGACAGCGCCATGAATCCCCGCTACCGAACCTTTCACCAGAAGGTCAAGCCTGTGAACCGCGATCAGACCGGCAAGAAGCCCCACGGCGGAAAGGCAGAGCATGAGCAGGGCCGGTCGGAAGTCCCGCCTTCCCCTTTGCCGGAAAACTAGCCATGAAATGCCCGCTGCAGGAACAAGCAGAAGGCATAGGGCCCAGCTTATGCCCATGCGCGATGCGGCCCAGATCGCAGCTGCCTCAGAGGCTAGGAATGCTGTCATCTGCCGGCCACCACCATTTCCCTCATAGCCTCATACTTGGCAGGGCCGATGCCTGATACGTCCATCAGCTGCTCTATTGACGTGAACAGGCCGTTTTTCTCCCTGTATTCGATGATCTTCGCCGCTGTAGCCGGCCCGATGCCCGGAAGGGTGTCAAGCTCGGCTGCAGAGGCGGAGTTGATGTCCACCCTGATGCCTTGATCGGTGACTGCCCCGCCGGCCTCCGCCTTCGGCGCCTCCATGGTAACATCCAGCCTGTCTGGCGGCGCTGCCGGTTGTGCGGGCTGTGGGGGCTGAACCTGCCCTTCTGATGCCTTATTCGCTTCTGCAGGCTGTTTGGGAACCTCCGCTTTCGCTGCCGGCTGCACGGCACGGGCAGGTATGTAGACCTGCTGCCCGTCTCTTACCGGAAGGGCGATGTTCACAGAATCGGAGTCTGCCGACTTGGTCATGCCTCCTGCCGCAAGCAGGGCATCGTTCACCCTCGCCCCGCTCTTCAGCTTATAAAGCCCGGGCTTTGCCACGCATCCGGCCACATGCACGGCGATGCCGTCCTCCACCTCAGATTCCGCCACCTTAAGTCCTGCCAGCTGCCCCGCTTCCTGCTCTGAAGGCCCGCCTGCCGGCTTCGCTTGGGCGCTAGCGGCCTCCTCGGCATCTGAAGAACCCGCCGCACCATGCCCCTCCCCCGCGGAACTGCCCTGCCCCGGCAGGGCCGAGATTATGATCTCAGGCGGCCTTCTGAACCTCACGATGAGCATCATCGCAGCCAGAAGGCACGTCAGAGCGAAATAGGCCACACCCCTTGCCGCCCTTCCCGGCTTTGCGAACATCATCCGCCCACCTCCTGCGCCCGGTGCGGAGCGCAAGACGAGCATAAAACAAGGGAGGCGCCATATGCGCCCCCCCGCTTCGTTAACCTCCGGGCTATTTGCTATCCTACGACCAGGTTCACCATCTTGCCGGGCACGATCACCTTCTTTATGACCTGCTTTCCGGCAATCGCCGACGAGACTTTCTCGCTTGCCAGCGCCGAAGCTAGCATCGCCTCAGCATCGGCTCCCGCAGCTACCCGTACCACGTCCTTCAGCTTGCCGTTCACCTGCACGGGGATCTCCAGTTCATCCTCCCTAGCCTTTTCGGGGTCGAAGCTCGGCCACGGCTCCCTTGCAAGGCCCTTCTTGTGGCCGCGCGCCTCGAACATCTCCTCGCAGATGTGCGGTGCAAATGGGGACAGGAGCTTCACGAACGCGTCCCAGTGCCCAGGATCGATCGAGTCCTGCTTCCCGAACCAGTTAGCCAGGCTCATGAGCTGGGCAAGGGCTGTGTTGTACTTCATCTCCTCTATGTCATCGCCGACCTTCTTTATGGTAAGGTGCACGAACCTCTCCGCCTCCTGGAAGCTAGGGCCCTTCATGCCGCTCACCTTGCCTTGAAGCTCCCATACCCTATATAGGAACCTCTGCATTCCCACAAGCCCGCTCGTTGACCATGGTATAGGCTGGTCGAAAGCCCCCATGAACAGCTCGAAGAGCCTGAAGGAGTCAGCGCCGAACTTGTCCACCATCTCGTCCGGATTGACGACATTGCCCCTGGACTTTGACATCTTCTCGTTGTCCTCTCCCAGCACAAGGCCGTGGGAGGTGCGCTTGGAGTAAGGCTCGGGGGTTTGGACCACCCCGATGTCGTATAGGAACTTGTGCCAGAACCTGGAGTACAGAAGATGCAGCGTTGTATGCTCCATTCCGCCGTTGTACCAGTCCACAGGCATCCAGTAATCCAGGGCCTTCCTTGAAGCCACAGCGTCATGGTTATAAGGGTCGGTATATCTGAGGAAGTACCATGAGGAGCCGGCCCAGTTGGGCATCGTGTCGGTCTCCCTTGCCGCAGGTCCGCCGCAGCTGGGGCAAGTCGTATTGACCCATGACTTTATCTGCGAGAGCGGCGATTCCCCAGTATCCGTGGTCTGATACCTCTCCACCTCGGGAAGCCTAAGCGGAAGCTCGGATTCCGGCACAGGCACCCAGCCGCAGCGGTCGCACTCCACCATAGGTATGGGCTCCCCCCAGTAGCGCTGGCGCGAGAAGACCCAGTCCCTGAGCTTGTAGTTGATCTTCTCCCTGCCTATGCCCTTCTCTGTCAGGAAGGCGATCATCCTGCCAATCGCATCCTCCACGCCGAGCCCGTCAAGGAAGCCCGAGTTAACCAGGATGCCCTTGTCGGTGTCGGTATAGGGCGCTTCGTCGACGTTGCCTCCGGATATGACCTCGACTACGGGGATTCCGAAGTGCCTTGCGAAGCGCCAGTCCCTGTCGTCATGCCCGGGGACAGCCATTATCGCGCCTGTGCCGTACGATGCGAGCACGTAATCCGCGGTCCAAAGGGGCACCCTCTTGCCATTCGCGGGATTGATGCAGCTTACGCCCTTTATCTCGCATCCGGAGACCTCCTTTGCCACCTCGGTCCGCTCGAAGTCGGACTTCTTTGCGGCCATGTCGCAGTAAGCCCTCACCTCGTCCGGGTTTTCGGACATGGCGATGAAGTCGCTGATGAGCGGGTGCTCAGGCGAGACGACCATGTAAGTGGCACCGAACATCGTATCGGGCCTGGTCGTGAAGACCCTGAGGCTCATTTCGCCCCCGGTGCCGGCGACTTCGAAGTCGACCTCAGCGCCTGTGGACTTTCCTATCCAGTTCACCTGCTGCATCTTGATCTTGTTCCAGAAATCCACCGTGTCCAGGTCGTTTAGGAGCCTCTCGGCATAGTCGGTGATCTTGAGCATCCACTGCTTCTTGACCTTACGGACGACGCTTCCTCCGCAGCGCTCGCAGACCCCTCCCACGACTTCCTCGTTGGCGAGGCCTATCTTGCAGCTGGTGCACCAGTTGATGGGTATCTCGGCCTTGTATGCGAGACCGTTCTCCCAGAGCTTCAGGAATATCCATTGAGTCCATTTGTAGTACTCGGGATCTGTCGTATCCACCTCGCGGTTCCAGTCGAAGCTGAAGCCGAGCTTCTTAAGCTGCGAGCGGTAGCGGGCTATGTTCCTCTTCGTAACCACAGCAGGATGCTCGCCGGTCTTTATCGCGTGGTTCTCGGTGGGAAGCCCGAACGCGTCCCAGCCGATGGGGTATAAGACGTTGTAGCCCTGCATCCTCCTCTTCCTTGCCAGCGTGTCGAGGGCTGTATAGGACCTCGGGTGGCCGACATGCAGGCCGGCTCCCGAAGGATACGGGAACTCAATAAGCACGTAGTACTTGGGAAGGGTGTAGTCGTCAAGCGCCGCGAAGCAGTTGGTCTTCTCCCATCTCTCCTGCCACTTGGCCTCTATCGACTTGAACTCGTATCTGTCAGCCATATTCCAACCCCCCTAGATATGAAGAAACGCCCCCGGCCTTAGGCCAGGGGCGAATATCGCGGTACCACCCTGTTCACGACGCGCGGATATAATAATGGTGGAGCTGAGGGGGATCGAACCCCTGACCTCTTGAATGCCATTCAAGCGCTCTCCCAGCTGAGCTACAACCCCACGCACGCATCGTCTTGTTGCCGTTAACGCCAGGCCGCGTACCCGCTTGATGGTTTCGGCGGGTCTGCTTCACGGGCGAGTCTCGGTCCAGGCGCCGGCCATTCTCACCAAACATGGCCTCTCTTAGGCGTCCGGTCGCCGATGCTCCCGGTCATCGCATTTGATATCAAGATGTCAACAAAGAGAATTATACTAACGCCCGAGCGCTCCGTCAATATCGATTGCGAGGCGTCTCGTCCGGGCAATGCCAGTCAGGAAGCTGCATCCGCTACGCTTCGTACCTCTTGATCGGAGCATCGCCCCAAGTACGTTCAAGGTTGTAATACTCCCTTTCACGCCTTAGCATGAGGTGCACGACTACGTCTCCCAGGTCCATGAGGACCCAGCCCGACTCATCCGCGCCTTCCTTCCTAAGAAGGGTGCCTCCGGCGCCTTCCACCGCCTCGGTTATCTTATCCCTCGTGTTCCTCAGGTGCGTGGGTGTGTTAAGGGTGCAGATAACGAAGTAGTCCGTAACCGCCGACTTCTCCTTCAGGTCGATTCTCACAATCTCATTCGCCTTGGAATCCAGCATAGCCTCTATGGTCGCGTCCGATATCCTCACTGCATCCGTGTTCTCCGGCATATTCGCCCTCCTTCCTAATTGAGCCCCTTGGCCCTGTTTGCCAGCTCGTTTAATACCCAATTCCTGGCAAAGATGGACTCCGGCGCTATCTCCCTGTTCTTGGCCAGGGTCCTCGCTATCTTCCTGTTTAATATCATCAGCACGGCGCTGTCGAGGTTGAACTCCAGCTCCTTCCTGATGTCATCCATATTGAAGCTCCTGCCCAGCTCGCAGTAGTCTGCGGCGAAGATGATCTTCTCCTCGAGCCCCATTTCCGGCCTTCCGAGCGTATGGCTTGCGACCGCCTGGAGCACCTTCGGGTCCTCGACTCCGAATATCGCCTGAGCAATAATCGCGCCCACCAGCGGATGCAGCAGGTGCGGGTTTCTCAGCAGGGTCTCCGAGTAGATGAGCTCGTTTGCAGCGGCCATGGCTATGAGCTCATCGTTGGGCATCTCCTTGGCGCAGTCGTGAAGCAGCGCCGCCTTCGAGACCGCCTCCTCGTCCGCCTTGTAGGTTTTGGCCAACTTAAGCCCCATCTCCTCCACGTTGAGGCAGTGCTTGACCCTGGCCGGGCTGAGCATGTTGTTGAGCCTCTCGATTATCTCCGCCCGTTCCAAGCGCGGCACCGTCCTTCGTCAGCGGTAGAGCCCGTTCTTTATAATATAGCTTATCACGCCGTCGGGAAGAAGGTATCTGACCGGCCTTGCTTCCTTCACCCTCAGCCTTATGTCGGTTGACGAGATGGCAAGCGCAGGGACTTCGAAGAACTCCAGCCTGTCAGCCCCGAATGCGGATACCGACTTTATCAGCTCGTCGGACACTACATAGCCGGGCCTTGTAGCTGCGGCGAACCTGCACAGCGCAAAAAGCTCCCGTGGGCTCTTCCAGCTGCAGATCTCGAGGATGGCATCCGCGCCCGTTATGAAGATTAGCTCGGCATCCCTCATCTCCCCGGACTTGAGCTTCTTCAGGGTATCCACGGTATATGTGGGGCCGTCCTCATCCACCTCTATCCTGCTCACGTCGAAGTGCGGGTTCGTAATAGTCGCCATCTGGGCCATTATGAACCTGTGAGAACCGTCGGACACCGAGCGGTTCGCCTTGTGAGGGGGGTTGCCGGAGGGTATGAAGACCACCTTGTCCAGCCCGAAGCGCACGAACGCCTCCTCCGCGGTCACAAGGTGCCCATAGTGTATCGGGTCGAAAGTGCCTCCCATAAGGCCGATCCTTGACATCCTACACCCCT
>CAZHKX010000074.1:0-6705 GCA_964532805.1 uncultured Clostridia bacterium
CCAAATCAGTGTGGTTCAAGCCGCTGCGTTGCACTATAATCATTATACAGACTTCTCGCGGCCCGGACATCCTCCGAATCGCCCCGGATACCTTCTATAACGAATAATAAGGCCTGCCGGGCGTCCGCACCAACAGCAATGAGAATAGCCAACCAGCCAGTTTTCGGGAGGTATGCGGAAATTGAAGCTCATGCATATAGCGGACCTGCACCTGGGAGCCCCCTGCTACTCCTTAGGAAGGTGGGCGGACGACAGGAAGTCGGCAAGAGACCTCCTGTTCGGCAGGCTCATCGATGCCGCTTGCTCAGAGGCGGACATGCTCATCATATCCGGCGACCTCTTCGACAGGCATGACCCAGAGGCGGCTTTAGTCTCCCAGGTGAAGGCGGGCCTTAGGCGCTTCTCCTCAGGTGGCGGCGTCTCCATTCTAGTGCCCGGAAACCACGACGAGATAACTTACCCCAAGTCGGTTTACCGAAGGGAGGCGTGGGACAGCATCTGTACGCTTGTGAGCTCGCCCAGGCCTGCCATAGTGTTCTCGGCTCCAGTCGAAGGCGAGCATGTGACGGTGATGTCCTGCGCCTATACCGGAGGCGTGACTAGTATGAAGGATCTGGAGGCGCTCCCTTCTGTGCCGGAGGGAAGCTTCGGCATAGCGGCGCTCCACGCGTCATTGAATGCCGCCCCTTACGGCAGGGACATGGACAGGGCTATGATAGTGAAGTCATCCGCCATCCTGGCGGCAGGATATAAGTACGCGGCCCTTGGCCATTTCCACAAGAAGGCTCATATCGCGGAGGCAGGGGCCACATTCGTCTACCCGGGCATCATCGAGGCGTCGGGCTACTCTGACGAGCCCGTCAGCTCCTGGGTCCTTGTGGAGATTGCTGGAGGCAGGGCGGAGGCCAGATGGGTACCCCTACCCGGCTGCGAAGGGCTCAGCAAGGTGAAGCTCGATGTGAGCGGAAGCTCCGCGGCAGATGCCGTAAAGGCGATATCGGAAGCCGCAGGGGACAGCCTGTACGTCGACGCAGAGCTGTCCGGGACGGTCCCAGAAAGCTTCAGGCTGGAGGACGTGGAAGCCGAGCTCGAAACCTCAGGAAAGAGGGTCAGGATCAGGGCGGATGAAGTGGGGGCCGACGACCAGGAGCTCTCGGTGACGGCAGGTGAGATGAGCATCAGGGGTCTCTTCGTGAAGGAGCTGCTGTCTGAGATGGAATCCGCCGCCCCTGAGAGGCGGAAGGCCCTCGAAATGGCAATCAGGCTGGGATTGGATGCTCTTAGGAGGAACGCCTGAGATGGTTAGATACCTTAAGCTGGCGCTTGACGGATATGGATGCTTTTCCGGCAGGGCGGAGTTCAGCTTCCCGGGGGGCATAGGCACGCTGTCGCTTCCCAACGAAGCCGGCAAGAGCATGATGCTAAACGGCCTCATCCATACCATTTTCGGCATGGACAAGAAGGCAAAGGATAGATTCCGCCCTTGGGGAGGGGCGGCCCTCTCACGAGGAGAGCTCATCATCGCTAGCGATGGGGTATCCTATGTAATCCGCATGGACTTCGCGGCCGACAAGGTGGAGGTCCTATTGAAGGATGAGGCCACAGGCCTGCTTTCGCCCCTTATCCCCAACCACTCCCATGTGCCGGGCGGAAGGCGCAGCCAGAGGTACATGGAGTTTCTCAGCGGGGTGTTCGGCACTGCCGATGAGGATGCGTTCAGGGCGGCTTATGTCATCGAGCAGCCCGTATCCGGGGAGTTCGCGCTCGGAGCGGGGAAGGAGCTTCTGACAGGACAGGGAAGCGCGCTTCTTGAGAAGTCCCTGAAAGCCCTTACGGACCGGCTTGGCAAGGAGAAGGGCGGCATAACCAGATATATGGAGGAATATGACGCCGAGAGCAGCAGGCAGCAGAAGGACAGGAGGCTGGAGCAGCTCAGGGAGAAGAAAGCCGAGATAAGTGCGATGCTTAGAAGGTCTATGTCGAAGCTGGATGAGATACAGCCTGCCAAAGAGGCTCTCGCCAGGGCGAAGGAGGACCTTGCGGCTGCCAGGGCTCAGCTGAAGGACGTTGAGGAAGGGCGGCACAGGGTGCAGAAGTGGTGGGATCTAAGGGAGGAGTGCCGCATCAGGCAGAAGGAGGCAGCCGAGGCGGCGGGCTATCTAGATGCCGTGAACAGGGAGGAAGACGCCCTGAAGGCGCTTAAGCTCGTATCTGCCGGGGACTCCTTTAAAAAGCAGGAGGCAGCCTACGAAGCTCACCTTGTAGACTCCCTCGAGAAGGCGGCCATGGATGCCGGGCAGCTGCTTAGAGAGTCGGAGGGGCTGGCTTCCTCATCCTACGCTGCGGGGTTGCCGTCCGGATCGGGGCTTCTCGCCCCTGAGGCCGAGGGCTTGCTGCGGAAGGCGGAGGACGATGCCAGAGGAAGCGCCGCGGAGCTTAGAGGAAGGATTGACGCTGCCTCCGGATGGCAGAGGCGGTATTCGGAAGTCTCGGGCATGGATGATGAGGCGAGGCGCAGGCTGGAGCTAATAATCGAGGGGGCTTCAGCATCGGTGAAAGGCGGCAGGCGGAGCATATCGCCAGCCGTAGCCATCGCGGCGCTTGCCGGCCTTGCATGCGTCACCTGCGGGGCATTCCTTCACATGACGTGGCTTGCCGTGGCCGGCGCATCGGCACTAGCCATTGCTGCCCTACTGTTCTTCATATCCAGCAGGGGCAAAGGGGAGGATCCCGCGGGAGCTGCTGCAAGCTCCGAGGCAATAAGCGAGGCGAAGAGGTTAGCCGCGCTGTACGACAGCATGTTCGCCTCGGAAAGGCCATCAATCCCCGAAGGCGCCGAGGCGCAGCTCGACCTTCTGATAAGAAGGGCGGATGCAGCCGATTCCCTCGCCAGGGCCGCGATTAAGGCAAGGTCGAGGCTGGATGCTGTGACGCCTGAGTCATTGGAGGCCTTAGAAGACCTCTCAGGAGTGGAGGAACCCATAAGCCTGGCTGACATCCTTGGAAAGGGAAGCGAATTCTGGGCCGCAATCCGAAGGGAGAACGAGAGGAGGTCGCTTGAGGCCGAGGCCATAAGAAAGTCGGCGGCTGAAGTGGCCAAGGCTGAGAACGCGGTCGAGAAGCTTCTTTCGGCGAAGGGGTTCACCTCCGTTGACAGGCTCAAGGAGGACTGCGGGCAGAAGATGGTCGAAGCGGCGAGCGCCAGGAGCGACTGGAGGAAGGGCTTCGCCGACGACATGATGCTGAAGCCTGAGCTTGACGATGAGATTCTTAGGCTGGCGGCCGGGGAGCGCAAGAGGCTGGATGAGGAGCATGAGCAGATCCTGCAGGTTATTGACAAGCTCGAGGAGAGGGAGAATGGGCTTGAGCAGGATCTGAGGTGGGCTGACTCCGAACCCCTCTCCAACATCCCGGAGCTTGAAGACGAGCTGGAAGCCCTTGAGGAGGAGGAGCGCCGCCTACTTGAGGAGGCTGAGGCGCTGGGGTTTGCGATCAGGGCTTTGAGGAGAGCTGGCGCCAGCTTCAGCACGGGGGCGAGGGGCGCGCTGCAGGATAAGGCTACGGGCCTTCTTAAGGAGATAACCGAAGTGGACGGCAGGCGTGTCGGGGTGGGCGAGGACTATAGGCTCGGTGTCATCCGCGAAGGCAGCGCCGTCTCGCCCGAGCAGCTGTCCCAGGGGACGCGCGACCAGCTCTACATAGCTATGAGGCTCGCGGCGGCATCGGTGCTCGAAGACGGAAGGAAGGTGCCGATATTCATGGACGACTCGTTCGGCACCACTGACAGCGGAAGGCTCGCCCGCATAAGGCGAATGCTTGAGAAGTATGCACTTGAAAGGCAGTTCATCGTGCTCTCGCACTCAGAGGATATTTCCGGCTGGGGCAACCCTATTGCAAGGGGATAGAGGGACGTTTTGATGTATAATCTTCCTGTCCAGATTTCTTCGGGGGGGATGCCAGTTGCAGCGGGAGGCCGGGCGGATATCGGCAGCGGAGTCGCGTAAGGCGTGGTTAGCCCTCGCAGTCTGCTCCTTGGGATATTACTTCGTGACGTTTCACAGGATGGCCCCTGCGGTAATCGCAAACGAGATCAAGCTGGAGTTCTCGACGACTTCTGCCCAGCTTGGGATGCTCTCCTCTATATATTTCTTCGTATACGGCTTCATGCAGATTCCCATAGGATACCTGGCGGACAGGTACAACCCGGGGAAGGTACTGGGATTCTTCCTGATGCTTGCCGCAGCAGGCTCGCTCTTGTTCGGCACAGCAGGATCGTTCGGCATCGCGATGCTCGCAAGGGGGCTAACAAGCCTGGGGCTCGCATCCACGTACGTAACCTCCACCAAGCTGTTCGGAAAGGTGTTCGACCGGAAGGGGTTCATCCTCTCGACCGGCATCCTGATCACAGTAGGCAACATAGGATCCATGACGGCGGCAAGCCCGCTTGCCGCGATAGTGGACAGCCTCGGCTGGAGATGGTCCTTTCTCATCATGAGCGGCATCACTGCGGTGATTGCTGCCGCGACGTTCATCATCCTTGGAAGGAAGGAATACTCGCCCGCCGCATCTAGGGCGGCTCGGGGAAAGGGCGGGATATCCCGCTTCGAGCTGACATTGTCGCTCATCCTGGGCGTCGCGGTGTTCCTTAAGAACGGCCCCCTGTTCAGCTTCCAGGGGCTGTGGGGGGTGCCGTACCTGATGGATGTGCATGCGCTGTCAAGGATGCAGGCAAGCACCGTGCTAATGGTCATGTCCGCCTCAGCCGCCGTGGCAGGGGCGCTCGGAGGCAGCCTCTGCAGGGCGTCCGGCCTGGGCGAAAGGCGCTTTCTGGACCTGAATGCCGTCCTTTACGCGATATCATGGATACCCATCGCGATAGTAGTCAGGGGCTTCGTGGTGCAGTCGCTCTGGATCGCAGGCGCTGTGTTCGGCGTCACCAGCACGCTTCTGGCTGTCATGATGCAGGCCGTCCTCAAAGACAGCGTGGCCGAGGCGGGAAGGGGAGTGGCCATCGGCATCACCAACGGCATGTCCATACTTGGAGGGGCCGTCTTCCAGCCCGTCATGGGCTACATGCTGGACGCGGCTGAGGCTGGCGGCAGAAGCGTCGCGGCCGGCTACTCTTCGGCATTGATGCTGGGCCTGATATCCGTATGGGCATCCGCGGTCCTGTTCATAATCGCGTGCCACATGGCAAAGGGCAAGGGTAATGGCTGCGAGCCGCTTCCCATGCCGGAAGCGGCGTCATGAGAGGCCCGTCAGGCCGGACCGACGGCCGTGACAATGGAAGATGGTTCGCGCTTGCCGCATGCTCGATGGGCTTTCTTGTGGCGAACATCCACAGGATCTCTCCGGGGGTGTATGCCTCGGAGCTTATGAGGGAGTTTAATACCTCGGCTTCGGTGCTGGGGCTCCTATCCTCAAGCTACTTCTATACCTACGGCCTCCTGCAGATACCGGTGGGCTTCATGTGCGACAGGTTCAGGCCGGGCAGGGTCATGGGGATATCGATGCTAGTAAGCGTCTTAGGCTCCGTCTGGTTCGCTATGAGCAGGGGGCTTCTTGAGGCGATGCTTGCGAGGATCCTTCTTACGGCGGGCATCTCGTCAGTATTCATTGCAGCAGTCAGGATATTCGGCTACGCCTTCGCCAAGGGGGGCTTCTCAATGGCCACCGGGGTAATGGTAGCAGCCGGAAATGTCGGCGGCATCGCGGCGCTTGCACCCCTCGCCATATTCGTGGAAAGGTTCGGCTGGAGGGCGTCGATGGTGGCGACGGCCGCCCTGACCCTTGCGGTCGCGGTACTCATCCTCTGCTCGACGGACAAATACAAGCCGGGCACCATGGGAAAGTCGCAGGAGGGGCGCGGGGCAAGGTTCTCCCTGAAAGAAGGCAGGAAGGATTACATGCTCATGCTCTACGGGCTGAGCTTCGCGATAATGCTGCAGTACGGCACACAGATGGGCTATCAGGGCCTCTGGGGTGTGCCGTTCCTGATGGATGTATACGGCTTCACCAAGGTAGCTGCAGGAAACATCCTGACCTATGCCAGCCTGGGGGCTGTCGCTGGCTCCGCGTTCGTGGGATGGATGGTGGACTCCAAGAGGGCTTCAGCGCACGACCTCATGCTCTGGTCGGCATCGCTGGTGCTCCTATCCTGGGTGCCGCTGTGCTTCAAGCTTGGCGGAGATGTCCGGTTCGTGCTCTCGGCGTCGGCATTGGTGCTTGGCGGTGCGAGCTCCTTCACCGCCATATTGAACCCGACCTTCGGCAACAGCTTCATAGACGACTCGTCGAGGGGAAGGTTCTTCGGGATACTTAACTCCGCGTCCATGGCGGGCGCATCCATATTCCAGCCGCTCATGGGCCTTATGATCGATTCATCGATGAGGGGGTCGGCTGGTATCGGGGCGGGCTACTTGGCATCGTTCAGGCTCGGCCTGGCCGCGGCGTTTCTGGTCCTTCTTACAAGGCTCGCCATGTACTTCAGGTACAGGAGGCTTACCATCTGAGCCGGCCTGCCGCGGCGAGAGCCTGCGCATTGCGGGCGATAACGTCTTCGAGATACTCCATGCCTCCTGCGCAGAGTACGCGCCTTACACCCTCCGGGACTGGCATCACGCCCGAGTTGGAGGGGTCCAACAGCCATCTGGTCTCCTCATCGCCGAACCCTTCGGGCAGGTCGACCACTTCAAGAAGGCCCTC
>CAZHKX010000074.1:6715-8496 GCA_964532805.1 uncultured Clostridia bacterium
GCATCTCATGCACCCGATGAGGCAGTTGTGGGATGCCCTGTCCAGCCATGCGGGGAAAGGCGGCTGCACCTCGTTGAGGTAGGTTATGCAGCGCCCCGAATCAACAGGGAAGCTGTCCTCAAGAAGCGCCCCGGTAGGGCATGCCGAGGTGCATGCCCTGCATGAAAGGCATGCTTCAGCCAGGAAGTCCTCATCGAAGCCCCTGGCCAGGAAGATCTGCTGCCTGGGATCCGAGCTTCCGGGATCTGCGTCGACCAGGTAGCATCTCAGCCTCACATAGCTTCCGAAGCCCCTCACATAGGCGATGTTGTTCCTTCCGTACTCCGCAAGGCCCATAGCAGCGGCGAGCGTCTTGAAAGGCGCCCTTATCGGCTCCGCCCCGGGAAATGCAATCCCCACCATGTCGTCAGACGCCTTGATCGCGCCCTCGGTATTGGCATATGTGGGAGGGATGAAGGCCCATGCGGGCACGCCGCCAAGCGAGAATGCGATCCTGTAGGCGGGCACCCTTATCGCCGCCAGCACTAATCCTCCGGCGCTGCTTCCCATCTCCTCCAGGGTCTTCTGCCCGGAAAGGTACATGTCGAAAAGGCCCTGGTCTATGCCGCCGCGCATCCCGCGTATGCGGCCTACCGCCCTGTCCAGAAGGGCCGACGGCCCCCAGGCGAACCTGATTCCCGCTGTGCTCTTTAGCATCCCACCTGATGTCAAGGGAACACCTCCGTAAAAGGTGAAGTTTTGAGAAAGTTCAACATGAAAGGCCCGAATCCTCTAAAGGGGATGGAAATATAGGCAATTATGGGGAGCGGAGGGCGATTATCCTCCTTCGGCGGCAGGGATATAATATTGCCGGGGATTCCTTGACGGAATCCCCGGCCCAAGAAAAGGAGGAAGGGAAGATTGGTTCTGCCTAGATAATATCACAGTCGAAAATATATGCAATACGGTATAGTGAAATACTGTAAGGTGCCTGATAAATGACCATGATCCGGAGGAGGAAGCGTCATGGAGAGGAAGCACATGGCCTTCAAATGCGCCTACAACGATAACAGGGGGGACGACAATCCTGTTATCGGCTATATGGGGGCGTGTTCCAGGGCTGCGACTGTATACAATGTGAAGAAGGGGTCCCCCTGGTGCTCGCTGCCCGAGTGCCCATGCAGCGCCTATATACTGAAAGGGGAGGCCAGACCCGAGAACCCGTGTTATGAGTGCAGGATGCTCATAGAATGGAAGGCTTATGCCGGATTCGACCACGATGGGCCCTACAGCTGGACTCCAAGGCGCATCTCAGGCGCCGGGGAGGGCGGTCTGTGCTTACTGACTACCAGGTATCCCGGCACGGGCGAGGCCGAGAGGTTCATATTCGCCGCATTCATAGTGGCGAAGGTTGTCCAGTACGACCCCGACAAGTCGGGATGGGTCCAGGGGGACGAGAGGCTCAGGATAGCGCTTTCCCCGGATGAGCTTGTATACTTCTGGGACTACTACCGCAACTCCAACCGGCCTGAATATGTGGGTTGGGGCAGCGGCAGGTACAGATACTTGGCTGATTCACAGGCGGAAGGCGCGATGAGGGCCATATGCTCGGCAATAAGGGATGCTGAAAGGAAGCGGCTCGCACTCGAGATGATGGCCACAGCATTCGGCGGCTGATGATGCGCGGATACCGCCCCCGTATGCAAGGATGGTATAATCATCTTTGATAATCGCGATTGGGGTGGTTTTATGAGTAGCCTCGATTTGTCAGGCCATCTTACCATTAGTGACGTAGTTGACGT
>CAZHKX010000075.1:0-8471 GCA_964532805.1 uncultured Clostridia bacterium
GTATCCTCTTACCGTGGAGGTCGCCCCGAAGAGGCCGGCCTCAACTATCTGCCCGTCTGACCTTCCGTCTCTTATCATCCTGAGCACAGCCTTCTGGTTCGCCGTCAGCCCGCTCTCCTTCGCTTCCAGCCCCATCAGAGTCTCGAACATGTCCCCGTGCTCCGAAGAGACGTGCAATCCTGCCCCCTCATGATCCTCAATGGGAAAGCTTCTGCAGCATACAAGGCACATGAGCATGCCATCCAGGGCCCTGTAGCCCCTCATCATATCGGAGGGGGCAGCTTCCCAGAAGACGGAGGGCATCTTCAAGTTCTCGTCTATTCGTTTATTCATACATAAACAATAACCGGGGTGATGAGAAAAGTAAAGCCCCCGCGCTGTAGGCGGAGGCTTAACGGCTTAGAAGACTGCTTATGGCCTGGTTGCTGCCCCTATGGCCTCATCCAGTATGGACACGGCCAGGTCTACCTCGTCTGCGGTTATGGTCATCGCGGGTGACAGCCGCATCACGTTTCCGTTGAGGCCGCCCTTTCCGACCAGGAGCCTCCTCCTCTTCGTCTCCTCGAGCACCCTCAGGAAGAGCTCCGGGGCCGGCTCCTTGCCGTCTCTTACGAACTCAACGCCCACCATGAGGCCCTTGCCCCTTACCTCCCCCATCGAAGGATGCTTCGCCTGGATGCGGCTTAGCCCTTCGATGAAGCGCCTGCCCATGAGCTCCGAGTTCTCCTTGGTGCCGTTCTCCTTCATGAAGTCGATGGTCGCCGAAGCAGCCGCCATGGTCACGGGATTGCCCCCGAAGGTCGATATGGACGGGGCGGTCCACTTCTCCGCATGCTCGGGCTTTGCCATCAGCGCGCCTATGGGAGCGCCCGACGCCATCTGCTTGGCTGCGGTCATCGCATCCGGAGTCACGCCCCAGTGCTCGATGCCGAACCACTTGCCGCCGGTCCTTCCGAAGCCTGTCTGCACCTCGTCCGAGATGAATATCCCGCCATATCTCCTCGTGATCTCGGCGACGATCGGGAAGAACTCGGGCGGCGGCACGATGACGCCGCCGACTCCCTGTATGGGCTCCGCCAGAAGCGCCGCGATCTTCCCGCTGGTCGAGGTCTTTATGAGCTCCTCCAGGTCGTATGCGCAGCGCATGCCGCAGGATGGGTACTTAAGGCCGAACGCGCACCTGTAGCAATAGCCGTTGTGGGTGTACTTCACGCTGCTCGAAGGGGCCCTGCCCTGCTTCCAGTTGTGAAGGGCGGTAAGCTCTATTGCAAGCTTGCTCCTTCCGGAGTAGGAATGCCTGAGGGCGATTATCTCGTCGTTTCCTGTGGCTATCTGGGCCATCAGTATCGCCGCCTCTATGGCTTCCGTGCCGCTGCTGGTGAAGGTGAACTTGCCTATGCCCTCGGGCACTATGCCCATGAGCCTCTCTGCGAGCTCCACCTGCCCTGGTATGACGTAGACCGTGGAGCAGTGCATAAGCTTGTGAGCCTGCTTTGCTACAGCGTCCGCGACCTTGGGGTTTGCGTGGCCTATCCCTGCTGTGAGGATTCCCCCGAAGAAATCCAGGTATTTCGTCCCCTTGTCGTCGTAGAGGTAGTGGCCTTCGCCTCTTTCCATTACGATGGGTTCCTCATATAGGGTCTTCAGCGTCGGGAAAATGTACTTCCTGTATCTTGCCGCCATGTCCTCCGGCATCCAAAACGCCTCCAATTTACCTTGATCCTGTATAGTACCAGCTCATTATGCTCTCGAAGAGCCTGGACGGAAGCAGCCTCTTAATCGCCACGGATGACTTCTGAAGCGGGCTTCCTATCATGTACCTGAGCTTCCTGCGCCTTGAGGAGATTATCCTCGACACCGCGGATGCGAATACGTCCGGCTTGTAGCCCGATGTCTCGTCCTTCTCGATGTTTTTCATCGCCCTTGCAAAAGCCGCTTTGTAGGCTGATCCCTCGGAGAGGGCCGCCGCCGCCTTGACCCTGTTTGCCGTAAAGCCCGTCGCGAAGTCGCCGGGTTCGACTATGACTACGTCGATGCCGAATCCCCTTACCTCCATGGACATCGCCTCGGCTAAACCCTCAAGGGCGAACTTGGTGGAGCTGTACAGCCCCTGGAAAGGAAGGCCGATGACGCCTCCGATGGAGCTCACGAATATTATAAGGCCGCTTTTCAACTCGCGCATCACAGGCAGGACCGCCTTCGCGGCCCTCATCGTGCCGAAGAGGTTGGTCTCGAAGATGGCCTTAGATTCCTCCATGGACGCATCCTCTACAGATCCTCCCAGGCCCAATCCTGCCGCGCTCAGCAGCACATCTATCCTGCCTTCGGCTTGCACCACGGCGTCTATGGCATCCTTCACGGATGCGTCGTCGTTTACGTCCATCCTCATCATGACCAGGTTTCCTCCGGCCTCCTGCCTGGTCTCGGCCACGGACCTTCCGAAGCCGTACACCTTGTGGCCTATGCCGGCAAGATACAGCGCCGTCGCCTTGCCGAAGCCGGATGTGGCGCCAGTGACGAGTATGACCTTGGTATCTTCCTTCATCTTTCCTCCTATGCCCGCCTGACCTTCCTGCCTCCGATGATCCTGAGGAATGTCTCCCTCGGCAGGTTTATTAGTATTACGGCAAGAAGTATAAGGCTTCCTCCCGCGACGTGGTACATATAAACGGGTTCCCTCAGCACTACCGAGCTAATGATGATGGCGCTGACGGGCTCCATGACCAGGCTCAATGAGGCCTTTGAGAGCTCCACCCTGCCCAGCCCCTGCGTAATGAAGAGGTATGGTATGAGTGTGCAGCATATGGTGAGCAATATTAGGTATATTATCGCGGCAGGCGACAGCTTAAGGCTAAGGGACGTGAGCGCCGGGTTATGCACGAACCTCGGCATGATGGCAAGCACCGCAGGCATCATGACCGAGGCCGAGACATAGCCCCAGAAGAGGATGTCCGTCGGCTCCATGCCGCTTTCAGCCCTTAGCCGCTTCGTCATATACAGGTAAAGGGCGTAGCAAAGACCGTTCATCACGGCGAACAGCGCCCCTGCCACCATGACCTCTCCCTGCATGTTCCATCCGCCCACCAGTATCGCGACGCCGGCGAGCGATATGCCCACGGGTACCGTCTTCGTCACGTCTATCCTCTCTTTGAGAAGAAGAGCCGCCATTATCAGCACATATACGGGCTGGAGGTTCACTAGTAGAGTCGTCACGGCAATCGGCGTGCCCATCGCCACCGAGGATGTATAGCCGATGAACATGCCTATGAATGCGAACAGGCCGTATGAGAGGAAGAAGGCCGCATGCTTCAAGGGATTCGCCGGCCTTTTGCGCACGGCGGTGAAGTAGATGATAAGGGCAAGCGCCGTGCCGAAGGTCCTGAATGACGTCTGGACCAGCGAGGAGACGCCCTCGTTTCTAAGAAGGGCGGACAGCGTCCCTATCGCCCCGAACAATATGCTGGCGGCCATCAGCTTCCATTCAGCGCTTCTGTCCATCGCAACCTCGAATCCGCCCGGGCGCGCGCCTCGGTCAGGACTTCCTCTTGAAGAGTATTCCTAGTGTGTTTGGGCCGCAATGGCTCGATATGGTGCAGCCTGCGCGCGTTTCGATGACCTGTTTGAAATCCGCGCGCATCCTTATGGCCTCCTTCACGCCCTCGACTATCTCACGCGGGCAAGCCGGATGGGTTATGAAGATGCGCTCCATGTCGATGCTCCCGATGTCCTCAAGCCTGTCTTCTACATAGCGCTCAAGGCACCTGTCGAAGTTGCCCCTATATTTCCTGCCTACGCCCATCTTACCGCCTTTTACTTCTATGCATGGCTTTATCTTCAGGAGATTCGCCCCGAACAGCTCTATCCCGCTGCAGCGGCCGCCCTTGTGCAGATAGTCCATCCGTTCGATGACGAAGCTTGCATCGACCCTGGGTTTAGCCTCTTCAAGGGCAGCTATGATGTCCTTTGCGCCCAAGCCTTCCTTGGCAAGGAGGGCCGCGTCATAGACCAGATGCCCGCTTCCCGTCGAGAGGTTCGCCGAATCGACTACAAACACATTCTTGAAGCTCATGGACGCGATATGCGCGTTCTGGAAGCTGGAGGAGAAGCCTGATCCGATGCAGATATGGACGAGCGCATCGTACTTGTCCGCGAACTGCGAGAAGAACGTCTCGTACTCGTGCACGTTCGCCGCCGATGTGCTGCACGATTTCCCCTCAGCCTCGACGAACCTGAAGATGTCCTCGGATGAGATGTCCACTCCGTCCCTATAATCGGTTCCGTCTATCAGTACGTGCAGCGGGATTAGATCTACTCCCAGTTCGGCGGTTATCTTCTTCGAGAGATCGCAAGTGCTGTCGGCTGTGACCTTCACCAATCGCATACACCTCCCCCGTTTAGGATGCCTTTCGGCTCGTTACAAGGGATATTATAACCTATGTAGCATTTGAGGTAGAATAGAAGCATGTTCTTAATTCGTAAGGCTCAGCGCAGCATTTCGTTATAGAAGGCACAAAAGTAGTGCAAGAAAGCATACATTTTGTTGACGAGAGCTTCATTGCGATTTTTCTGGTTCTGGGACCGGTTGACTCAGCATCATGAGCTTCCCGGCAGGCTAATCCTCATGCCACCAATCCCCTGAGTAGTAAGTATCGTAGACAACGCATCTGTGCTTAATCGTCTTCATGCTACTTGCGCTCCTGTCCAGCAGCTCTTTCGTTAAAGCGGCGTCTCTGTTGAAAATTGCATCTTTGAGTATAGCAATGATGCCTCGATAATCGATGCATGCCTCCTTTATGCCCATAAAGACCTCAATATGCTTCTTTGACCTTTTCGGGGGCACTTTCTCTTCATTTGTTAGGTAGTCATATAACAGGCGCTCAAGATCATCGACATCATCAATCCTATCGCAGCATAAGCCCTGCTCCACATTGTAGTCGGCAATCATCTTGATGTCGTGGACCAAAGGTTCATACATAGTGCCTAATACTTCTTCCACGACTCCAAACGGTACTACCGAGCCCTTGTCAAAGCTACTGGTTCTCCTTCGAATCCTTCTGGCAGCACGCATCTCTAAAGTGGCATCAATCATTATGCTGGCATTGTAGTAGAAATCACGTAATGCATAATACGCCCTGGTTCTATCTCCAGAAACCAATGCATCCTTTACCTCGATTATCCTTTGGCACTCCTCGTCTACGTGGTCCTTGAACTCGAATACTCCGAATACCAGACTATGAACCGCCTCGCTAATCTTCAAATGCTTACCTCCGCGAGAACTATCGATAATCCCAAATAAGGATGAAGCCCTGAATCTAATCTTGTTTAATGGTTACAGGTATGAAAGCGAATCCGCTTATCCCCTCATTATTCAGTATGTTCCTCACTCTTCTTCTCACGATTGCTATCCGCCCCGCTGACGGCTCTCTTGTGAGATTGAAGTCCTTTGCTTGGTCTATGCCTTCTTTGGAGAACACCAATGGCTTGAAAGTATAATAATCCGGTATCCTTACCCTGCCACACAAGCAAAGAGGCTGGGCAGCCTTATCATCCTCCAAGCGCTCAGGCATATATGAGGAGATTATCGCCAATTGACCTTTCATCTTGAGTTCTCCCCTAACCCTCACAGAGCTGTTGCCGAATGATATCCCTGTAAAGCCCGAGTCTTTTATGATTTTGGCTAGACGGTCAGAGAAGAGCATCGGCTGATGGAAGAATGGAGCCGCTACGTCCGTACGTTTGAAATCTGCTGAATCCAGTACAATGCTATCATCCACTTCAATGATGTCTTCGCATTTTGGGCACCTCTTGATCCCCTTAGTTCCTCTTTGCTTATGCTGCCATACATAGATGAATTTTGAACAAAGATCAGATCCTCCTTGGAACCTATAGAGTATGGCCTCAGGCACCATGGAAAAGAACTCGAAACCGCTCAGTTCTTCTTCGGTATAGAGAGCTCTCCTCATATGAATAACTTCCCGCTGCGGAAAAGAGAAATGCTCCATCCTCTTCCTAATGACTGCATACTCAGGGCTGGCTATGTCAACAAACAGCCCTTTGATGCTGCTTGAGTGGTCACCGATGGGCGGCAAATCTAATCCATTGGTCAGGTACTTGTAGACTACCCAGTTCTCCATTAGCAACAACTTCTCAATGATCCTCATAATCCATTCACTTTCCCCTGCTAAAAAATCATATTTCTGCTCTCTTCTGATCGAAAGTAGTAGTGTCCCAGTTCGCCATATCGTTCTAGAATTGGTACTAACCTGTTAATGATCGGAAGCAGCTTCTCGCTGACTAGCAGCTCTTTATGGATCAACTCCACAAGTCGAAGGTCACCCTCAAGATGCAGCGCCATATGCATGTCGTTGGAGATATCGATTATTCGCAGGGATAATCTAAGAGCCTCAACTATCAGCTTTGAGCATTCTGCTGCGCAGAAGTCCAGCATATCTAGTTTCTCAACAAGATTCTTCTCTAGGGTCTCCTTTAATCGCTTGCCATTCGCTATCTCCATGGTGTTAATCCTGACAGCATCAAATCCTTGCGCTTTGCTTAGTTGCGAATAGTTCGCACATTTGTCTATCCGGTTTTCGAGATTGATGTCTGCTCCCCCAGAAGCAGCCATCTTGTTGTACAGCTCTTCGACAATTGCCTTGTCGCTAAGAAAATCTGGAGTCTCCACGCGAACTGATAGACTCCACGATATCACTGCAAGTAAGGCTCGTTTGAACCTCTTCTTCCCATACTTATCAGCTGATGCAGCTATGGCTAATAAGTACACAAGCATCTGTTCAACGTGATTTCTTATCTCAACAGCCATGAACGCGACATCGCAATCCACTCCGGAAAGCTTCTTGAAGCGATCCGATATCTCAAAGAAGGCTAGCCAACCGAAAAGATCTACTCTCACTCTTTCACCTCATTCAGAAAGTTATTATAACCGGCCGTTCCTATTGCCTGTTTGTCACACATAAGATGCGGTATCATCACTTTCACAATATTCCGGACTATGAGAACCATTATGGATAAGGTAAGAACCGAAAACCTATCGGACGCGGAGTTCAGGCCTTCAAGGAAGAGCCCTCCCTTAATTTTCCTTTCTACGTGCATCCCTGATATTCCCCCTTTGATCACAGTCAATTATAAAAAGTGTCCGTCGCTCCTCATTTCGTCCGCAGAGTGTTGCAATCCCACCCTATAGATAAAGCCCAAATTCCCGGGCATCGCATCGCCATTATGGTTTATCATATTCTTGTCTGGGAGATTCGACCGGGGAGGAAGGCACATGAAGCTTCGCATAGTACTTCCGCTTATCGCCGTCATCGCGCTGGCTCTTACCTTTTCGGCTTCCGCATCCAGCTATATCGGCCTGGGTGCTTCCTACAGGTCCTTTTCGTCTGAAGAGATGTGGTCTGCCGGCAACTGGCAGGAGAACCTCAAAGGAGCCCTGCACCTTGGCTTAGGCGTTCTGCCCGGAGTGAGGGTCAACATGGCAACCTACGTCGGTTTCGGAGGATTCGAGGCCCTGCCCGAAGAGGTGGACCCCTCTGCCCCCATAATCAGCATGTCCGCAAGGGCGGGCATCGACTATGACCTCCTCAAGTATGACAAAGCGGGCACCTATATGGGATTCGGCCCCACTGCGGGAATCAGCTACGGAAACGTGTCCTATGGCCCCGTCACTGGCAAGGCGGACTTCAATATGGGAATACAGGCATACCTCTCGCTGTTCTCTGGAAAGCTGGAGCTGGAAGGCAATGTCTCCTATACCTTCAGGGACACATTCGTAAACGGCGGCGTCATGCTTAGGTACAACCCCGCAGGCTCGTTCATCGTTTACACAGGGCTCGATTACCTGAGGCGGGACGGCTTCGCGGTGCTCGGCGTTGGAGTAAGGTTCTAGCTGTTTAGCAGGCATCTCTTCAGGGCGGCGCAAGCCGCCCTTTTTTCATCTCCGAGGTTGCTTGAAGGGTTCCGATATGGTAGATTCTAATCGAACATATGTTCGGTAGGTGGTGGCTATGGGCGGAGGTCTTCCGTGCGCAGTGGCTGTTACAGCCAGGTTTTCCAAAGGGGCTATATCCCCTCTCGCCTTCCTGTGGGGCGGGAGGACATATAAGGTGAGCACGATAACGGCAAGGTGGGCCAAGAGGGCGGGGGCTGTGATAGAGCATCACTTCGCGGTGCAGTCAGACGGGCCTGACGTATACGAGCTGGAGCTATCAAGCGAGACTCTGACATGGCGGCTCATCAAAGTCTACATGCCGGACGGCAATACCTATAGCTAGGGGGGATGCAGCATGGCAGAGATGTTCATAGACTGCGATTCCTTCTTCGCAAGCTGCGAGCAGGCCATCAACCCCTCTCTCAAGGGGAAGCCCGTGGCTGTGGTCGGTTCCCTTGAGACGAGCCAGAGGGGAGTCGTGACCGCAAGGTCGAGGGAGGCCAAGAAGTTCGGCATTACTGCGGGG
>CAZHKX010000076.1:0-8293 GCA_964532805.1 uncultured Clostridia bacterium
GGAAGCCCGGGTCAGGCACCCCGGGCTTCTTTGATTCTATTCTTCAGGAGGAATGAGATTGCCGAGCATCAAGGCGTTCAGGGGCACATATTTCGACACTGCGAAGGCCGGCGACCCGGCACTTCTGGTATCGCCCTGCATAAGCGAGGTCAACAGCCTGGACAGGGCACTTCTAGCCGCGCGCAGCAAGTCGAATGTGATTAGGGCGCTTAAGCCCCTCAGAAGGCAGGACGGGACTTATGATTTCAATGGCTCAGGGCAGTTCTTCCGAAAGATGCGATCAGAAGGCATTCTCATCACCGACGATCGCCCTGCCATCTACAGATATTCGCTCACTTACAGCGATGAAGGCGCGGCCCTGAGGAGAAGGACCGGCATATACTGCCTTGTCGAATCCTCCGAGGCCAGCAGGTCCAGCGTCCTGCCGCACGAGAGGACCTTCCCGGATGCGGTCCGCGGTTGGGCGACCCTGTCTGCATCCGCTGAAGCCGATCTCAGCGCGGTCTTCGGCCTGTTCGAGGACGACGGATGCAAGATCATGGATGCGCTGTCGTCTGCCCTGTGTCAGGAGGTACTGAACTTCAGTGATGTCGCCGGCCAGTCCCATAAGCTGGAAAGGCTTGGCGCCGACTCTTCCTCAGCCCTCATCTCCCTTATGCGCCTGAGGACGGTCGTAATCGCCGACGGGCACCACAGGTATGAGGCGTCCAGGCAGTCGCAGGATCCAAGGAGGCGCTACACCCTCGCCTGCCTGTTCGCTCTCGATTCGGAGGGCATACAGGTCAAGCCCTTCCACAGGCATGTTAAGGGAGTCAACCCGGAGCTTCTGCAATGCTTCCAGTCGAGGCTTGCCCCGCGCTACAGCACGGCCGGAGCCTCGGACCTGGCATCGCTCATGGAGGCGCTGAGGCAGGAAAGCGCCGGCACGCCCTGTTTGGGAGCTTACGCGCCGCCTTTCGGGCATATGATAATCTGCCCTGCCGGCTATAGCGGCTTGTGCTCGGCCGAAGTGCTCCATGAGGAGATACTGCCTGAAGTGCTGGACTTCGGAAGGACCCCATTTCTTAAGGGCGACGGGCAGGGGAAGATCGTAAGGGCCAGGGTCAACTACTCTTCCTCTCCCGAGGCGTGTGTCCAGGCCGTGGATGATGGCCTCAGCCAGGCCGCATTCTTCACTGTTGCCCCTTCGGCATCGCAGGTGATGCGAGCCGCAAGAGACGGCAGGCCGCTTCCGGAGAAGTCGACTTGCTTCCAGCCGAAGCCCGTCGAAGGGCTTCTGTTCAGAACGTTCGAAGACCAGTAGGAATAAGAAGGAGTGATTGACATGTACGACCGCGACAGAATAGTCCTTTCCAAGGAGGACCTTCCGAAGGCTTGGTACAACGTCCAGGCCGACATGCCTGAGCCTATGGACCCTCCCCTTCACCCGGTCACCTTGAAGCCCATCGGACCAGAGGACCTCGCATCGATCTTCCCAATGGAGCTCATCATGCAGGAGGTAAGCCAGGAGCGATACATCGACATCCCGGAGGAGGTTCGCGAAGCCCTCTCCATCTGGAGGCCTACCCCCCTTGTCAGGGCAAGGAGGCTCGAGAAGGCTCTAGGTACCCCCGCCAGGATCTACTACAAGAATGAGAGCGTAAGCCCGACGGGAAGCCACAAGCCGAATACGGCCATCCCCCAAGCCTATTACAACAAGCTTGCGGGAAAGAAGCTCCTGACCACTGAAACAGGAGCCGGGCAGTGGGGCTGCTCGCTGGCACTTGCCTGCAACATGATGGGCCTGGAGTGCAAGGTCTACATGGTGAAGACGAGCTATCATGCAAAGCCCTACAGGCGCATACTGATGAACCTGTGGGGAGCGGATGTAACCGCCAGCCCCTCAGCAACCACCGCCTCTGGAAGGGCGATGCTTGCAAAAGACCACGATTCCCCCGGGAGCCTCGGCATGGCGATCAGCGAGGCCGTTGAGGTTGCCATGGGAAGGCCCGACGCCAACTACGCCCTGGGAAGCGTCCTCAATCACGTCCTCATGCACCAGAGCGTGATAGGCCTTGAGACCAGAAGGCAGCTTGAGATCGCGGGGGACTCGCCTGACATGATAATCGGCTGCTGCGGAGGCGGAAGCAACTTCGGGGGAATTGCCCTCCCCTTCCTGACTGACAGCATCAGATCTGGCGGCAAGCTTAGGCTCATCGCGGTAGAACCCTCAGCTTGCCCCAGCCTTTGCAAGGGGAAGTATGCCTACGATTTCGGAGATAGCGCCGGGATGGCCCCCGTCGAGAGGATGTATACCCTCGGCCATAACTTCGTACCCTCCTCCATACATGCAGGAGGCCTGCGCTACCACGGCACCTCGCCGATAATCGCGAAGCTGTACCATGACGGCCTCATAGAGGCTACCAACATACCCCAGACGGAGACGTTCAGGGCTGCCGAGCTGTTCTCACGGACGGAATGCATCGTCCCGGCGCCTGAGTCCTCGCACGCCATCGCCGAAGCCATAAGGCAGGCCGAGCGCTGCAAGCTTGAGGGCAAGGGGGAGACCATAGTCTTCTGCCTGTCCGGGCACGGCCACTTCGACCTGACGGCATATGAGAAGTATATAAACAATGAGCTGCCTGTGGTGGAGTTCTCCGATGAGCAGCTGGCCGAATCGCTAAAGGATTTACCAGCGGTAGATTAGAGGCAGATAAGAAAAGAGAGGGGCTGCATCAGCCGCCCCTCTCCCCTGATGAACTCCTATGGCTACCTTGTCACTACTTCCTTCCTTACGAACACCACCGTCTTGAATGGTACCCCCTGGATGCTGTTGGGGTAGATGAAAAGGGCATGCATCGGGTAGGGAAGCCTTCCTGAGAAGACGAACACCCAGCCGTCATCATACTGCTCGGGCTTCAGCATCAGCTGCTCGCTGTAGTTTCTCACCGCCTCCTCTGGGTCGATGTCCCAGAAGAAGGTGTACATCGGATCCCCGTCCATCATGTACATGGCCGTCGTGAACGGGTCGAAGTACATATCCTCGTGTATCGGCACATCAAGCATCTTGGGGGTAGGCGGATCCGCCAGAAGCATAGCGGCGAAGTCCTCAACATCCCTAATGTACTCGGCGAGCTCGGGATCGTACTCCTCCTCAAGGTCCGCCTCGCTGAACGGCTCATACACTTCCCACGAGATGATGACTGCAGTCTTCTTGGAATATGTCATGGCCTCGAAGTCGAAACCGGCATCCATGACTATCAGAAGGCAGTCGGTCACCGAGTTGTCCATATCCTTGAAGAACCAGCCGTAATTCGCCTGCTGGAGAATGGAACCCCTCTGCCAGGTTCGCCTGTTTTCAGCCAGCATCTTGGTCACGAACTCTCCGGGCCAGATGAGCTTCCCGTAATCATCGAATCCGTTGCTGTCCGGGAATGTATAGTAATCGTACCAGTAATAGATCGGGCTCTCGCTGCCGGGTGCAACCCCGGCGCCTCCGGAAAGGTCGTCGAGAGTCACTACCGGGTAACCGAGCATCTTCTCATACCAGCGCGTGGCATCGTCCACAACCATGTCTACATAGAAGACCGCGGTCTGCCTGCTTCTTAAGGTCCCGTATACGAAATGGTCCGGGGAATAGCCCTCTAAAAGCTTCCTGGCAGCCTGTTCGTCGACGTACGCTCCTGGAATCATGGGAATCTCCTGCGGCGATTTAGGCACAGGCATCGCAGGCTCTGCTGCCATGCCTGCAAAGGGAAACGACAATGCCATTGCCAATGCCAATGCTATTATGATGTTGCTTGCCCTGCTGTTCTTCCTCATGCTATCCCCCAAGTCCTATCTTTGCAGATAATGTACTGAGTCCGCGTCTACTAGAAACAACCCCTCTTTGCTCAGGTGTACCCTCGTCTCCCCGGACAGGCCTGGTACAGTAAGCTCAGAGGCGACTTCAAGGTCTGCGCCCAAGGCTATCAGCCTGCCTTCTGCGGGAACGTAATAATGCAGCCCATCCCAGGCGGGCTTTCCGGAGGCAGGCACTGCAAGCCTGGCCTCTGCCGCTATGCTACCGTCGGAAGGCTCGATGATGGCTATCCTGTCCCTCTCAAAGTATAGCGCCAGTATCTTGCCCTTGCCGCCTGCCAGCAGGTACTCTACAGGATCGCCCTTCACCCTCCAGTCGAAGCCGTACATCTCCCTCGTGTTCCATCTGACAAGCCCCGAGTACTTGACGGAGATCACCATGAGCTCAGGGCCAAGGGTCACCGCATCGAACAAGTCGAAGGGCTTTGTAACCTCCAGCTGCTCATCTGTGGTCCCCCTTCTTAAGTCGACCACGTTGACGTAATCCATCCCGTTCTCCCGAAAACCGCCGAGGTCGTAGACTTCCCCTATTATCGCTATCCTCTTGTCATCAAGCTCGAAGTAGGACCTTACAGGTCCCGGCACCCTGGGTATTCAGGTATCGCATTCCTCGTGCGCGTAATGCTCCCACAGGTATTTGCCGCCCTCCGGTCCGAACGCCAGCAGGCCGTACTCGTAACCGACAAGTATCATCCCGTTGTCCAGTATGTTCAGGGAATAGGCAAGGTCAAATGTATCGGCCTTCCACATCAGCTTCCCTTCGGAATCAAGCTTAACCAGGGTGCTGCCGTATGCTGCTAGCACTGCCCCGTCTCCGGCTGCAGCAACCTTCCTTACTTCCTCATCCGCCTCCCATGACCAAAGGACCGAACCGTCCTTAAGAGAGGAGACGACATCCCCTGATGCTACGACTATGCCCCCGTTTGCCGTCACGGCGCTGTCAGTGATGCCATTGAACGAGGCCGTCCACCGGTTTGACGAAGCCCCAGCCGCGATGGGCAGGGCCAGCAGCATGACCGAGGCGACCAGCAACAAGTGTGCTTTCCTCATGAAACCTCCACATCATGTAGTGTCATATTCCCTATACGTCTTGATCGGCCGAGCCGTTCCGTATGCGCGGCCTGTACGAAAATTAATCCCGAATATCTAAGCCCGGCACACCTTACGCTGTGCTTTTTTTCTCATGTCGCCGGGTGATTCCGAGCATAGCCCCCCGCATCAATGGTATTATTATACTACGAATGCCCAAGGGGAGCATCGGAACACTATATGCGGTCCGATGCTTCTTTAAGGCGGCATCATGCATAACCCGGAGGTAAAGACGTGGCAAAGCAGAAGAAGACGAACCTCATACGCTGGATTGCGCTGGCTCTGATACTATGCGCGATAGTCGTGTTCATGGTCCTCGACGGCAAGGGTGACCGGGGCATGCAGGTAGTAGCTGAAGTCGACAAGAGCCCCATATACCTTTTCGAGCTGGAAAGGGAGCTTAAGAACTACTACGACCAGATAGGCGGCAACCAGAGGATAACCGACGACAACCTCGACGACCTTCGCGTATCCACCATGGATGTGCTCATCGAACAGGAGATAGTGCTTCTAGCAGCCAAGAAGGCGAACTACCAGCCGTCTCTTGAAGAAGTCGATTCATACATCGAGGAGCAGAAGACGCAGGCAGGCTCTCAGCTCGCCTGGGAGGCATTCCTCTCATCGTGGGGATTCACCGAGGCTACCTTCAGGGAATATCTGACAGAGATGTACACCGTGGACAATTTCCCGCCCACCGCCTGGGGCGCCACAGCGGTCACGGATGAGCAGGTGCGCGCGGAGTTCGAAAGCAGGCTGGTGAACAATCCGTCGCTCAACTTCGAAGAGGCGGAGAGCCTTATCAGGACCACCCTTGAGGTGGATGCGGAGCTTCAGGCGTCGCAGGCATGGTTCAAGTCGCTCAAGGAAGCATCGAAAATTAAAATATACGACAGAAGGGTCAATGCAAGAAACCTCATCGAGGAAGAGAAGTATGAGGAGGCCATCAAGGAATACCTGAAAGCCCGCAAGGCTGAGCCCGAGGACCCGTACATAGACGTTTCCATAGCGAAGGCCTACAGCAAGATGGGCGACTCCAAGAACATGGAGAAGTATTTCGAGAGCGCCCTCAAGAAGGACTCCAAGAACACCTTCATCTACCTGGCGAAGGCCAAGCTCCTGATCGAGGCCGGCGACAACGAGTCCGCCAAGGAGCAGATGAAGCTCGCCGTGGAGCACGCTGACGAGACGAACCTTCCCCTCCTCGAGCGCCTTGAGGAGGTTACAATGCAGCTGGAGATGGTAGAGGAGTCGGATGCCCTTGACATGATGATCAGGGAGATAATGATGCCATCCACGACCACTACGACAACTCCACAGCTATAAAGAACAAATCGGCAGCGCCTGCGTCATAATGCATAGGATTTATGAATTTCCGCATAAGTGCCGATAGACATGTATCTATATGCGAATTTTCGTTGACGCGGAAGTGGTCAGGGTATAAAAACGAATCGGGAAGCTGTATACAAGATTGGTTTGCGTTGTTCACTTAACATAAAAGGAGGAAGAGAAATGTCAAGATTAGCACGCGTTATCCTAACCCTCGCGGCAGTCGCGATGGTGTCGGCGGCATTCGTGGCTACAGCCGCCGCAGCCGTACCCTTCACCTCGGAGCTGCCGGTCCTTATGCACTGCGCAGGACAGAGCGGCGGAATCTACACCGTCGAGGCTCTCATGCAGAAGGGCAAGATCCCGTTCGACTGGTCGGACATCCCCACTGCCAAGGACGTCGCCGCAGGCGTAGGCCTCTCCACGATGAAGAGCAAGGAAGACGGCGGAGACGGTGATGCCTACGTGAGGCTCAATTCCACCGCAGCCAAGGGCACAGCTTACAAGACCGTTGTTTTCGTAATCGGCTACAGCCTTAAGGGCATGGGAGCCTCCAGCCTTACCATGAAGGATGAAGTTGCTAGGATCAATGGAATAATCGACTACTGCGTCAAGAACAAGATCAAGATGATCGGCATGCACGTCGAAGGCCCGTCCATGAGGGGCAAGCCCGGTTCCGAGTTCGAGCAGATAATCGACGCAGTCGCCCCCAAGATGAACGCCCTCATGGTAGACGAGCAGTCCAATCTGGATGGCAAATTCACTGAGATCGCCAAGAAGGGCAACATCCCGCTTATGACATTCCCTAAGGCAACCAATGACAAGATAACGATGCTCAAGGAAGTGTTCGGGGTAAAGTAAACCAGCTAAGCGATAGAAGGCCCGGAGACCCCGCAATAAGTCTCCGGGCTTACTTAATGAAAAGAATCCGACCGCGAAAGGGGAATTTGCATGTTTACTCTTACAATCATTATCCTTGCGGTCTTCGTGGCGGCATACGTGCTGGCAAGCGTCAAGCTAAAGCTTAGCGTCGAGCTCAGCATGTTCGTTTCCGCAATCGTTGCGTCGATCGTCGGAGGTATCATCCTCCCAGACGTCAACAGGTTCGAGCTTCTGCTGCCTCTTAGGCACATAGCAGAGGGGTCCGCCACCTACATAGACCTGATACTCATCTTCTTCTTCGCAACATTCTTCATGAACATCATCAAGGAGTCCGGCGGCCTTACGCTAATGGCCAAGGGCATCCTGAGCGTCTCCAGTTTCAGGCCGCTGGCTCTGCTTCTGGTGATGGTGCTGATGCTCATCCCCGGCGCGATAACCGGCGCCGGCAGCGTCTCGGTCCTTGTCGCGGGTTCTACTGCAGCCCTGGTGCTGTCCAGAATCGGCGTCTCCAAGGACAGGATAACAGCCATGATATTCTTCCTGGCAGGGCTTGCGGCCGTGTGCCCGCCCGTTTCCATCTGGGCCATGCTTATCTGCGGCGGCACCGGAGTGCCCTATGTCGGCTTCGAGCTTCCGCTGCTGTGGCCGGTACTGGTCTGCGGCCTGTTCGTATCCCTCTGGCTGGGCCTTAAGAAGACTGCCGACGTCAAGGACGCGGAGGAGCTTCCCAAGGTCCCCAAGGGCATGAACTTCCTCAGGCTGGCAATCCCGTTCCTGGTGCTCATAGTGCTGTTCATGGCACCCAGGCTCGTCAAGTTCGTCATCCCGACCCTTGGGTTGCCCCTTGTGTTCCTAATCAGTGCGATAGTCGCACTCCTTTGCGCCCCCAAAAGCGCCAAGATCAACGCCCTGAAGCTGGCTGAGGACACTTTGTCACAGCTGCTGCCCCTTATGACCACGATGATCGTGGTAGGCGTTTTCATCCAGATCCTCTCCGTCACGGGCGTAAGGGGTCTGGTATCCTTCGCCATAATCGCCCTTCCGATACAGGCGATGCTGATCAGCCTTATAGTGGTCAACCCCCTCACAGAGGGCGTGCTCGGCTTCGGCGGCGCGGCAGTAATCGGAATACCCCTCGTATGGACCCTTTCCTCGC
>CAZHKX010000077.1:0-8216 GCA_964532805.1 uncultured Clostridia bacterium
TAGATGCCGTCTTGACGGCCGAACCAAGGGCAATCCCCAGGTCCTGCATCTTCCAAGCGCAGTTAGGGCCCGCGAACTCAGAGCCCTCCCTGTGCGCCTTCGCCAGCTCGGCGCATGTGTCGAAGCCGCATGAGCCGCAATTGAGGCCGATTCCCGCGCACTTTCTCAAGCCCAGAAGCAGCACGGCCGCCGATGCCTCCACCCCTTTGGCGTCCCTGTCGAAGTTCTTCTTGCCGCTTTCGATGCCATAGGCTCGCATCGCGTCAGCCATCTTCCTCAGCTCATCGCCTTTGATGAGGGCTATGTCGATGAAATCAGATCCGGCGGCCTTGGGTGCCGTGCGGGCCGATAGCGCCATGAGCTCTCCTACGCGTACCACAGTCTCCGTCATATCCATCCAAAACACCTCCGAAATGCCTCTTAGATTGTACTGATGAATATTCTGCATATAGAATATACTTAATTCTATCAGGAGGTAGCGTCAATGCCAAAGACAATGAGACTTTCCTCATGGAATGTGAACGGGATAAGGGCTTCGGTGAAGAAGGAGCAGGGGATACTTACATACCTATCCGGCATCGGGCCGGATGTAGTAGGCGTGCAGGAGGTAAAGGCCGATGCCACCCAGATACCTTCTATGCTGCTGGAACTGCCCGGATACAAGTCCTATTTCAACACCGGGGAGGTCAAGGGCTATTCCGGGGTCGGGCTAATCTCCAGGGTCGAGCCGCTTGAGGTCGGAGACAGCCTCGGCGTCAAGGAGTTCGACAGGGAAGGGCGCTTCATCTGGGCGGACTTCGGAAGCTTCATCATGGGCAACGCCTACTTCCCGAACGGCGGCCAGTGGCCCGAACCATGGCCCCTTAGCCTCGAGTGGCCCAAGGGGCTGGACTGGCAGGGGTGGCTGGAGTACGGAGGATGGCCGGAGTGGCTGGGAAGGCTCAAGTACAAGATGGCCTTCTACGAGAGGTTCAGGCAATGGGCCAATGAGCTCAGGGCCTCAGGAAGGCATCTTGTCGTATGCGGGGACGTGAACACCGCCCATAAGGAGATAGACCTGTCCAGGCCCAAGAGCAACGAGCGCACCACCGGATTCCTGCCCGGGGAGAGGGAATGGATCACAAGCTTCCTGGGCGACGGCTTCGTGGATTCGTTCAGGGCTTTCAACTCCGAAGGGGAGAACTACTCCTGGTGGGACATGAAGACTAGGGCCAGGGACAGGAATGTGGGCTGGCGGCTGGACTACTTCTTCGTAGACGAGGCCTTCATGCCCAATGTGAAGGGCGCGTCCATAGAGAAGGATGTATACGGCTCGGACCACTGCCCGGTGACGGTGACTGTGGAGCTGCCTTAGGGGAGCTTACCCAACCCTAGACGAAATAGATCAGCAGGAGGCCCAATAGCGATCCTATTACCGTGCCGTAAGTGCCCGAATGGCCTATCGCGCTTTTCTGCGATTCGGGTATGAGCTCGTCCGCCACGATATAGAGCATGGCACCCGCAGCGATGCCGAGGGATACCGAGACCATGGCGGGGGATATCATGCCGAATGCGGCGCCAAGGAAGGCTCCTAGCGCCATGGGAAGGCCTGCGGCAGCGCCTATGGTGAGCACCTTCCAGCGGCATATCCCGCAGCCTGCAAGCGGCGTGCCCAGCGCCAGCCCTTCAGGGAGGTTATGAAGGGCTATCGCCACGAACAGCGTGAAGCCGAGCTCACTGCTGTGGGCGTAGCCGGCCCCTATGGCGAGACCCTCCGGCAGGTTGTGAAGCGCGATTCCGAGTGCAGTGAGGAGCCCTGTCTTGTAAAGGCTCACGTTCACATGAGGCTCCAGCATCGTGAAGTGCCTGTGGGGCAGCATCTTGTCGATTAGCGTCATGCTGAGCGCGCCGGCTAGGAAGCCCGAATAGGCGATGAGCATGCCGGCGTTGTTCTTTGGATATGCCAGGTTGCCCGCGTGCACTGCCTCCGGCATCAGGTCGGCGAAGACCAGGGCGACCATCACCCCCGCAGCTATGCCAAGCATCAGGCTTATGTATTTCTCGGCCCTCCTGCCCAGGAAAGTCGGCAGGATGCTTCCGACCGAGGTGCTTACCAGCCCTGCGAACAGGCCTATGAGAGTCACATATAATATCTGCAAAGATGAAGCCCGCCTTCCCCCGCATTGCCCAAGATATGCCTTCCTGTATTATGATACATTCATGGAAGGTCGCGCGCAAACCGCGACCAAGACGGAGGTGCGACATGTTCCTTGCAATTGACGTGGGGAATACCAATATAGTGCTCGGCATATTCGACGGGGCAAGGCTTGCCGCGTCCTTCAGGCTCTCCTCGGACAGGGGAAGGACGGCAGACGAGTACGGAATCCAGATGCAGCAGTTCATGGCCCATCTCGGCATATCGCTTAAGGCGCTGACCGGCGCGATAATATCGTCGGTGGTGCCGCCTTTGAACGAGACCATGGAGAAGGCCGTAAGGGATTATTGCGGGGTGGCTACGCCCATTCAGCTCGGCCCCGGGGTCAGGACGGGCCTTTCGATCAAGATCGAGAACCCGAAAGAGGTGGGCGCGGACAGGGTATGCGACGCGGTCGCGGTAAGCGAGCTGTACGGCGCGCCGGCGATAGTCGTCGACTTCGGCACTGCGACTACTTTCAGCGCCGTGGACGCAGAGGGCGCATTCATAGGCGGGGCAATTGCGCCGGGCGTCATGACAGCGGGCGATGCCCTATTCTCCAAGGCCTCCAAGCTGCCCAGGGTGGACATCGCAAAGCCCAGGGCCGCAATAGGGAAGAACACTGTGGCGGCCATGCAGTCGGGCATCTTCTTCGGTGCCATCGGCATGGTGGAGGAGATAGTAAGAAGGATGAAGCACGAGATGGGCGCAAGCGATGTGAAGGTCATCGCCACCGGAGGGCTTGCAGGCCTTATAGCGGGCGAGACTGCCGCAATCGACCTTGTCGACCCGGACATCACGCTTCAGGGCATGCGAATCATATATGAAAGGAACGTGAGCTCATAGTGGCTGAGAAGGAGCTGTTCGAAGCATCAGGCGAGGCAGGGCTTGCCGGCGGGGCCGAAAGGGTGGTCATCGCCGCGGTGGAGTCATCAATAAACAGCGCCGGCGACGTCTTCGACGAGGATGAATCGCTGGCTGAGCTGGCGGAGCTGATCAAGTCAGTCGACGGCGTCGTGGTCGGCCAGATGATACAGAAGAGAAGGAAGCCGGACCCGGCATACTACATAGGAAGCGGCAAGGCGGAAGAGCTCAAGGTGATGTGCGAGGCACTGGACGCGACAACCGTGGTCTTCGACGACGAGCTGACCCCTGGCCAGCACGCGAAGCTCGAGGAGGCAATAGACAGGAAGGTCATCGACCGGACCCAGGTAATCCTCGACATATTCGCAAGGCGCGCCTCCACCGCGGAAGGGCAGCTGCAGGTGGAGCTGGCCCAGCTTGAGTACCTCCTGCCGAGGCTCATCGGGAGCAGGGGCTCCCTATCCAGGCTCGGCGGCGGCATCGGCACAAGAGGCCCCGGCGAGACCAAGCTTGAGACCGACCGCAGGGTGATTAGAAGAAGGCTGTCGGACATCAAGAGGAAGATCGAGGATGTCAAGGCTAGAAGGCAGATCCAGAGGAGCCAGAGGAGGCAGAACGAGCTTCCGGTGGCATCTCTCGTCGGATACACCAATGCGGGCAAGTCGAGCCTCATGAACCTTCTCACCGGCGCTTCAGTGCTTGTCGAGGACAAGCTGTTCGCGACGCTGGACCCGACGACAAGGAAGCTTGCCCTGCCTAACAGGCAGGAGATGCTCATAACCGACACCGTCGGCTTCATAAGGAAGATCCCTCACCATCTAGTAGTCGCGTTCAGGGCGACGCTCGAGGAGACGCTAGAGGCCGACATGCTCATACATGTGGTGGACGCATCCAGCAGCTATGCGGCAGAGCAATACGACGCGGTCATGTCGGTGCTCTCAGAGCTAGGGGCGGACGACAAGCCGATGATAACCGTCCTTAACAAGTCGGATAAGGAGAGCTCTGCCGAAGGCGCCTTGAAATTAAGAAGCTTCGTCCCAAATCCCGTGGTCATGTCGGCGCTAACCGGGGAGGGGCTAGACACCCTGCTCGCGGAGGCGATGAGGGTGCTCTCGTCCAGGCTTGTCAGGGTGGAGGCGTTCATGCCCTACGACGAGCCCCTGCTAAGGGAAGTCGAGGCGAAGGGGGACATCATAACAAGGGACTACGTGGACAGCGGGGTAAGGCTCGTAGCCGAGGTGGAGCACGTGCTCGCCGCAAGGATAGAGGCGAAGTACCCGAAGAACCCCGGGAGGGGAAATGGGTCTTAGGATAGGCGGTTTCGAAGTCAGCGGCGCCCCTGTGATGCTCGCCCCCATGGCAGGGGTGACCGACCTGCCCTTCAGGATAATCGCAAGGCGCATGGGAAGCGCCGCATCCTATACCGAGATGCTGAGCGACATGGCCCTCACCTACGGAAGCAGGAAGACGAGGGCCATGCTGAAGCTGCATCCGTTGGAGCTTCCTGCCGTGGTGCAGCTCGCCGGCTCCAGGCCTGATGTAATGGCCAGGGCGGCGGGGATGGTGGAGGAGGCCGGCGCAAGTGCGGTGGACATCAATATGGGCTGCCCCATGCAGAAGATCACCGCAAACGGCGAAGGCGCGGCCCTCATGAGGGAGCCGGCAAAGGCTGAGGCGATAATCAGGGCGGTGCGCTCCGCGGTGTCCATCCCCGTGACGGTGAAGATAAGGAAGGGCTGGGACGAGTACAGCGAGAACTACCTGGAGTTCGCGCTGATGTGCCAGGATGCTGGCGTCTCAGCCCTTGCCATCCACGCAAGGACCAGAAGGCAGTTCTATTCGGGGTACGCGGACTGGGCGGCCATCGCCGCCGTCAAGAAGGCCCTCACAGTGCCCGTCATAGGAAACGGGGACATCAGAAGCGCTGCTGATGCAGGAAGGATGCTTCAGGAGACGGGCTGCGACGCCGTGATGGTGGGTCAGGGGGCGCTAGGCAACCCGTGGATATTCAGCGAAGCCAGGGCGCTGCTGGAAGAAGGCATCGTAGCGGCACCCCCGGAAGTGGGCGAGATCTTCAGGGTGGCCAGGGAGCACCTCGACGGGATGGTGGAGCACTTCGGCGAAAGCTCGGCATGCCTTAAGATGAGAAAGCACCTTTCGTGGTACGTCAAGGGCTTAAGGCAGGCCACAGACGCGAAGGACATAATAAACTCCTGTTCGACAAGGCAGCAGATGCTCGACTTCATGGCGGAGTACGAGGATTTCCTCATGAAAACCCCCGTGACGCATTCAAGATATTCCCCCGGAAGCCTTGTTAAGGAGGAGCCGAGGGTATAGAATTCTGTTGTGCACAAAGATGTACACAGGAGGCCCGATGGAACTCGTAAGGATAGGCGACAAGGTCATTGACCGGGATAAGATCGTAAGGATGGTCGAAAGGGTGCTCGAGGCGAGGGCCCAGGGCCAATCCCAGACCGAGGCCGCATCAAGCCTGGGGCTGGACCGATCATTCATCTCCCGCCTTGAGGCCATCGGCGAAGTCCGCAAGGGGCTGAAGCTCGGCCTTATAGGCTTCCCGATATCCAACAGGGAGCAGATCGAGCAGGTGGCGAGGGAGGAAGGCCTGGACTACGTCTGGGTGATGGACGACAGGCAGAGATGGGCCTACGTAAGGGGCAAGACGGGCATCACGCTCTTAAACGACCTCATGAGGATAATCGGCGACCTTAAGGACTACGACGCCCTCATCATGGTCGGCTCGGACATGCGGGTGAGAATCGCCGAAGCGCTCATGGGAAACAAGGTATACGGCATCGAGCTTGGAAAATCGCCGATCAAGCACGACGTTGAGCTCGACCCGGCCAAGCTGAGGCAGATAATCAGGGAGATCAAGGGCTGACCGCGCCGGGTTAAGCCTACCAAGGAGGGGATCGCTTGAAGCACATAGTAAGCGTAAGCCTGGGCTCTTCATCCAGGGACCATAAAGGCAGCATGGACGTCTTCGGCGAGGAGTACGTACTGGAAAGGCGCGGCACTGACGGGGACATCGACAAGGCAGTGGCGCTTCTGAAGGAGCTTGACGGCAAGGTAGACGCCTTCGGCATGGGCGGCATCGACATCTACCTTGCGGGCATGGGCAAGAAGCTCATATTCCGCGACGCGAAGAGGATTGCGGCTGCGGCCAAGATCACCCCGCTTCTCGACGGCACGAGCATGAAGTCGGGAATCGAGTACCGCGCGGTGAAGTATGCGGCGGAGCAGGCGGGACTTGAGATAAGGGGCAAGAAGGTGTTCCTCGTCTCCACGATAGACAGGCTGGGCATGGGGGAGGCCTTCGAGGAGATGGGCTGCGACATGGTCTACGGCGATGCGATGTACGCCCTCGGGATGAACTGGCGCCTCACGAAGATAACCCAGGTGAAGCGCATAGCGGCGATACTGGGGCCCATCCTCGTGCAGCTTCCCTTCTCATGGCTGTATCCCGTAGGCAAGGCCCAGGAGGACAAGCCCAAGCAGAAGAAATGGGGACAGTACTACAGCTGGGCGGATGTCATCGCCGGCGACTTCATCTACATAAACAAGTACCTTCCCGACGACATCAGCGGCAAGACTGTCATAACGAACACGGTTACAAAGCAGGACGTGGAGGAGCTTAGGAGAAGGGGCGCGAAGGCGCTCGTCACCACCACCCCGGAGGTGGACGGAAGGTCCTTCGGCACCAACGTGATGGAAGCCATGCTTACCGTCGCGATAGGCAAGGCCCCCTCAGAGATAAGCGAGGCCGAGTACATGTCGATGCTGGACAAACTGGGCGTCAAGCCCAGAGTTGTAATCTTCTAACCTATTTTTCATCTTGACATGTAGGCCCGGCGTCCGCATAATCTTTCTGTATCACGCGGCAACTTGGGGTAATATCCAGCTTGCCGCATGTATTTTACTTCTTTTTTCGTTAAGGGGATTGAATATGGCAGAGAAGGATGTTTTCCTGACAATCGACGGGCTAAGGAAGATCGAGAAGGAACTGGACTTCCTCAAGGGCGAGAAGCGCCTCATGATCGCAGAGAGGATCAAGCAGGCCAGGGAATTCGGCGACATAACCGAAAACTCGGAGTACGACGACGCCAAAAACGAGCAGGCGGAAGTCGAGCAGCGCATATCGCAGCTCGAAGTGCTCCTCGCCAAAGTCAAGATCATCGACGAGACCGAGCAGGAGAAGGACATAGTGTCCCTGGGAAGCACCGTAATACTCAAGGACGTCGACTACGACGAGACCGAGAAGTACACGATAGTCGGATCGGCCGAGGCAAACCCGATGGAAAACAGGATATCGAACGAATCGCCGGTCGGAAGGGCGATCGTGGGAAAGATGGTCGGGACGGTCGTGGAAGTGGCGGCCCCCGGCGGGAACATCAAGTACCAGATCATGGAGATCTGCGTATAAAGCGAGGTGCGGCATGGAGGAGCTAAGGGAAACGGCAGCTGAGACCGTAACTGATACACAGCTCGACGAGGGCGAGGAGATAGTAAGGCGCAAGAAGGTGGCCGAGAAGTGGTCCGAGATGGGCCTTAAGCCATACGGCGGCAAGTTCGGCAGAAACACCGACGCCAGAGACTGCACGGACAGGTTCGAGGAGCTCGAGAACAATGAGGTGAAGCTCGCCGGAAGGGTGATGGCGATAAGAAGCCACGGCAAGGCATCCTTTGCGGACCTTAGGGACCAGTCGGGCAAAGTGCAGCTCTACTTCAAGCAGGACGTCCTGGGAGACGCGCTCTATGAGCAGTTTCTCATGGTCGACCTCGGCGACATCATCGGAGTGGACGGGACCGTGTTCAAGACCAGGCGCGGGGAGATAAGCGTGCAGGTCGCTTCCTTCGTCATGCTGACAAAGGCGCTGAGGCCACTTCCCGACAAGTGGAGCGGCCTTAAGGACATCGACGCCCGCTACCGCCAGAGATACGTCGACATGATAGCTAACCCCGGGGTGAGGGAGACCTTCCTCAAGAGAAGCGCCATCGTGGCGAGCATAAGGCGCTTCATGGACGGCAGGGGATTTGTCGAGGTCGAGACGCCATCCATGCACACAATCGCCGGAGGCGCCGCTGCCAGGCCCTTCATCACCCATCACAACGCCCTCGACATGGACATGTACCTGAGGATAGCCACCGAGCTGCATCTTAA
>CAZHKX010000078.1:0-8148 GCA_964532805.1 uncultured Clostridia bacterium
TCGTCCGCTGCCAGGATGCCGAACGCCGCTATGGCTACTACTGCGATCGCCAGGATGATTATCGATGTCTTCTTCATTTTCCGTCCTCCTTGTTTCTTGGTCTCTGGCTTCATATTAGGCGGCAAATATGGAGTTTTTATGGAGCCCCGTTGATTCTCGTTTTCTCTTAATTTATAATAATTATTAATTAATACTAATTATCATTTATGAGGCACGATATGAACAGCATGGACGAAATCCGGGAGATGATACGGGCGAAGGGAATGAAGGCGACGCCCCAGAGGGTAGCAGTGCTTAGCTTCCTGCTATCCACTAAAGCCCATCCCACGGCGACGGCCGTATTCGAGGGCCTTATACGCGATTTCCCCTCCATCACCAAGGCGACCGTGTACAACTGCATCTCAGCTTTATGCGAGGCGGGGCTCGCCTCCCAGCTGAGCATCGACGACCCCGAGGCCAGATACGATGCGCACATGACACCGCATGGCCATGTCAAATGCTCACTGTGCGGCAAAGTGGAGAACATCGAGGCCGACCTGTCTCTGATGAGAGCGATGGTCCCGGAAGGATTCGAGGTAATGCGCAAGGAAATCATTTTTACAGGCATTTGCAGGGATTGCAGAAACAAGGAAAAAGGGAGGTAGGCCGATGGACAAGATCAAGAAGGAGAAGCTCACTACCGTAGCCGGAGCACCGGTGGCGGACAACCAGAACGCCCAGACCGCAGGGCCCAGAGGCCCCATGCTTCTTCAGGATGTGTGGTTTCTTGAGAAGCTCGCGCACTTCGACCGCGAGGTAATCCCAGAAAGAAGGATGCACGCTAAGGGCTCAGGCGCATACGGGACATTCACGGTCACGCACGACATAACCAAGTACACGAAGGCCAAGGTTTTCTCCGAAGTAGGCAAGAAGACCGACATGTTCGTCCGCTTCTCGACGGTTGCAGGAGAGCGCGGAGCCGCAGACGCGGAGCGCGACATCAGGGGCTTCGCGATGAAGTTCTACACAGAGGAAGGCAACTGGGACCTGGTAGGCAACAATACCCCGGTCTTCTTCCTCAGAGACCCTTTGAAGTTCCCCGACCTGAACCATGCGGTCAAGCGCGACCCCAGGACCAACATGAGGAGTGCGAAGAACAACTGGGACTTCTGGACGTCTCTTCCGGAGGCGCTTCACCAGGTGACCATCACAATGAGCGACAGGGGTATACCTGAATCGTACAGGTTCATGCACGGCTTCGGAAGCCACACCTTCAGCATGATAAATGCCAAGGGGGAGCGCGTCTGGGTCAAGTTCCACCTGGTAAGCCAGCAGGGCATAAGAAACCTCACCGACGAGCAGGCGGAGGCCGTAGTCGCAAAGGACCGCGAGAGCCACCAGAAGGACCTCCTCGAGGCGATAGACCGCGGGGACTTCCCTCGCTGGAAGATGTTCATCCAGGTCATGACCGAAGAGCAGGCGGGAAAGATGCCCTACAACCCCTTCGACCTTACCAAGGTCTGGTACAAGAAGGACTTCCCCCTCATCGAGGTCGGCTACTTCGAGCTGAACAGGAACCCTGAGAACTATTTCGCCGAGGTGGAGCAGGCGGCGTTCAACCCCGCCAACGTGGTGCCCGGAATAAGCTTCTCGCCCGACAAGATGCTTCATGGAAGGCTGTTCTCCTACGGCGACGCCCAGAGGTACAGGCTCGGCGTCAACCACCATCAGATACCGGTCAACTCGCCCAGATGCCCGGTCAACAGCTACCATAGGGACGGCCAGATGAGGGTGAACGCAAACGCGGGGTCTACCATCGGTTATGAGCCCAACAGCTACGGCAAGTGGAGCGAACAGCCGGAATACCAGGACCCGCCCCTTAAGCTTGAGGGAGATGCCTGGAACTGGAACTTCCGCGACGATGACGATGATTATTTCACCCAGCCCGGAAAGCTCTTCAGGCTGATGAGCCCGGCCCAGCAGAAGGTGCTGTTCGAGAACACCGCAAGGGCGATGGGAGACGCCCCGCGCCACATCAAGGTAAGGCACATCGGCAATTGCCTCAAAGCAGATCCGGCATACGGCAAGGGCGTGGCCGACGCGCTCGGCATACCGCTTGAAGAAGTAAAATAGGCGCGAAAGGCGAATATGGGAAGCGCCCGGGGATCGCTCCTCGGGCGCTTCTCATATCTTCTTAACAAGTCTCCTATTTCCTGTCCTCCACAGTCACCACAAGGCCGTTGGGCAGGCATGCCGCGAGGTCCATCTCATCGTTCACCCACCCGTGCTTGACGCAGAGCTTGTCCGGGCACGGGGATGATATGAACCTTATCCCCATCTCCTCGTCGTACTCGAGGACCGAGACGCCTATCCTTCCGTCAAGCTCGAACCGGCCCTCGGGAATCTGGCCGGGCTCGGGCGGCCATGGATAGCTTGCCGCCACCTGCCCCCTCTCAGCATCCTTCTCGAACCTTTTAATGGTTATCACCATAGGAGAATCGGAGCCGACCCTTGCCTGAGCTATCCTGTCCGAAAGTATTATGGCGCCCCAAGCGGTGGCTGCGAGCACCAGCATCACAGCAGCTGTCCCGATGAGAGACCTCCTGCCGTATGCCGACGACAGCCCGGAGGTGCCAAGGGAGAAACCCCTGAGCTTGCTTAACGCAAGGAACGCGTAGACGCCGGCAAGGCCGGTGAAGTAGCCTGTGGGAAGCGCGATTGCCAGAAGGTATGGCAGCATCACGAATACCTTGGAAGAGCCGGCAATCGCCGTGAACATCGCAAGCTGAGAGATATTGTGCGCGACGGCCCCGACCATGGATGAAGCCGCGATGAGCTTGGCCTGTCTTGCGGTGACGGCCCTGAAGAATGTCATCGCAAGGCCGCTTCCCACTGCGCCGGCCATCGCCATCAGAAAAGCGGTCGAGCCGAACGTGCCCGATACGAGCCCGCCCAAAGTCACCCTCGCAACTGCCAGCAGGAGGGCGCTCACCGGACCCATGGCATATAGGCAGACCAGGGTCACTATGTTCGCGATGCCTAGCTTCGCGCCAGGTAGCGCGATGGGGACCGGAATGAGCGCCTCAAGCGCATGCAGCCCCACTCCAAGGGCGAGCAGCATCGCCAACAGGACCATCCTCCTGGTCCTTCCCAAAGGTTCACCTCTTCTTGCCAAGCGCCCTCCTTTTTGCCGAAATGCCGGGAAGCACCATAAGCGCCAGCGCTGCTGCCGCTATTCCCGCCACCGCATACTCCCTTGTGAATTCCTTCTGGTAATATACCATGCTGGTCCCCGGCTCGGGCAGGGGCATCGGGTCCACAGGTATTCCGCTTTTTATGGCAAGGCCCTTTATGTCCAGGAAGTGCATCACAGGCACCCCCCTGTTCGAATACTCGTAGATGAGCCCCATGTCCGGCGCGTCGATTCTCACTGGAGGCACAAGCACAAGCCCGTTAGGAAACTCAAGGGACGCCGAGGTCGAACCGAAGTTAGGCTCCGCGCCCCCGATGTTGGCGAATGCCTTGATCTCGCCGGACTCCTCGAAGTAGCGCAACCTCTCCTTGATGCTGTCCGTAACGTCCGCTGGCCTTATGACCGTATGGCCGCTCTTCTCAGCAATGCTTTCCAGTATGGGCTTCGCGTCCGCGATTATCCCGCCGTCTCCCGTATCCCCTGCGCCGCCTAATGAGATCGCCGCGGGAACATAATCGAATACTCCGAGTCTTCTTAAGCCGTCAAGGATCTCAACTGAGGTAAGCCCGGGGATGTTCGCCCCGTACTCGGACGCCCCGATCGAGGGGATTATCACTGGCTCCACTCCCGTGACGCTTGCGGCGGAGAGCACGGCAAGCATGATTCCAGGGAAAGACCCCGATGCCCCCACGGCTATCCTGTCTCCCGCCTTAAGTCCAAGCTCGTCGAAGTATCTTACAATGAGGGCTGCGAAGTCAGGATTGGTTGATGTCCTTTTTGACTGCAGGTTCCCGACTGTAGTTGTTATATCGGTGAGCTCGCCTCCAATAAGGCCGGTCCTGTTCACATCGTCAGGGCTGATCGGTATTCCCAGGGCCTCCCTCATCCTCCTCACCCCGGCCTCAGCCTCACTCATCTTCGCGGCGGCAGCCAGCATGTCCACATACCTGGGGTGCTTCTCCATCCTCGCGGAGGACAGCGTAAGCCAAAGGGAGGCCGTTATCGCGACCAGCGCTACTAGAAGCCATATGATGCCTATCTGCTTTCTTGCCATTTGATCTCCTAATAGATAATGAGCAGGATGAGCCTTACGAGGCCTGCGATTATCACAGTCGCCGCCGCGGTCTTCAAGAATCCCTGCTTGGATGCATCGTTAGCTATAAGGCCGGGGATTATGTAACCGACGACCCTTATCTCCTGGCCTGCTCCTGGAACCCAGGATACAACCCTTCCCAAGAGCCATCCTATCAGCATTCCGGTCAGGACCATGGCCATGAAGCGCCTTCGCCCGAAGAGTATCAGGCGAAGGGAGGCCAGCCTTACGGCAAGTAGGGTAAGTCCTGCCACAGCCAGAGTCGCAAGCACCCTTAAGGGCTGGTCCATGTAAAGCGCAAGGTATCCGGGGCTCACCAAGCCACCCGCCAGAAGTCCGGTGAACTCGCTGAACAGGAAGCTGATTATTATGCCTAGGGTCACAGATGTGCCTATCATGCCCTTCCACCTCCGGCCAGTCCTTCGATAAGCTTGGTCAGCTCGGCGCCCGCCCCCTTGGTGTTGCCTGCAAGAAGAACCAATGCCGATCCGCCCTCGGGCGCAAGCCCAGCCACTTTCCTCAGCACCCCTTCGGCATCCGCAGTTCCAGCGACCCCACCCCGGCCCCGGCCTAAAAGCTTCGCCAGCTTCTGCATGCCGCCGATGTAAAGTATCTCGTCTACGGGCAGCTCCTCAGCAAGCTTTGACATCTCCCACACCCTCTGCGGCCTGTCCTCCCTGTTGCTTATCACAAGGACCCTCTTGTCATAGCCGCCGGTGCGGGGCTTTGCGAACGACTCCCACATAAGCTTCGTTGATTCGACGTCGTTTGCGGCGAAAGCGTTCACAACCATGAGCCTTCGGCCGAAGGCCTCGAGCTCGACCAGGGGGCTTACCCCCGGGTCAGGCTTCGCCTTAAGCATCCCCTCGAATGCGGTCTTTCGGTCTACTCCGGCGACCTCGCATACTTTTAGGGCTATAGCCACGTTCTCGGCGAAGGAGGTGTATCCGAAGCCCGATAGCTCCTCTTCGCTTACCTCGCAGCTGTGCGCGACGTGAAGCGCCGTCCTCTTCCTTGCGCACTCAGTTTGAAGGACCTCAAGGCCATATCCGTCCCCTGCGACGAAATGCGCATCCACCGGAACCGTGATAGCGAGGGTCCTCGCCACATCCTCGATTCCGGGCCCCATCACGTCAAGGTGGTCCGGCCTTATGTTAGTCATGACGCCTATTGTCGAACGCACCAGCTTGTGCTCGTACACGTACTGGTTCTCCGCCTCCAGCGCCATGCATTCGACGACCAGGGCCTCTGCCTTCTCTGCCGCAGCCCTCTTCGCTATCCTTACATGCTCTGATATCCTGGCCCTTCCCCTGCGCCTTATCTCCTCCTCAGATCCGTCGGGCAGGATGAGCCTTGGGGCTGTGCCCGTGGTCTTGGCAACCGTCCTTATGCCGGCCTGCCTCAGTCCGGCGGCGACGAGCCTCGTCACAGTGGACTTGCCCCTTGTGCCGTTCACGTCAACCCTTATGGGAATCGACGATATCCTCCTTCTGTGCTGCGCGCTTTCGGCATATCCCGCAGCCAGCAGCCCGAGGAAGGCGACGATGATTACAATGCCGTCCATTTCAGACCCCCTACGAGTAATTATCATACACCATGCGCCAGCAAGGCTGATAACCCGGGGATGCTCTACTTTATTGCCTGCGTCCCACATTGCTTGTCAATGTTTTTTATTAGTACAAGTATATTCTGGCAGAAAAATGGCAAGCTGAAGGATGTATACAATATACCCACACCTAACCCGCCCAATTAGTATGCAGAACTATATGCATAGCCAGTCTTCTATATATCCGGGGGGCATGCCAAATCCAACCGCAGTATTCTATACTATAAGCGTCAAGTTGCAACCGAACATCGGTGCAGTCTGTTGCGTATTAGTGATTAACCTAATCGAAAGGAGAATATAAATGAAGAGGATAACTATCTTGCTGGTTCTCTTCGGCCTTATCGTCCTTATGGGGGCAAACCCCGTGTCGGCGACGGTTACCGGAGTGACAACCCCGCCGAAGTTCGCATTCCCCATGCTCCTTAGCAATGCAGGGCAGGGTCCTGACGGCAAGGGCACTAGGACAATCGTCAATTTCAATGCCGCATCAAAGGCTGCCGTTGTATATGAGAAGGACTACTTCTACAACGCAGAGCCGCAGCCCGCTGACATCGCCCAGTACAAGACAATAGTCTTTGCAATCAGCTCCAGCGCAAAGGGCCTCGGAGCCTCCGGCATAACCATCGACGAGGAGATCGCCCGCCTTAACAAGGTGGTAGCAGAGGCGAAGAAGCTGAAGATCAAGATCGTCGCACTACTGCTAAACGGCAAGGACAACAGGGGACTTCCCGGAAGCGCAAACGAGCAGAGCATCGACGCTATCGCCCCCTTCGCGGACTATCTCATAGTGAAGAAGGACGGCGACAACGACCAGAAGTTCAAGAAGCTCGCGGACAAGAACAAGGTCCCGCTCACATACTTCGACAACTCGATGGTCGACGTTCCGGCGTTATTCGTAGCGATGTTCTCAAAGTAAAAGGATTGCGCCCCCCAAAGGGGCGCAATTTTTGGGGGTAATGTGCATGACTCTACAGACCACTTACACGCTTGCAGCTATGGTCGCAGTCTTCGCTCTCAGCAGCTGGAAGCTCAAGTCGCCTGAGATTTCCATGGTGATCACCGCTATCGTTGGCGCGCTGGTGGCCGGCTTCGGCTTCCCGGTCCGGCTACTGGTAGAGGGCACTCTCACCTACTTCGACCTCGCTCTGCTCTTTCTCACCGCATCCCTGTTCATGAACTTCTACTCGGAGGTCGGCGCGACGAACGCTCTCGTCAGGGGCCTGGTCTCCAAATTCTACAACAACAAATGGATAATGCTGTTCCTGCTCGCTTTCGTGATGCTGATCCCCGGCGCTTTCACAGGTGCCGGCAGCGTGTCGATCCTGGTAGTAGGCGGCCTGGTCGCAACAGTCCTCGAGTTCATGGGCTTCCCGCCTGAGAGAAGGGCGGCATTCGTGTTCATAACCGCAATACTATCGGCTGCCGCGCCTCCCATCAACCTCTGGGCGATGCTGATGGCAGCTGGTGCGAACATGCCCTACGTAGGGTTCAATAAGATTCTTCTCATTCCCGTGGTGGTGACGACGGTATTCGCCGTGTTCTTCTACGGCAGGGGCACGAAGGCGAGGCCCAAGGCTGAAGTCCTGGCAAGCCTTCCTCAGACTGCCAAGGGGATGAACTGGCTTAGGCTCTCGCTTCCCTTCGCGCTGCTGCTGTTCCTGATACTCATGGCGCAGTATGGGGCGCACCTCATGCCGGTGATCGGCCTTCCCCTCACCTTCCTGCTCTGCGCACTTCTGGTGATCATACTCGACCCCGAGAAGAGGGGCCTGAAGCGCTGGTGGGAAGTCACTACGAAGACCATCGAGATGGTTTTCCCCCTCGTCGCGACCCTGGTCAGCGTGGGCGTTCTCGTGAACATCATGGCGCTTACCGGTGTTAGGGGCCTCATCGCGATCAACTTCGTCACACTTCCAATAGTGTGGATCTACGTGACGGCATTGCTGTTCTGCCCCTTGGCTCAGGGCTCGCTGTCATACGGCAGCGCGGTCATCCTGGGCGTGCCCCTCATCTTCCGCTTCAACTCCGTGGGCATAAACGTGACCGTCGTGGCAGCTGCGCTTTCGATGATGTTCCCGCTCGGCGACTGCCTGCCGCCGTCTAGGATAGTCGGAAGGCTATCCATAGAGAAGACTGGCTTCAAGGGCTCCTACATGGCCTTCCTTAAGGCCGTCATAGTCCCCTGGCTGGTGCTCGCGGCAATCGCGCTTTCGATGCTTATCTTCACGAAGACATTCGTGCCCCTTACGAAATAGCCGAACGGAGGAGTGAGTCATA
>CAZHKX010000079.1:0-7997 GCA_964532805.1 uncultured Clostridia bacterium
GAGTACATGGACATCCTCCTGTTCATTTATTGTCCAGGATTTTGTCCGCACCCCCCTCGCTGAAGTCTGGATACGACGTGGATGAGCTCAGGTGGCCTCAAGAGATAGGAATCAATCTGGGGCTCTCCATGTCAAAGCTGCCCGAAGTGCTCGCCCCCGGAACCGTGGTCGGGAGAGTGTGCCCGGCCTGTTCGGCAGAGACCGGCCTCTCAGGGAGCACTTCAGTCGCGCTGGGAATGACGGACGGCTGCGCCTCACAGATAGCGTCAGGGGCCGCATCGCTCGGCGACTGGAATACGACGATCGGCACCACCCTTGTGATTAAGGGCGTGACTGAGAAGCTCTTGTTCGACCCGAAGGGGAGGATATACAGCCACAGGCACCCTGACGGGCACTGGATGCCGGGAGGGGCGAGCAACGTCGGCGGAGACTGCATAAGGAACAACTTCCGAGATGACGAGCTGGACGGGCTGAATGCCGCGGTGAAGCCCGAAAGGCCTACTGGCATGCTGATCTATCCTCTCGAGAAGAAGGGGGAGAGGTTCCCCATAAGAGACCCGAAAGTGGAGGGGTTCATAGCGGGAAGCCCATCAGGCAGGGCGGAGCTCTACCAGGCTTACCTTGAAGGCGTGGCGCTTGTGGAGAAGATGTCCTACGAGATGCTCACGAGCTTGGGAGCGGTGATCGGCGAGACTATATTTGCCGCTGGAGGGGCCACCAAAAGCGAGCCATGGCTCAGGATAAGGGCGAACATGCTGGACAGAAGCATCGCCGTTCCTGAGATGGCGGGAGGGTCAATGGGCGCTGCCATCCTTGCGGCGTCGCTTTCCCACTGGGGATCGCTCGGCCAGGCGGCAAGGAGCATGGTGAATATCACCAAGACGATATGCCCGGACACTGCCGGAGCCGATGCCTACAAGGAGAAGTATGGACGGTTCATGGAGGAGATGCAGCTGAGGGGATACATCCAGGAGGGATGATGATATGAGCATCTACAAGGCATGCGATATAAGGGGTGTATACCCTTCGTCGCTTGATGAGAGGACATCTAACGAGATAGGCGCGGCGCTGGGCACGATGCTCGGCCCTGTAAGCGTGCTTGTCGCAGGGGACGTAAGAGTCAGCACGCCTGCCCTCAAGGAGAGCCTGATTAACGGCCTCGTGGATGCAGGCTGCGAGGTCGTGGACATCGGGATGGCTCCGACTCCCGCTTTCTATTATGCCCTCAGCAGGCTGGGCACGGAATCAGGCGTCACCGTGACCGCGTCTCACAATCCGGCCAAGTACAACGGCTTCAAGATAGCGCCCCACGGCCAGCCTATGACAGAAGACGTGATGGACGAGCTTAGAAAGATTGTCGAAGCCGGCGTCTTTGCGCACGGCAGTCGGGGACGGGTAAGAAAAGCCGAAATCCTTGAGGATTATAAGGCGTTCGTGCTTGAGGCGATAGGCGAGCTCGTGGGGAAGCAGCGTGGGGCAAAGCCCAACGGAAAACCACTTAAGGCCGTTGTGGACTGCGGAAACGGCTGTTACAGCACGATAGCCCCGGAGGTCCTAAGGCGCGCCGATATTGTAGTGGAGGAGCTTTACTGCTGGGAGGACGGGGCATTCCCGAACAGGGAGCCCAACCCCGCGGTAGCAGCAAACCTTGATGCGCTCTGCGGCAATGTGAGGCAGACTGGTGCGGACTTCGGCATCGCATTCGACGGCGACGGGGACAGGGTGGTCTTTGTGGACGAGTCCGGGAACGTGGTTCCAAGCGACAATGCCATAGCCCTCTTCGCAGGGTTCCTCCTGAGGAAGCATCCCGGATCTAAGGTGGTATTCGACATCAAGTGCTCCAGCCTGGTGGCCGACTCTGTCAAGGCTGCCGGCGGGGTTCCCGTGATGGAGAAGTCGGGGCATGCCTACATAAAGAACAACCTGCTTAGAAGCGGGGCGGAGTTCGCCGGCGAGATCAGCGGACATTTCTTCTTCTCGGCGCTGAAAGGCGACGATGGGCTTTTCGCGGCGCTTCTGATGGCCGAGATGATCAAAGCGGACGGCAGGAGCCTGGGGAAGATGGTTGAGGCGCAGCCGAAGTATTTCACGACCAAGGACTTCAGGATACCTTTCTCAGGTAGCACTGCTGAGCTTTTCAGCAGGTTGAAGGCGAGGCTTGAGGTGGAGGGTGGCGCCAGGCTGTCCTTCCTTGATGGAATAAGGGCGGAGTTTGCGGACGGATGGGGGCTTATCAGGGCATCGGTTACGGAGCCCCTGGTCACTTTAAGATTCGAGGGTAAATCGCTAAAGAGCCTGGATGGGATAAGGGAGAGCTTCCTTGCTGGGGATTCGGTCCTTCTTGATGCTGTAAGGGAAGCCTGGGAGGGGCATCTTCCCTAAGCGGCTTCTGTGAGCTACTTCTCGGTGAACTCCCTCATATAGCATTCATACTTGCTGCAGTTCACCTGGATTCTCCTATTGACGCTGCGGATGAAGCCCTCGTTGGCCAGCTCGTTCATGAGCTTGCTTACTGTGACCCTTGCGGCACCGACGATGACTCCCAGCTCATAATGCGTATATCTCACCTTGAGCTCATACCAGCCCGGATCAGCCTCTGCATCCCTGTCGACAGACGAGCACAGAAGCCTTGCGATCCTGTCCTTGCAGGAGTTGAAGGTTAGGTTTTCTATCTCGAACCTGGTAATGAGGAGCTTTGTGGCGAGGCAGCGGATGAATGCGTCCCTGAATACCGGGCTGCTGTCCAGAAGCTGCCTTACCTTGTCAGGCGCTATCTTGTAGAGCACCACGTCGGTCTCAGCCTGGGAGTAAAGGCCGGTCTTTCTGCCAAGGTAGAACCCCATCTCGCCGAAAAGCCATCCCGGGGTGAGGGCGTAGAGCACCTTCTCAAGCCCATCCTCGTTGGCCATGAAGTGCTTGGTCCTTCCGGATTTTATGTAAAGGACTCCGCCGAAATTGCTGCCCGGCACGGAAAACAGCGTCTTTGCAGGATAGGTCACCTTGGTCGAGTTCTGCTCGACTATTCTTTCCAGCTCCTCGTTGTAGGCGTCGGGCATCATAAGCCCCGTCTCCTCAAGCCGCACTTGGACCACCTCCCGCAACCAATATTTTAACATCATCGGGGGGCCTTTGCCCTTTGCAGGGAGCAGAAGTCGGGAATATGGCGATAAGCTGCGTGTAGACTAGACTAACAAGGATGGCCTAGATTGTAGCAAAGTATACAAATCCTATTCATATACTGAAATACTTACGGCTTCGCCCTATATTCGAATCGGAGGCCAATAATCTTCCCGAATAAGGAGGGATACCTTGATCAAACCTACCGGTTCGTGGGTGGCTATGCCAACCCCCTTCAACCAGGACGAGACCATAGACTTCGGTGGCTTTAAGACACTAATCGACAGGCAGATAGAATACGGAAGCTCATTACTGTTCGTGCTCGGATCCTGCGGAGAGACCACCCTTCTTACGCTTGATGAGAAGAAGCAGATAGTCAAGCAGGTCGTCGCGATGACCAAGGGTCGCATCCCCGTGTTCTTCAACGCATCCGCCCCGACTACCGCCCAGAGCGTGGAGTTCGCGAGATTCTGCGAGGCTGAGCACGCCGACGGCGTAATCTTCACCGTCCCGCCGTATGTGCTCATACCCCAGAACGCGGTGTACGAGCACCTGAATACTTGCATGTCTGCGACTAAGCTCCCCTGCGGCATCTACAACAACCCGTCCAGGGTGGGCGTGCACATCGAGCCCGAGACGATAGCGAAGCTTTCGGCCAACAATCCCAACTTCATCGTGGACAAGGAAGCGATGCCCAGCGTAAAGCAGCTTGTCGAAGTCAAGCGCAAGTGCGGGGATAACATCAACATCCTCTGCTGCGACTTCCCCAACTACTCCATCGTGCTTCCCACCCTTGCCATCGGCGGAAACGGAACAGCCAACATCGGCGGCAACGTCATACCGGAGGAGATGGCCATCATCTCAAGGCCGTGGGACAGCATCGAGAAGATGTATGAGGCGCGCGAGCTGTATTTCAAGTACTTCCCCGTGCTTCAGGGGCTTTACATGTTCTCGAACCCCATTGTGGTCAAGGCCGCCATGAAGATGCTCGGCCTTCCCGGCGGGCCGCTGAGGAAACCCTACCTTGAGCTTTCGGGGCAGAAGTACGACGAGTTCGAGGCTCTCCTCAAGGAGATGGGGATAATCGAGAAATACGGGGTAAGATAAGCCCCAGCCTTTCGGCAAACGGTCAGCGAGATTGTTCCGGAGCTAAATGAGAAGGCTGATAAAAAGAAACGAAGGAGGAAGACCTGTCATGAAGAAGACTTCCATGCGCCTGATGCTGGCAGCAGCCCTCGTGATCTCGATCATGTTCTCTTCCGTAGCAGCCGCGCCCAAGTTCCTAACTATATCGACCGGCCCCGTGGGAGGGGAATGGTACATACTGGGCGGCATTCTCTCCGAGCTGCTCAAGCCGGTGCTTCCCGACACCAAGGTCACCGCCACTACAGGCGGAGGGGTGGCCAACCTGAGCACTGTCGCCTCAGGCAAGAGCGACATTGGCACCACGCAGGACCAGCTGCTGTACGATGCCCGCAATGGCACGACTGATTTCACCTCCGGCAAGCTTACGAATGTGCTTGCCCTGGGATACCTGGCAGACATCTACATGAGCGTGTTCCTCGTGCGCGAGGACTACAACATCGCTTCCCTGGATGACCTCGCTGCCAAGAAGATCGGCATGCGCATACTGACCGCCCCCACCGGCTCGACGCCTTCCAGGGCTGCTGTAAGGATGCTCGAGGAATACGGAGTGACCCCCGACCTTCTTAAGTCATGGGGCGGAAGCCTTAGCTACGTCGCCTATGCGGACGCAAGTTCGATGATTAGGGACGGCCACGCGGACGCCTATGTAGGCCCCATCATGCCTGCGATAATCGAGCTTACCGTCTCCCGCAAGATGAAGATGCTTCCTGTGAAGGAGGCCGTACTGAAGGCGATGACAGCGAAATACGCCTACGGCAGGGCGACGATACCGGCGGGGGCATATGACTTCGTGAAGACCAACACGCCCGTCATGACAGAGTCTCCTGTCCTCATAGTAAGAGATGACGTCGACGAGCAGACCGTATACCTCATAACCAAGGCGATAGCCGAGAACCCTGCTAAGATCCAGGGTGCCGGCGCGACCTATGCCAAGTTCGACCCTAAGATGATGCCCAACATATCGGGCGGACCGATCCATCCAGGCGCCCTCAGGTACTACAAGGAGAAGGGCTGGGTCAAGTAAGCTTCCTGAAAGCGGAAGAGGGGCCGGCTCACGGCCCCTCACATACTTATGGGGGTATATGCCATGAAGGACAACAAGATATTTAAGGCGGTCCTGGCCGTGCTATCGCTCGCCTTCCTGGGATTTCATCTTTACACTGCGGTCTACGGCACTTTCATCCCTCAGCTGCAAAGGCCGCTTCACCTGGCGTTCGCCGTAGTCATCGGATTTCTGGCATATCCCATGTTCCAGAAGAGGGACTACAAGTGGCTCGACATAATCCTCGCCCTCATCTCCGCAGGCGCATACGGGTACATCACCGTCAAGGCTCAGGAGATATCGATGCGCCAAACTATGGTGAGCCCGCTATCCACTCTTGATCTTATTGTCGGCGCGGTGATCATCGTACTGCTGCTGGAGCTCACAAGAAGGGCAGTAGGCTGGATCATGAGCTTCGTGGCAGTGATCTTCCTTATCTATGCTGTTGCAGGGCCTTATCTGCCCAATATCATCTCGCATAGGGGCTTTCCCATCGCAGACCTGATAGACTACCAGGTGTTCGGGCTGGACGGCATCTACTCCATCCCGCTTAGCATCTCTGCGACATACATCGTCCTGTTCATAATCCTTGGCACCCTGATGGAGTACACAGGCGCGGGGGATGTGATCATGGACATAGGCAAGGCGGTCGCTGGCGGTTTCAGGGGAGGCCCGGCAAAGGTTGCGACGATATCATCGGCGCTTTTCGGTTCGATCTCGGGAAGTGCTGCGGCTAATGTCTATGCCACAGGCACCTTCACCATCCCCATGATGAAGAAGATCGGCTACAGCCCCGCATTCTCGGGCGCAGTTGAGGCTGTAGCGTCCACGGGGGGCCAGATCATGCCTCCTGTAATGGGAGCGGCGGCCTTCCTTATGGCTGAGCTTCTGGGGATGCCATACATCGAGATATGCAAAGTAGCACTGATACCAGCCATACTGTACTACGTTTCGCTTTTCATCGTCCTCGACTTCGAGGCAGCAAGAATCGGCATCAAGGGCCTTGAACGCAAGGACCTGCCCAAATGGAAGGACATCCTTCCCAGGCTCTACCTGATGCTGCCACTGGTGGTCCTTGTTGCGATACTCATGATGGGCTACACTCCGTTCCGCTCGGCATACTATGCCATAGTCCTAACGTTCATATTGAGCTTCTTCAGCAAGAAAACGAGGTTTACGGTGGCGACCTTCATAGATGCGATGGTCGTCTCGGCTAAGCGCACAGTGATGATAGCGGCAGCTTGCGGAGCCGCGGGAATCGTCATAGGGGTCATCACGCTCACCGGCGTGGGGCTGTCCTTGTCAAGCGTGATAATCTCCCTGTCGGGAGGAGTGAAGATACTAGCCCTTATCATGGTGATGATCTCGGCGATAATCATGGGCATGGGAACGCCTACAACTGTGGCTTACATAGTGGTATCTACTTTGGCGGTCCCTATCATGAAGGACCTAGGGTACGCAGCTCTCCCGTCGCACCTCTTCGTGTTCTACTTTGCTGTGCTCTCCATGATCACCCCGCCCGTGGCTCTGGCTGCGTACGCGGCGGCTGACATTGCAAAGGAGAGCTCAATGAAAATCGGGTTCACGGCCATGAGGATTGGAGCGATAGTATTCACCATCCCGTTCATCTTCCTTTTGGACCCCCCGCTTCTTATGCAGGGTTCATGGGGTATGATCGCCTTCAGGTTCGTGATGACGGTATTCTCGGCAATAGCATTCGCAGGGGCGGCTACAGGATGGTTCGGCAAGAACATAAACATTATTGGAAGGCTGCTGATGCTCGTGATCTTCGGGCTGATTATCTCGCCTGAGCTTGTAACGACGTTCATCGGGCTGGCACTTCTGGTAGCAATGTGGTTCCTTAAGGGATTGTTTGAATCAAAACGTGCGGCACAGCCCGTGCGGGTGAAGTGACGGAGGTAAAAATGCCCGATCTAAGAAGACTCGACGGAGCCTTGGCAGGGGTGCTTCACCTGGAGGAGCACACAGACCTCTTCTCAGAGCTCAGGAAGTTCCTAACCGAAGGAGGATGGACCGAGGTAGTCATCACTGGGTGCGCCGGATCCCTGGAGAAGGCGATAGCGAACTACCCCAGGGACATGACGCTTCCTCCGATTGTCGACCATGTCGTTATGGAAGGCGCCTATGAGGTGTGCACCTTGAACGGTAACGTCACCTGGCAAGACGGGAAACCGAGAGTGCATATCCATGGGTCGTTTGCGGAGAAGGGGACCAAGGTCTATGGAGGCGCCATCGGCGACGGGACAAGGATATTCAAATCCGCTGACCTGTTCGTCCTCTGCTACAAGTAGAATCCTATCAACAACTACTACGGAAAGAATAAGGCTGTACTTATATGTTGCGGCTTGACTCCTGATCATAACCAGGGTCAAGCCGCCTAATCATTTGACCTCTGGTCATTCCATTCTCTGCGAATGCAACATCAAACAACTAGCGATAAAAGACGAATACTCTATCAAATGGGTCCTTAAGCAGCCATATTCTGTCTGCATCCATATGAGGCTGCAACTTGAAGCTTAGAAAGCGCCTGTCATAAAGACTTATTGACTTCATATCCATGCATATCTATAATCAACGTAGAAATAATTGCCACAAAACGAAACCAAACATGAAAATAATGTTCAGAGCTAAAGTAAGGAGATGATTGCGTGATAAGCATCGAGAACCTTCA
>CAZHKX010000080.1:0-7943 GCA_964532805.1 uncultured Clostridia bacterium
CCTCCATGGGAGGCTCCCTGCCCTTCTCCTGGAGAAGCTGCCTTTGTATCCTGATGAGCTTGTTGATGGTCTCTACCATGTGCACGGGTATCCTAATCGTCCTTGCCTGGTCGGCTATCGCCCTTGTGATGGCCTGCCTTATCCACCAGGTGGCGTAAGTGGAGAACTTATAGCCCTTGCGATAGTCAAACTTCTCGACAGCCTTAAGAAGCCCGAGGTTCCCCTCCTGGATGAGGTCCAGGAACAGCATGCCCCTTCCGACGTATCTCTTGGCGATAGAAACCACGAGCCTTAAGTTCGCCTCAGTAAGGCGCCTCTTCGCGTCCTCGTCCTGGTTTTCTATGCGCTTCGCAAACTCTACTTCCTCTTCGCCGGTCAGTAGTGGTACTCTTCCTATCTCCTTTAGGTACATCCTGACCGGGTCATCTATGTATGCCCCTTCGGGGGGCACCAGAGCCATGTCAAGCTCGGCCTCTTCGACAAGCTCCTCTGCGGGAATCTCCTCTTCGGCATCATCCGCGATTAGCGTCGTTTCCGCTATGTCATCCCTGTCTACGGGGAAACCCTGCTCCGCCAGAGCCTCGAAGATCTCATCCATCCTGTCCGGAAGCATGTCATCGCCTGCGTATGCGTCCTGAACGTCCTTGTATGTGATTATTCCGCGCTGCTTTCCTATCTCAAGCAACGCTTCGTACTTGGGATCAGTTATCGCCTCTCCCATAATTATCTCGGTCTTCTCGACCTGAGGCTCCTGGGCCTTCTGCTTCCTGGCACCCATCAGTATAACGCCGTCCTGTTCCCCAATTTATCCCTTAGCTCCTTCTGCTCCCGCTGAAGGGGCTCAACGTCCTCAGTTTTTCCTTCAGCTTCGGCCTTGCGTATGCAGATGTCTATGTCCCTAAGCCTTCTTCTGGCTTTTATGACCCTTAATGCTCCGATTGCGCTGTCGATGTCCGCAAATGGCCTCTCAGACTCCAGCAGCAGCTTTGCGGCTATCTCCCTGTGCCTGCCCTGAAGCATGGCCAGAAGCCTCTCGTCAATCGCCTTGCCGTCATCCCATAAGGAAACCATAGCTTTATATAACTCTTCGCTGCCTTCCGCTTCAAATCCTTCAGGCAATTTGCTCAAAACCATTTTTATCAATTTGGGATCCTTCGCACATAGTCCCAGAATCGCCCTCTCAGTCTCGGCGATGGCATATGAGAAACCGCTAGCCTCATAGTAGCGGCGCTCGCTTTCGCCCTCATCCGCCCCCTGCCTCTGGCTTCTTGCCATAGACTGCCTTCTTACCAGCTTGGACACATCCTGCGACATCGCATCTGGCGCTACCGCAAGCCTTCCGGACATCTCCCTGACAAGCTCTGCCCTGGTGACAGCATCCGAGCTGGAGGCGATTATCGCGACAAGCTTCCTGACAGCTGCGAGCTTCCCGTCCTTGCTTGACGTGTCCGCCTGTGCCATAACGCTTTCCACTTGGAACCTGATGTAGCTGGCAGCCGCGTCTACTGTCTCTCTAAGCCTTGAGGCCCCGGCCTTCCTATAGAGGCTGTCAGGGTCCTCCCCTGCTGGCATCATCACTATCTTGACCTCAAGGCCGGCATCCTCCAGAAGCTTCACGCCCTTGGACGTTGCTGCAGAACCCGCGCTGTCGGCATCATAGCTAAGCAGCGCCGTGCCTGCATGCCTAGCTATCAATTTCGACTGCTCTTGAGTAAGGGCTGTTCCAAGTGATGCTACTACCTCTTTTACACCGGAGTTCCACACTGCTATCACATCAAGGTATCCTTCGCAGAGCACCATCCTACCCGTTGACCTTGCGACAGGTGCCGCAAGGTGCAGGTTGTAAAGGTTGGACCTCTTGGAGTACGCAGGCCCTTCCTTGCTGTTGATGTACTTCGGCCTGCCATCATCAGAGATTATCCTTCCTCCGAAGGCGACAGTCTTGCCGTAGGAGTTTCTAATGGGAAACATCAGCCTGTCCCTGAATGCGTCCATAAGCCCCGGACCGAACTTCTTCTTAAGTGATAGTCCCGCCTCAAGCAACACCTTCTCGTCAAAGCCCTTCTTGAGAAGATATGCCGAGAGAAGGTCCATCGACTGTCCGGAAGGTGCATATCCCAGCCCGAACGCCTTCACTGCCTCGTCGCCGATTACCCTCGCCTCGACGTACCTGCGGCATCTGTCCCCTAGCTTCGAATCCGTGAGCATCCATGTGTAGTACTTGGCGGCAGCCTCGCATGCGTCTATGACCTGCTCCCGGAAATGCCGCTTCTGCCTCTCAGTGTCGCTTTCTAGGTGCTCCGATACATCGATGCCCATCCTTAAGCCGAGCTTCCTTACGGCCTCGACGAAGCTCATACCGTCCATATTCATAACGAAGCTTATCGCGTTACCGGAGGCGTGGCAGCCGAAACAATAGTAAAGCTGCTTGTCCCTGCTGACAGAGAATGATGGCGTCTTCTCGTTGTGGAAAGGGCATAGGCCGATGTACCTCGGACCGTTCTGCCTGAGGCTGATGTACTCTGAAATCAGGCCAACAATGTCGGTGCCGGCCCTGATCCTCTCTATTACTTCCTCTGGTATGCCTCCGGCCAATCTCTTGATGCCTCTCCTAGCCTAGAATATCTGCCATGGTTTTGGTATATAGACCCTTGAGAAAACCATCACTGCGAACCTGTCGGTCATCCCCGCTATGTAATCAACTGCCGCCTTGGACACTGCATGCTGGTCTGAAGCGTCGAATGAGTAGCATGAATCCCTGAGAAGCTCGTCGGGGAAGTTCGTATAGTACAAAAACAGCTGGATTACCAGCCTCTTGCACCTCTCGGACTCCGCCTTTGCGGCTCCCTGGTTCAGATACACCCTTTCAAACATGAAGTCCCTCATGGCATTCAGCCCATACTCAGCATCTTTGCTGAGAAGTATCCCGCCTTTGCCAAAACTCTCGCTTATCGTGTCCATCACAAGGGTGTTCAGCCGGGTCCTCCTGTCCGCTCCTAGAAGGGATTTTACTTCCCTAGGTACGTCTGACTCGCCTACGACCCCGGCCCTTACTGCGTCATCGAAGTCGTGGTTGATGTATGCGATCTTGTCCGCAAGCATCACCACCTGCCCCTCAAGGGTGCTCGCCTTGGGCTCCCATCCCCAACTGTGGGCCAATATCCCGTCGCGGACCTCCCACGTCAGGTTCAACCCGGCCTCCTCGTGCCCTTCCCTCTTCTCGACGTGGTCCACTACCCTCAGGCTCTGGACATTATGCATGAAGCCGCCGCTGACAACAGTATTAAGAGCGGCTTCCCCCGCATGCCCGAATGGAGTGTGCCCAAGGTCATGACCGAGGGCTATCGCCTCTGTAAGGTTCTCGTTTAGCTCAAGGGCTGATGCTATGGTCCTAGCTATCTGAGAGACCTCCAGCGTGTGTGTAAGGCGCGTCCTGTAATGGTCACCTTCAGGGGAGTAGAAGACCTGCGTCTTGTGCTTTAGCCTTCTGAAGGCCTTGCAGTGGATTATCCTGTCCCTGTCCCTTTGGAAGCACGTCCTTAGCACGTCCTCCTCCTCCTGCCTCTGCCTACCGCGGCTGGAGTCTGAGAAGGTCGCATACTGGGAGAGGGTCTTTCTCTCCTTATTCTCAAGAGCAAGGCGGTATTCCATTTGAGGCACCTCCGAGTTATACATTCCCCGCAAGCGCCCCCTGTTCCTCCGTATGGGCGCACAGGGCGGCAAATAAAACCGGGAGGGGGTCTTACTGACCCTCCCCCCGGTATTGTCGTCCGGTGCCGCCGGGCCTACTTCCTGGGGTTCTTGAGGTTCGCGTGCGCTGCTGCAAGGCGTGCTATCGGCACCCTGAACGGCGAGCAGGACACGTAGTTGAGGCCGACGTTGTGGAAGAACTCGACTGAATCCGGGTCTCCACCGTGCTCTCCGCATACTCCGCACTTAAGGTCGTGCCTGGTGCTGCGGCCAAGCTTCACTGCCATCTCCACGAGCTTGCCTACGCCTTCAGTATCTACGGTCTGGAACGGGTCGGCCTTAAGGACCTTCTTGTCTACGTAGACGGGAAGGAACTTGCCAGCGTCGTCGCGGCTGTAGCCGAAGGTCATCTGCGTCAGGTCGTTCGTCCCGAAGCTGAAGAACTCGGCGTCCTTTGCGATGAGGTCGGCGATTACTGCCGCCCTGGGTATCTCGATCATGGTGCCCATCATGTAGTCCAGCTTGACGCCGTACTCCGCGATTATCTTGTCAGCCAGCTTGACTGCCGAGTCCTTGAGCATCTTCATCTCGGTTGTGGTGCCCACCAGCGGGAACATCACCTCAGGAATTACGTTTACGCCCTTCTTCTTCAGCTCGCAGGCGGCCTCGAAGATAGCCGTTATCTGCATGTCGAAGATCTCGGGATATACTACGCCGAGGCGGCAGCCGCGGAAGCCGAGCATCGGGTTCAGCTCGTGCAGCGACTCTATCCTGTCTACTACCTTCTGCTTCGACAGGCCGAGCTCATGGGCGAGCTCCTCTATCTGCTTGTGCATGTCAGGCTGAGGCAGGAACTCATGAAGGGGCGGGTCCAGGAGCCTTATGGTAACAGGAAGGCTCTCCATCGCCTCGAATATCCCGATGAAGTCCTCCTTCTGGAAGGGCTGCACCTTGGCAAGGGCTGCCTTCCTCTCCTCTACGCTGTCGGCGAGGATCATCTCGCGCACGGCCTTGATGCGGTCCTCAGCGAAGAACATGTGCTCGGTCCTTGTAAGGCCAATTCCCTCCGCTCCGAACTGCCTCGCCTGCGCGGCGTCCTTCGGCGTGTCGGCGTTGGTGCGCACCTTCAGGGCGCGGAACTTGTCAGCCCAGCCCATAAGTATGCCGAAGTCGCCTGAGAGCTCGGGCGATACCAGCTTCACCTGGCCCAGCATGAGCTGGCCGGTGCTTCCGTTAATCGTCACCCAGTCGCCTTCCTTGACTGTATGGCCGTTCACGGTGAAGGCCTTCGCCTTCTCGTTTACGATGACGTCTCCGCATCCGGCTACGCAGCACTTGCCCATTCCGCGCGCTACAACTGCGGCGTGGGAGGTCATTCCGCCCCTGGCGGTGAGGATGCCCTGTGCGGCGTGCATGCCTGAGATGTCCTCCGGGGAGGTCTCGGTTCGGACGAGGATGACCTTCTCGCCCTTCTCGCGCCATTCGACCGCGTCGTCGGCGTTGAATACCACCCTGCCTACTGCGGCGCCGGGGGACGCGGGAAGGCCCTTGGCAACTGCGTCAACCTTGGCCTTGGGGTCGATCATCGGGTGCAGGAGCTGGTCAAGCGATGAGGGGGCTACCCTCAGCACTGCCGTCTTCTCGTCGATGAGCCCCTCACTGACCATGTCAACGGCGATCTTCACGGCTGCGGCGCCGGTGCGCTTGCCGTTTCTGGTCTGCAGCATGAAGAGCTTCCTGTTCTCGATGGTGAACTCGATGTCCTGCATGTCCTTGTAATGACCTTCGAGCTTCTTATAGATGGCAACGAGCTGGGCATACACGTCGGGCATGTCGCGCTCGAGGTCCGCTATCGGATGAGGTGTACGGATGCCGGCCACGACGTCTTCGCCCTGGGCGTTCATCAGGTACTCCCCATAGAACTTGTTCTCGCCCGTGGAAGGGTTCCTGGTGAAAGCCACGCCGGTTCCGGAATCGTCGCCGGTGTTGCCGAACACCATGGACTGCACATTGACCGCTGTGCCCCACTCGTCGGGTATCTGGTTGAGCTTCCTGTAAGTTATGGCGCGCTGGTTGTTCCATGACCTGAAGACGGCGTTAATGGCACCTTCAAGCTGCACCCACGGGTCCTCGGGGAACTCAGTGCCGAGGTGCTTCTTGTAGATTGCCTTGTAAAGGCCCGTAAGCTCTTCCATGTCGGCCGCGTCCAGCTCGGTGTCTAGCTTCACGCCCTTCTTGTGCTTGAGCTCGTCCATGGCATGCTCGAAATTCTGGCGGTCTACCTCCATGACGACATCAGCGAACATCTCGATGAAGCGCCTGTAGCTGTCATAGGCGAACCTGGGGTTTCCTGTAAGCTTAACCATTGCCTTTACGGTATCCGACGTGAGGCCGAGGTTAAGTATAGTGTCCATCATGCCTGGCATGGAAGCCCTTGCGCCTGAGCGGACGCTCACCAGAAGGGGGTTCTCCTTGGAGCCGAACTTCTTGCCGGACACGCCCTCCAGCTTGGCAAGGTTCTCCCTGACCTGTTCCGTGAGACCTGTGGGCCACTTGGAACCGTTGTCGTAGTATGCGTTGCAAGTATCTGTCGTGATAGTAAAGCCGGGAGGTACCGGAAGGCCCAGCTTAGCCATTCCCGCCAGGTTGCAGCCCTTGCCGCCCAGCAGGTTTCTCATATCCTCGGAGCCCTCGGTAAGGCCGGCACCGAAGAAATAAACCATCTTTTCCATCGTATGTCCTCCTATCTATGAATAATGCAATCATTCTTAAGCTACAAATAACCTTATAAATTATACACTAAGTATCCAGTAAAGAAAACTAAGCGCATCCCAAGATATGAAGCAGTGTTATGGTTTATAATCTTTCTAACGAAGCACGGAGGTTTATCCATTGAAACCCCTAATAAAATGGCCAGGCGGGAAGGGGCGGCTTATTAAGGAGCTCTCCCCTATGATCCCGAACTATGAGAGATACCTGGAACCATTCCTCGGAGGAGGGGCTCTTTTCTTCAGCCAGGAGCCGAAGTCATCATGCGTTAACGACCTTTCTTCCGAGCTTATAGGCTTCTACAGATGCGTACAGCAGGCAGACGGCGCTTTCCTGTCGAACTGCCTGACCCTAGCGTCCTTGTTTGCCGCTATAGGAGAGGCTGCTGACGATGAGCCCGATTATGATAGCCGCAATCTCGCCGAGAAAGTCATAGGGGAAATGCTTCCCTGCCCTCAGTCCTCAGGAAACCTCGTAAGGTTCTTCGATGCAGGCGAACTCGAGTCAAGCATCGTTTCCTGCCTTATGACCGCCAGGAGAAGGACTACCGCTGTGCGAGCGGCATTCTATTACCTTGTCAGGGATGAATACAATTCGCTGGTCAAGGAAGGCCTGGATGGTCCTTATGTTTCAGCTCTCTTCTTCATCCTTAGGGAGCTCTGCTTCGGATCGATGTTCAGGTACAACTCGTCAGGAGGCTTCAACATACCTTACGGCGGGTTCTCTTACGACAGGAAAAACCTGTCAGCCAAGGTCGACAACCTCTATAAGGCACAGAAATCCGGTTTCTACTCTGCTTCCAGGATCAGAAACGAGGACTTCAGGCGCTTCTTCAAGGAGGAGAGGCCGTCGGAAGCAGACTTCATATTCCTAGATCCGCCCTATGACAGTAACTTCTCCGACTACTCAGGCAACTCCTTTACAAGGCAAGATCACAAAGATCTCCGCGACCTATTGGCATCTGCTAGGGCCGGATTTGTGCTCGTCGTGGGGCGAACTGATTTCATTGATGACATTTACAGGCACAGCAACTTTCTGAAGCGCAGCTTGCCTTCAAGCTATTCTTACTCGATGCTCGGCAGGAACAATAAGAAAGTCGACTACCTCATTATTACGAAGCGCTAGGATGCCGAACAAAGGAGCCGCCCTCATCCGGGGCGGCTCCTTTTCCTGTTTGATCGGTTTGTCTTGTTAGTCTTCGGGTTCAGGTATCACAGGGTCCGCGTCGAAGTGAATCTCCATCGCGTACAGCTTGTACTCTCCGCTCGCGTCCCAGACCAGCGTGAACTTCATGTATCCGCTGTCTGACACCCAGATCTCGTCCAGCCCGAAGTACGCTGCCAGCTCCTCTACGTAGAACGTCTGCTCGTACACAGGCTTCGTCAGCAGTTCCTCAGGGTCCGTCGTGCACAGAAGTTCACCGGTCACAAGATCCATCGTGTAACCGTCGTCTCTTAGTGCCAGCTGATAGTTCTCGTCGTTGT
>CAZHKX010000081.1:0-7861 GCA_964532805.1 uncultured Clostridia bacterium
AGGGACTCCACATGGCCGAGATAAAGGCAGCCGATGTGCAGAAGCTTCGCGAGATCTCGCAGGCAGGCATGATGGACTGCAAGCGCGCTCTAGTCGAGTGCGAAGGCAATATGGAGAAGGCCGCCCAGTTCCTCAGGGAGAAGGGCCTTGCCAGAGCTGAGAAGCGCAGCGGCAGGGCGACGTCAGAAGGCACCGTAGATTCCTACATACACATGGGTGGGAAGATAGGCGTGCTAGTGGAAGTCAACTGCGAAACCGACTTCGTTGCCAAAAACGACCAGTTCAAGACGCTCGTCAAGGAAATCGCGATGCAGATTGCCGCTCAGAAGCCCCTTTACGTCAAGAGGGAGGAAGTTCCCTTTTCAGTGATAGAGGCTGAGAAGGAAGTCTACAGGCACCAGGCGGCAAATGAGGGCAAGAAGCCCGAGTTCGCCGACAAGATCGCAGAGGGAAGGCTCGAGAAGTTCTTCAAGGAGACCTGCCTCGTAGATCAGGCCTACATCAGGGATCAGTCCAAGACGGTCGCCGAAGTCATCAAAGAGACGGCGGCGGTCCTTGGCGAGAATATACAGGTAAGGCGATTCGCCCGCTATGAGCGCGGCGAGGAGCTCGCCCAGGAAGCTGAGTAGAAAGCTTCGCACGACGGGGCCGGCCGCAAGGTTGGCCCCGTTTTTTTCATAATCCCGCCCCCATAGTGGAAAAGGTCCCGCAGGAAATATAAAATGAATTAAGGGAGGTGTGATGATGCCCGAACTCAAGTACAGGCGGATCATGCTCAAGGTGTCTGGGGAAGCCCTGGCCGGCCCTAAGGGCACCGGCGTCCACCTGGAGACCGTGGACAAGATTTGCCTTCAGATCAAAGAGGTGTACGACCTCGGGGTGCAGCTAGGCATAGTAGTCGGCGGCGGCAACTTCTGGAGGGGCATAACCGCTTCCCAGATGGGCATGGACCGCAGCACGGCTGATTACATCGGCATGATGGCCACCATAATGAACTCGATTATCCTGCAGGACACCCTGGAGAAGGTCGGAGTGGTGACGAGGGTGATGACCGCGCTGGAGATAAAGGAGGTCGCCGAGCCGTACATCCGAAGGAGGGCTTTAAGGCACCTCGAGAAGGGCAGGGTCGTGATATTCGGGGGAGGCACAGGAAACCCCTACTTCTCCACAGACACGACTGCCGCGCTCAGGGCGGCGGAGATGGGCTGCGAGGCCATACTGAAGGCTACGAAAGTAGACGGCATCTATGACAAGGACCCTGTAAAGAGCCCCGAGGCCATCAAGTTCGACAAGCTGACCTACCTTGACGTTATACAGAAGGGGCTAAAGGTGATGGACAGCACCGCGGCGACTATGAGCATGGACAACGACATACCTATAATCGTCTTCGACCTTTCAGAACCCGATATAATCAAGCGCGTGGTACTCGGCGAGCATGTCGGTACCGTCGTTGGGAGGTAAGCAAGATGTCTTACAAGGAAGTCATTACCAAGTTCCAGGATAAGATGAACGTAGTGCTTGAGGTAGAGAAGAAGGAGTTCTCCGCTATACGGACCGGACGCGCCAATCCATCGCTTCTGGACAGGGTGCAGGCCGACTACTACGGCACACCGACGCCGCTTCCGCAGATTGCTACCATAAGCACGCCTGATCCGAAGTCGCTCATGGTGACGCCGTGGGATAAGAGCATGCTCGCCAAGATAGAGAAGGCGATACTGGCATCAGACCTTGGCCTTACGCCTACGAACGACGGCAACGTGATCAGGATGTCGCTTCCGCACCTTACCGAGGAGAGAAGGAAGGACCTGGTCAAGCTCGTCAAGAAGATCGCCGAGGATATGAGAGTCGCCGTCAGGAACGTAAGGCGCGACGCCGTCGAAGCCGTAAAGAAGCTCGAGAAGGACGGAATCATAACCGAAGACGACCTGAAGCGCGCGCAGGATGAGATCCAGAAGGTGACCGACAAGCACATAGCCGACATCGACAAGATGCTCACCGCGAAGGAAACGGAGATAATGCAGGTCTGATGACGCCCGATAAATCCCAAGCGCCAACAACGCCGGGGCATCTGGCGATAATCATGGACGGCAACGGCAGGTGGGCGAAGGCCAGGGGGCTCGACAGGAGCCAGGGCCACAGGGCAGGCGCCGACAACATCCTCAGGATAGCCGAGGCCTGCAAAGCACGCGGCATCAGCACGCTTTCGCTGTTTGCATTCTCAACGGAGAACTGGAGCAGGCCGAAAAGCGAGATAGAGGCCCTGATGGAGATCGCAACCGAGCAGTTTAGGAGCGGCTTCGCATCGTTTCCGAGGCTTGGCATATCCCTTTCCGTCATCGGGGACGTGCAGAGGCTCCCTAAGGCACTGCAGGCGATGATAAGGCAGGCCGAGAGGGCGAACCCTAAGGAGTACTCGCTTAAGCTGCTTATGGCCGTAAACTACGGCGGCAGGTGGGATATCGCGAGGGCAGCCAAAGCGCTTGCAGAGGACTGCCTGGCAGGCGGGCTTAAGCCATCGGATATCAGCCAGGAGGCGCTTGAGGACAGGCTCAGCACCAAAGGTCAGCCTCCGGTCGACCTGCTGATAAGGACGGGCGGGGAGAAGAGGATATCCAATTTCCTTATCTGGCAGAGCGCATACTCTGAGCTCTACTTCAGCGAGAAGCACTGGCCGGACTTCGATGAGGCGGAGCTGGACAGGGCGTTGGCGGAATACAGCGGAAGGAACAGGCGCTTTGGCGGCCTGTAAGGGTCAAAGATGCTTAAGAGGACGGTATCTGCGCTCATCGCGCTGCCGGGAGTGATACTCCTTCTCTGGATGGGCGGAATCTGGACAGCGCTGCTTATTGCGGCAGTCAGCGTAATGGCCAACCTTGAGTACTCCCGGATGGCAAGAGACAAGGGGATGGCACACTGCCCCGTGATAGCGATCGGCATCAGCGTCGCCTACATCACCGACGCCTACTTCACCGAAGGCTCATTCACCTCCTTCATAACAGTCATGCTTCTGGTGCTGACGATGATGAGGCCCGTGCTGCTTGGTGAACCCAAGGGCTCCCTCTCAGGCACGGCATCGACTACTTTTGCGCCATTGTACCTTGGCTGGTCGCTGAGCCACGCCATACTGCTAAGGGGCTCTTCGGAAGGCCTCGCGGGCTTCACGCTGGTCCTATCGCTGCTGGGGTTGGTTTGGCTGCACGACACTGCGGCCCTACTCTTCGGGATTGCGACCGGGGGCAGGCATAAGATAGCGCCAAACATCTCTCCCAAGAAGAGCCTGGAGGGTAGCATCGGTGGACTTCTCACGCTAGTAGCCCTCGTGGTCTTCGCCTATCCCGCGCTGGAGGCAAGGGGATTCCTTCCGCACATCGGGGAGCTCGGCAAGGCCCTTCTGGTCATCTCCTGCGCGATCTGCTGCAACTACGGAGACCTCGGCGAATCGGCCCTTAAAAGGGACGATGGCATAAAGGACAGCGGCACTTTCCTTCCCGGCCACGGAGGATACCTCGACAGGATAGACTCCCTTTTGCTTTTCGTGCCGGCATCGTTCTGGCTTCTAAGGCTTTTAGGAGCGATCTAGCATGCGTCAGGAGGTAAACTGCATATCGGTCTTCGGAAGCACAGGCTCCATAGGAGTCCAGGCGCTCAAAGTAGCCGAACAGCTGGGCTTGAGAATCCATTCGCTTACTGCCCACTCGAACATCGGGCTGCTGCTTCAGCAGGCAGCAAGGTATAAACCCGACAGGATTGGCGTGACAGATGCCAACCAGTTCCAAAGGCTTAAGGCCGAAGCTTTGGCTATGGGCCTATCCGCGGAATTGCTCGCCGGACCTGATGCCGCGGTGGAGATCGCTCAGGACGGCAGGGCTGACAGGATACTAAACTCCGTGGTAGGCTCGGCCGGACTCAGGATATCCTATGCGGCGCTTGAGGCGGGCACGGACATAGCCCTTGCCAACAAGGAGAGCATGGTGGCGGCAGGGGAACTGCTGACAGGCCTCTCAATAAGCAGGGATGTCGCCATCCTTCCTGTGGACAGCGAGCATTCGGCGATATGGCAGTGCATATGGGCATCCCGCGGAGCTTCAGTAGAAGAGATAATGCTGACGGCTTCGGGCGGACCTTTCCGCATCAGGCAATCCTTGGAGGGCGTACGGCCGGAGGATGCGCTTAAGCATCCCAACTGGAGCATGGGCAGGAAAATCACAGTTGATTCCGCGACGCTTATAAACAAGGCCTTGGAGGTCATCGAGGCAAGGTGGCTCTTCGGAGTCAAGCAGCAAAGAATCAGGGTGATCGTCCATCCGCAGAGCATCGTGCATTCAGCGGTCCGCTTCTCGGACGGCTCCGTGATCGCTCAGATGGGCCTTCCGGACATGTCCCTTCCGATAATGGCCGCCCTCGCGTACCCCAGGCGCTCGGAGGCCCCTCCGGAATCGATGGGCGAGCTGGACCTCGTTAAGGCAGGGAGGCTCGACTTCGAGGACCCCGACGTATCAAGGTTCCCCGGCGTGCTGCTGGGGCACAAGGCCCTTGAGGCAGGAGGGCTCGCTCCCGCCGTGATGTCCGCCGCGAATGAGGCGGCAGTCGGCGCCTTCCTGGATGGCGAGATACCCTTCGCTGCCATCCCGGAGCTCTGCGAGGAGGCGATGCAGCAAGCCCCCAGGACAGGGAAGATGGATCTCGGGCAGGTGCTCGAGGCAGATGTATGGGCAAGGAAGTTAGTTGAAAGCAGGTGCAGCACTTGGCATTCCTCTCGTTCATAATAGTCTTCGGCATAGTGAGCATAGTGCATGAGCTGGGGCATTTCGTCACAGGAAAGGCCTTCGGCTTCAGGATACTTGAATTTGCGATCGGGTTCGGTCCTGCCATCTTCAGGAGGAAGAGGGGAGAGACCGAATATGCGGTGAGGGTCCTTCCGCTAGGAGGGCTGAACCGTTTTGACGACGGTGAGGACGGGCGCGGCGCAGATGCCAGGAGCTTCGCGAACAAGCCCTACTACCAGCGCTTCCTCGTGATACTGGCAGGTTCCGTGATGAACATACTCCTTGCGGTACTTCTGGTCTCGGTGCTCTTCACCTTCACAGGCACGCCGGTGATAAGCATCGCCGACACGGTGCCAGGCTCCCCCGCAGAAACCTCTGGCATCATCAAAGATGACATAATTCTGGAGATTGAAGGGCAGGCAATGCTGACATCGGAGTCGATTGTGTCAATTCTGTCAGCATCCCCGGGCCAATCGGTTGACATAACTGTTGAGAGGGACGGCCAGAGGCAGTCAATAAGCGTTACGCCGGAGACGGACCCTGAGGATGGCAGAGCGAAGATCGGCATTTACATGCAGCAGGTCCTGAAGAAGAAGGGCCCTGCGGCATCGTTCACCGATGGGGTGCGCTTCCTTTACGAGATAATCAAAATGACAATAAAGGCCCTGGGGGAAGTGGTGACGGGGCGCGGCCTGAACCAGATATCCGGGCCGGTCGGCATCGCCGTTGCATCAGCCGAGGCCGCCAGAAACGGCATCGCGTCCTTCGTGCTTCTCATCGCGCTCATATCGGTGTCTTTGGGTGTGTTCAACCTCATACCCCTTCCGATTTTGGACGGAGGCTGGCTCGTATTCATGACGATAGAGCGCCTGACAGGAAAGAAGATCCCGGAGAAGCTGATGTACTCGCTGAAGGTCGCGGGAATCGCCCTATTCATAGCGCTTGCCGTATATGCCACATACAGCGACGTGCTACGGATCTTCATCGGAAGGTGAGCATATGGAGATATCTCGCAGGACAACAAGGGCAGTGAAGGCCGGAAGCCTCATCATAGGAGGCGGTTTTCCGATATCTGTCCAGTCCATGGCCAACACCGACACGCGCGACCCTGAGGCGACGCTCTCCCAAATATTACGGCTCGCAGAGGCCGGCTGCAGCCTCGTAAGGCTTGCCGTGCCGGACAGTGCGGCCGCAGCTGCGCTGGTTAGGATTGTCCCGCAGTCGCAGGTGCCCATCTGCGCCGACATACACTTCGACTACAGGCTTGCGATAAGCGCTATCGAAGCTGGCGTCTCGAAGGTGAGGATAAACCCCGGCAATATAGGCTCCGAGGGCAAGGTAGCCGAGGTTGTGGCGGCGGCGAAGGACAAGTCCGTGCCTATACGCATTGGCGTAAACTCGGGCTCTGTTGCACCAAGCATCGCGATGAAGTACGGGCGGGGCGCAAAAGCGCTGGCAGAAAGCGCCCTTCAGGAGCTTTCGGTCTTTGAAAGGCTCGGCTTTTATGATACAGTATTGTCCGTCAAATCCTCCGATGTGCTCGAGACGGTGGAGGCCAACAGGCTTCTTTCCTCAGCGGTGGGTTACCCGCTGCACTTGGGCGTGACGGAGGCAGGGCCGTCCGACACGGGCCTTGTGAGGACGTCTGCTGCGCTTGGGGCGCTCATACTCGAAGGCATAGGCGACACCATCAGGTTCAGCCTTACCGGAGACCCTGTCGCTGAGGTGCTAGCAGGCAAGGAGCTTCTGACATCGCTGAGGCTCATGCGTGGCCTTAGGATAATATCCTGCCCTACCTGCGGCCGCACAAGAGGCGACGTCGAAGGGATGGTCGCAGAGCTCAGGGAAGGAATCTCTGCGCTTGGGATTGACGCGACGGTTGCCGTGATGGGCTGCGAGGTTAACGGGCCGGGCGAGGCATCCGGCGCGGACTTCGGAATCGCGTGCGGCAAGGATACTGCAACAGTTTTCAGAGGCGGCGAGGTGGTGGCAAGGGTGCCGCTTAATGATGCCGCCTCATATCTGATCGGCATGATAAGGCAGGCCGGACTGGGGGAAGACGGAAGATGAGGATGAGCGAGGTATTCGCGCCCACTTTGAGGGAAGTTCCCGCCGAAGCGGAGATAGCATCGCACAAGCTGATGCTAAGGGCAGCGCTTATGCGAAAGACCATGGCAGGCGTTTACACCTACCTGCCGCTCGGCTGGAAGGCTATACGCAAGGTCGAGCAGATAGTGCGCGAGGAGATGGACAGGCAGGGTGGACAGGAGCTGTTCATGCCAGCGCTCCAGAACCCCGAATCGTGGCAGAGGACGGGAAGGTACGACGACTACGGCAGCGAGATGTTCAAGTTCAAGGACAGGGGAGGCAGGGAAGTATGCCTCGGCCCCACCCACGAGGAGAACATCACGACCCATGTGGCCGACGAGGTCCGCTCATACAGGGCCCTTCCTAAGCTCCTGTACCAGATACAGACCAAGTTCAGAGACGAGATCAGGCCAAGGTACGGCGTGATGCGCGGCCGCGAGTTCATAATGAAGGACCTGTACAGTTTCGATGCCGACCAGGCCGGCCTGGACATCTCCTTCGATAAGATGTATGAGGCCTATTGCAGGGCGTTCACCCGCATGGGCCTGGACTTCCTCGTGGTTGAGGCGGATTCCGGCGCGATAGGCGGCAAGGTCTCCAAGGAGTACATGGCCATCGCCGACATCGGCGAGGCCGACATCGTCGTCTGCCCTGCCTGCGGGTACGGCGCGAACGTTGAAAGGGCTGAGATAGCAGCAAGGCCGGAAAGGTTCACCGGAAGCTGCCCTGCAGCGGAGAAAAGGCCGACACCGGATGTCAGGACCATAGAGCAGCTTGAGGGGTTCCTCGAGATACCGGCAAACCGCATGATAAAGACCATGGTCTACCTTGCGGACGGAAAGCCGGTGGTTGCCCTCATAAGGGGGGACCGCGAGCTGAACGAGCTGAAGCTTAGGCAGGTTACTGCCGCAAGGGAAATAGCCCTCGCGGACGAGGATACTATAAGGAAGGTCACCGGCGCGCCGGTGGGCTTCGCAGGCCCTGTCGGAATAAACTGCGGGACGGTC
>CAZHKX010000082.1:0-7667 GCA_964532805.1 uncultured Clostridia bacterium
TAGGGGCATACAGGCACACCCTCGATGAGAAGAACCGAATAATCGTCCCTTCAAGGTTCCGTTCCATCCTTCAAGGCAGGTTCATCGCCACCAGGGGCCTGGACGGCTGCCTTGCATGCTACCCCACAGAGGAGTTCGAGAAGTACATGAGCGGCCTTGCAGCCATGCCCATAGAGCATAAGGAAGCAAGGAAGTACATAAGGATAATATCGTCAAATGCAGTCGAATGCGAGATAGACAAGCAGGGAAGGGTTGTGCTTCCCCAGGGTTTGAGGAACGCTGCGAGGATAGACAAGGAAATCGTCGTGGTGGGCGCCAACAACCGTTTCGAGATCTGGTCGGCCTCCGAGTTCGATAAGTACGAGGAGGAGACGCTGCCGCAGTACGAGCAGCTGGCGGAGGGCCTTGCCGGCATGGGAAGCCCGAGATGAGCGCTTTCTCGCATGAGCCGGTGATGACCCGGGAAGTCTTTGAAATCCTGAACCTCAAACCCGGAGGCATCTACCTAGATTGCACGCTGGGGGGCGCCGGCCATGCGTCGATCGCCTGCGGGCAGGTCGGCGAGGGGGGCACTGTCATCGGGCTGGATATTGACGGTGACGCAATCGAGTCGGCCGGCAACAGGCTCTCCTCGGCACAGTGCGAGGTCTTCGTCGTGAAGTCCTCATATGTCGAGCTCGACAGGGTCCTTGCGGAAATCGGCATAGAGGCAGTGGACGCGATACTCTTCGACCTTGGTGTAAGCTCCTACCAGCTGGACGAGCCCGAGAGGGGATTCTCCTACAGGGAGGACGCGCCGCTGGACATGAGGATGGACAAGTCCGGGGAGCTTACCGCCGAGAAGCTCATAAACAGCACCGACGAGAGGGCGCTTGTGAGGATAATCGGAGATTTCGGCGAGGAGCGCTGGGCGGTGCGGATAGCCAAGTTCATAACCGAGGCGCGTGACAAGAAGCCGATAACCACCACAGGGGAACTGATCAGGCTCATCGAGGCGGCGGTGCCCAAGGGCGCAAGGCAGAAGGGCATACATCCGGCGAGAAGGACCTTCCAGGCCTTAAGGATCGCAGTGAACACAGAGCTTGACAACGTATCGGCGGCGATACCCAAGGCGATAGGCGCCCTTAAGCCGGGAGGAAGGCTTGCGGTTATAAGCTTCCACTCGCTTGAGGACAGGATAGTCAAGGAACTTTTCAGAAAGCACGAGCACCCGTGCACATGCCCTCCGGACCTTCCGGTATGCGTGTGCGGGCTGGAGCCGAAGGTAAGGGTGCTGACAAGAAAGCCAATACTCCCGAAGGACGACGAGACCGAGTCAAACCCGAGGTCAAGGAGCGCGAAGCTCAGGGCGGTCGAGAAAATCAGATAGCAGGAGTGGTGCTGCGATGAGGATATACACAGGTTCTGCCCCCGTCATTGCAAAAAGGGGCCTTAAGCCTTCCAGGAAGGCGGACCCAAGGGTCGCAAGGCGCGCCAGGGCCGCCAATTCCAATGCGATGATGCTGTATGTTTCTGCTATAATATTCGTTGCGGTCGTAATCACCATGGGCTATCTTGCACAGCGTTCGGCGCTCGTAATCGCCTATTCGCACATGGAGGCCCTTGAGGACCAGATCTCCGAGCTCAAGCAGCTTTGCAACGAAAGAAGCGTGGAGCTTGCTGAGATGACCTCGATTGCCAAGGTGGAGACGGTCGCAAGGCAGAAGCTCGGAATGGTCGATGCCGGGAAGGTCGCCGTGCTGCTTGTGGTGGGCGAACCGGAACCTGTCCAGGCCGCAGCCGCACCCCAGCCGAACGAGGCACAGGTTGCAAGGCTCAAGCTGGAGGTGCCCACGATGCTCGCGGCATTCGGCTCATGGCTGAAAAGCACTGCCATAAGCGCTACTTCCAGCATGATATCCACCTGGCATGCGAACTCGGCAAGCAGCCTACCGGATGTCCTGCAGTGATATTTGGGGTTGATCTGCTGTGAACCCGTCAGGCGGGCCTAATCCAAGGGGAGACAGAAGGAATTCTTCAAGCACGACCAGGATCAAGGGCATTTGGATGTCTCTGATCCTGGTTATATTGCTTTATGCGGTGCTCTTCATCAGGCTCTCCTACATCCAGGTGTTCAAGGCTGCCGAGTACTCGAAGGAGGCCATGGCCCAGAGGGCGCGTCCAGCGCAGGTAGACCCCGTAAGAGGAAGGATACTGGACAGAAACGGTGCGGAGCTGGCGTACAGCATAACCTCCAACTCAATCTACGTAAGGCCGCAGGACCTAAACGACAACACCGCCACCGCGGCGAAGCTTGCCCCCATACTGGGACTCGACAAGGTGAAGCTTACCGAGCAGCTGGCGGAGGGCCAGAGGCCGAGCATCATCGCCAAGAAGGTCACCGTGGAGATGCTTCAGACGATAGCCTCCCAGAGGATTACCGGCCTTTCAGTGCTGCAGCAGGGCCAGCGCTTCTACCCCAAGGGCAGCCTCGCAGGACAGGTCCTCGGCTTCACCGGCACAGACAACCAAGGCCTGGAGGGCATTGAGGCGTACTACAATGACGCCCTGTCAGGCACTCCGGGCATGATACAGGTCGAAAAGGACGCAAAGGGCAACGTCATCGCCGGCGCGCAGGAGATATTCACTCCTCCGGTGGATGGCTATGACATCGTGCTGACCATAGACGAGAACATACAGTATAGCTGCGAGAAGCACCTTGAGAGCGCCGTCAAGGAGTTCGGCGGGAAGAGCGGCTTTGCAATCGCCATGGAGCCGTTCACAGGGGAGATACTTGCCATAGCCCAATACCCCTTCATGAACCCTAACGATCCCCTGAAGACAACAAGCAAGGATAGAAGGGTGTTCCCGATAACCGACCAGTATGAGCCGGGCTCGACCATGAAGACTTTCATCGCCGCATCAGCACTGGAGGACGGCATCGTGGAGCTGGACGAGAAGTTCTACGACCCCGGCTACATAAAAGTCGCGGATGCTAGGATAAAGTGCTGGAAGCTTCCAGGCCACGGCGAGCAGACCATGGTAGAGGCGATGGCAAACTCCTGCAACCCCGTATTCTCCTCCATAGCCCTCGATTTGGGGGCGGCAAGGCTCACCCATTACTTCGAGGACTTCGGCTTCGGCAAGAAGACCGGCATCGACTTTCCAGGCGAGACGGCCGGCATAATGCACAAGCCCGAGAACTTCAGGGTCGTCGAGCAGGCGACCTCTGCCTTCGGTCAGGGCATCTCGGTGACTGGATTGCAGCTAGTGGCGGCAATGAGCTCAATAGCAAACGGCGGGTCCCTCATGAAGCCGTACCTTGTCAAGGAGCTTAGGGACTCCGATGGCAAAGTGGTGAAGAGCTTCAAGCCGACCAAGATCAGGCAGGTCCTCTCTGAGCAGACCATTAAAGAGATGCAGTATATGATGCATGAGGTGACGCTTCTTATAGGAAGCAAGGCTATACCAGTGGGTTACGACATAGCGGGCAAGACCGGCACGGCCCAGAAACCCTCAGGGACCGGCGGATACGGCTCCGAGTACATAGCGTCCTTTATAGGCTACATCCCGGCGGACGACCCGAAGATAGTCGTGCTGATATCAGTCGACGAGCCTCAGTCTTCCAACAGGTACGGAGGGACGATCTCCGCTCCGGTGTTCAAGGCGGTCGCCGCCGACGTTATGAGATATATGGGGATAGCGCCGAAGGACGAAGAGAAGAAGTCCGCATCCCAAGGGCTAAAGCAGGTGCCGAACGTCATAGGCATGACGAAGTCGCAGGCCTCCTCAGCAATCAGGAGGGCGGGCCTTGTGATGGCGGCGGAGGGTGCCGGAGCAAGGGCCACCGAGATGGTACCGAGGGCGGGCATGAGCGCCTCCGAGGGAAGCGCGGTAGTTGTCTACTTCAAGGAGGAGGGCTCAGGCGAGCAGGGCAACAGGCTTGATGCTGCAGTGCCCGACCTCAGGGGCAAGACGCTGAAGAATGCCGCCATATCGGCCGGGATGTCCGGCTTCTCCCTTACCCCCCAGGGAAGCGGTATAGTCTACAAGCAGGAGCCGGCCCCGGGCGCAAGGCAGCTCAAGGGGTCTCAGATAACAGTCTGGCTAAAGCAGCAGTAATGCCCGTGAGGTGGATGATGAGGCTTTCAGAGCTCGTAAAGGGAATAGCGCCGGAACCGCCGATGGATGCCGAGGTGACGGGCATAAGCTACGATTCCAGGAAGGTCGTCACAGGAGACCTATATGTCGCCCTCATCGGCTCCAAAGCGGACGGGCACGGTTTCGTGCAGCAGGCTGCATCCGGCGGAGCGGTCGCGGTACTTCACAGCAGGGATATAACGCTGCCGCAGGGGATTGCGGGCGCCAGGGTGGAAGACACCAGGGCAGCGCTTTCAAAGATTGCCGACAGGTTCTACGGACATCCTTCGGGAAGGCTCAGGGTAATCGGCATAACGGGCACAAAGGGCAAGACGTCGACTGCCTACCTTATAGAGCACATACTCGAGAAAAACGGAATCAGATGCGGGCTTATGGGCTCCCTGGAATACAAGACGGGGGCAAGGCGCATCGGCGCGGTAAACACCACCCCGGAATCGCTGGACGTCGCCCGTTACATGGCGGAGATGGCCGAGTCGGGCTGCAAGGCATGTGTAATGGAGGCATCGTCCCACGCGCTCCAGCTGGGCAGGGTGGAGGACGTATGCTTCGACATCGCGGTGCTCACGAACATGGGGCACGACCACATGGACTTCCACCTCACATACGAGGGCTACCTAATGGCCAAGGCGAGGCTTTTCAGCATGCTGTCGAGAGAGTGTCCGTCAGGTGACGCAGAGCTAAAAACAATGAAGGCCGCCGTGATCAACTCCGATGACGCATATGCGGACTATATGCAGAGGCGATCGCGCGACGCCGGGGCAAGGGCCATCGGCTACGGGCTGGGCGAGCACTCATTCTTAAGGGCGGTCGACATAACAAGGACTACAGGGCACACCACCTTCACAGCCTCCACCATGGACGGCGAGAGCGCTCAGGTGGTAACCGGGCTGGCCGGCGTATTCAGCGTGTACAACTGCCTGGCTGCCATGGGTGCCGCCCTTGCCGTGGGTATAAGCCTCAAGGATTCGGCTGCAGCCATCGCAAGCTTCACAGGAGTGCCCGGAAGGTTCGAGAGGGTGGACGAGGGCCAGGACTACAACGTCATCGTGGATTTCGCCCATAACCCCGAGAGCCTGCAGAGCGCATTGCAGACAGCAAGGGAGATGACAGAAGGAAGGCTCACCGTGGTCTTCGGCTGCTGCGGGGACAGGGACAGGACCAACAGGCCCTGGATGGCAAGAATTGCCCAGGAGCTTGCTGACAGCGTCATCGTCACCCACGATAATCCGCTGGACGAGGATCCGGCCAGGATAATCTCGGACATAAGGGCAGGCCTCACGCTGGCTACGCCTTATGAGATAGAGCCTGACAGGGGAATCGCCATCAGGAAGGCCATTAAGGCCGCAAAAAGGGGCGATACCGTCCTTATTGCCGGCAAAGGGGCTGAGACTTATCAGAAGACTGGGCAGCTGGTCATACATTTCGATGACAGGGAAGAGGCTGCTTTGGCCATAAAGGAGAGGATTTAGATGGCATTCACGCTGGATTGGATATTGAAGGCATCGGAGGGCAGGCTCTTCAGCGGCCCCGCTGAGGCCGATATAAGTGCCTTCGCCTCGGACAGCAGGCAAAAGGCGGACAGCTGGGCCTTCGCGGCGATCAAGGGGGAGAAGCTGGACGGGCACGACTTCCTTTGCTCCGCGTACGAGCATGGGGCAAGGGCGGCGCTGGTATCGAGGGTTCCCGAGGACGTCCCTGAAGGATTGAGCCTCATACTGGTCGACGATGTCATATTGGCACTTGGCAGGCTGGCGAAGCTTCACAGGGCGAAGTTCGACCCTCTGGTGTTCGGAGTAACAGGCTCCGCGGGCAAGACCACTACAAAGGACATGACGGCCGCAGTACTGTCGAAGAAATTCGAAGTCCTCAAAACGATGGGTAACCTGAACACGGAGATAGGCTGCCCGCTCACCCTTCTAAGGATGAATGAGGGGCATGAGGTTGCCGTAATCGAGATGGCGATGCTTAACTTCGGGGAGATCCGCTACCTTACAGAGCTTGCTAAGCCCAAGAAGGGCATCGTGACCATAGTCGGCAGCATGCACATGGAGTTCCTGGGATCCCAGGACGGCATAGCCAGGGCCAAGCGAGAGCTGGTGGAGGCACTTCCCGTCGACGGGCTTGCGATACTGAACAGGGACGACCGCAGGGTATATGAGATGCGATCCGCCGCGGCATGCCCCTATCTAACATACGGGCTCGACCCGGACGCGGACATCTGCGGCAGGGACCTCGTCACTGATCCGGCCGGCACGGCTTTCGATATCATCCTCTCAGACAAGGCGAGATCCCTTCTGCACGAGGAGGGCTGCATGATCAAGGGCATGAGGGTCCCCTTCGCGGGAGCCCACCAGGTGAGAAACACCCTGGCTGCAGTCTGCGCCGGTCTCTCTGAGGGGGTAAGCCCCGAGCTTGCAAGGGAAGCCATAGCGAACTTCGTGCCATCGGCCATGAGGATGACCCTGAAGAAGTCCCTCTACAGCTTCGAGGTGCTCGACGATTCCTACAACGCGAACCCGGAGTCGGTCCCCGCGGCGACCGAATCTGCGTTCGCGATGGCGGCTGGAAGGAAGCTGTTCATGGTCCTGGGCGGCATGGTGGAGCTCGGGCCCAGATCCATCGACATGCATCATGAGCTCGGCATGAAGCTTGCGAAGCTGCCCATATCCGGCATTGTAACGATGGGCACGCTGGGGCACGGCACCTTCGAGGGGCTTCAGATGGGCGGCTTTAAGAACCTGGTCCACACCACCACCTATGAAGAGGCGAGGAACAGGATAGTGGAGATGGCGACGCCGGGCTCGCTGGTCATGGTGAAGGGCAGCAGGGCAGTGGGGCTGGACAACGTGGTGGCGCTCTTAACAGGGCACAAGGAAGCGCATTGACAGAGGTGTGACATGGACAGAATTTTCCTTTCGTTCTCGGCATCATGCCTTGCGGTAGTCCTTGCAGCGCCCTATGCGATAAAGCTTCTCAGGAAGCTTAAGCTGGGGCAGTTCGTCAGGGACGACGGGCCAAGCACTCACCTTGTGAAGCAGGGGACTCCCAGCATGGGAGGCCTTATTATGGCATTCGCCGCAGGAGTCGCCATGCTTCTGTTCGTGCCCCTGGGCTCAGACGTCTACATCATGGCGGTAACCGCCGGCGGCTTCGCACTCATAGGGTTTTTTGACGACTACCTGAAGGTGAGGCATAAGGCGTCGCTCGGGCTTAAAGGCAGGTTCAAGTTCCTGGGCCAGGTCGCATTCTCAGCTATACTTGCGATATATGCCTACAGGGTAGGCGGCGGGGCGCTCGGCATCCCGTTCGTCACCCGGACATTCGAGCTGGGCCCCTTCTACGTGCCGTTCGCGATGTTCATAGTGATAGGAGCGGCAAACGGCGTGAACTTCGCCGACGGGGTTGATGGCTTGGCATCCGGGGCGGCAGCGATGTCCATCGCCACATACGGTGTGATCGCGTACCTGCAGGGTCAGATGGGGCTGGCATCCCTTGCCGCGGCGCTGGTGGGTGCATGCCTTGCCTTC
>CAZHKX010000083.1:0-7643 GCA_964532805.1 uncultured Clostridia bacterium
CACGCCTCCGCCGAGGTGGCAGACGATGAGGTTGATGTCGCGGTAGCTCTTGCCGAGGTCCCTTGCCGCATGCCTTGCTATGGACTTCTGGTTGAGGGCGTGGAATATGCTTACCCTCTCAATAAGCGGTGTGCCTGAGTATCTTGCCAGGGGCTCCAGCTCGTCCGTGGTCACGCTGTCTGCGATATAGGCTTTGATGCCCCTCTCACCCGCTAACTGGGCGGCGATGAGCCCTCCTAAGTTGGAGGCGTGCTGCCCCCATGGATGCAGGAGCTTATGCTTCAGGTCCTCGTCCACTTCATATACGCCGCTGGGCATGGGAGGAAGAAGCCCTCCGCGCCCCATGACGGCCGAAAGCTCCGGATCCCCGTTCCTCTTAAGGAAGGACTTGACGGCATCAGCCCTGAAATCCAGCTGGTCCGCAATGGACGGGTAAGGGGCAAGCTCCTCGTTGGAATGCCTTAGGGTCTCCGCAGATTTCTGCTCAAGGCCTTCGAACAGGGCGACCTTGGTCGAGGTCGAACCCGGGTTGATTATCAGCAGCCTCATTTCGGGCCTCCCTTCCTAGTCACTGCTGCTTGCTTGCCACAGCGGCTGCCGTGGCTATCGAAAGAAGCTTGGTCCTAGGCGAATCCGCCCTGCTGGTAAGCACAATAGGCGCTTTGGCCCCGGAGATTACGGCGCCGCACTCCATATCAGCGAAGTAGCTGAGGGTTTTGTAGATCACATTTCCGGTGTTGATGTCCGGGCACATAAGTATCTCGCCCTGCCCTGCCACAGGCCCGCTTACACCCTTGTGCCTGGCAGATTCCATGGACACTGCGTTGTCCAGGCCGAAGGGCCCGTCCACCAGGCAGCCTTTGATCTGCCTGCGGTCGCTCATCTTGGCAAGAAGGGCCGCATCGACAGTTGCGGGCATGTCAGGGTTCACCGTCTCTACCGCGCAGACGCAAGCGACCTTAGGCTCCGGATTCCCCAGCGCATGGGCCACTTTCACCGCGTTGTTTATTATCTGCACCTTCTGCTCCAGAGTAGGCGATATGTTCATCGCCCCGTCTGTCAGGTAGAAGAACCTTTCGAACCTGGGGGACTTGATCACGGCGACGTGCGAAAGGAGGCTGCCTGTGCGAAGCCCCACTTCCTTGTCTAGAACTGCCCTCAGGAAGTCCGTCGTGCCGATGAGCCCCTTCATAAGGGTGCCAGCTTTGCCTGAGCTCACATGCTCGACTGCCCTCAGCGCCGACCGGGGCAGGCTGGGTTCGTCCACTACCTCCACTCCCGAGAGGTCGAGCCCGAGGCCGTTTGCGATAGAGGATATCGAAGTCGCGTCCCCGAACAGGGTGAAGTCCGCAAGGTCGATGTCCCTTGCCATCTTCACGGCCTCCAGGACGTCGGCATCGGCGGCAGCCGCGATGGCGATCATCTGCCTGCCTCCCGCCTTAGCCTGGTCGATTATCTGCTGGAAGCTGCTTAGCATCTGATTACCCCCTATATATAGTTCTTGACCTGCACCTTCCCGGCGAGGGCGTCGAAGGCGCCTTCACCCAGCGCCTGCATCTCGTTCTCTCCGGGATAGACAAGTATCCTGCCCAGGAATGAGACATAGGATGAGACATCAGCGACGAAGTCCTTCCAGTTGGCAAGGCCGCCTGTCAGTACTACGGCGTCCGGCCTGCCGTCAAGGACGGTGGCGTAGGCCCCGATCTCCTTTGCGGTCTGGTAAGCCATCGCATGCATGACTTCAAGGGCTTTGGCATCCCCCGCCTCGATGCGGCGGATGATCTCCCTGGCGTCGTTGGTGCCGAGATAGCCGTACAATCCGCTTTTCCTCAGGAACAGCCCCTTGAGCTCGGATGCCTGCTTATACTCGCCGGAGAAGCAAAGCTCTACCACCGATCCGGCAGGCAGAGTGCCCGTCCTCTCAGGCGTGAAGGGGCCCTCGTCGTTGGAGTTGTTGGCGTCGATGAGCCTTCCTCCGAGCACGGAGCAGATGGTGGTCCCCCCGCCCATGTGGGCCACTACGAACCTGGCCTTCTCGAAGCTCAACCTGAGCTCGGAAGCCGCCCTCCTCGCAGAAGCTCGGCAGGACAGGGCGTGAAGGAAGGACAGCCTGGGTATCATCGGGAGCCCTGAGATCCTCGCTTCGGGCTCATACTCGTCAGTGCACACCGCATCTACGATAAATGCCCTGGCATCATGCTCCGATGCGAGCGAGCGGGCGATGGCGCATCCAAGGTTGGAGGCATGCTGCGCCATCGGCCTTTCGAGCGCGTCTTGCACCATGAGGTCGTTCACCTCGTATACGCCGCCTTCGATGGGCTTGAGTATGCCGCCCCTGCCCACTACTGCAGCAAGCCCCGTAAGGGCCACTTCTTCGTGAACAAGCGCGGCTTTTATCGCATCAAGCCTGTATTCGAGCTGCCCGCTTATCGTCCCGAGGGTGTCGAGGGCGGCTTTGTCGTGTTCGATGCTGAGGGATTTGACCTGGTGGCCGTCGTGGAAGACGGCCACCTTGGTCGAAGTAGATCCCGGGTTCACAGCAATTACGGTAATCGGGCCTCCTGCATGAGCCATAAGGCACCTCCGTATTGTCATGGTCCGCTATCTAGTTATTTGTCAATCTCAACTAATTGCGCTTGGGCCTTGCGTAGAACTTGCCCTCAAGCTCGTCCTCCGCGGATTCCGCCTTGGGCTCCTCAGCATTGGGCGCTTCAGGCTTCGGCGCATCAGGCCTTGAAACGGGCTTGTCGAACGCCGGCCTTTCGGGCTTGGGCAGAAGCTCCTTCCTGGAGAGGTTCAGCCTTCCCTGGGAGTCTATCTCCATGAGCTTGACGGTTATCTCGTCGCCCACTTTGACTACGTCTTCGACCTTGTTCACCCTCTCAGCTGCAAGCTGGGAGATGTGTACCAGGCCCTCCTTGCCGGGGAGGATCTCGACGAATGCGCCGAATGTCATAAGCCTTGTGACCTTGCCGTTGTAGACCGTGCCCACTACGGGGTCGCTCACAAGCGCCTTGATATACTTCTCCGCCTTGATGCCGCCCTCCTGCCCGACTGACGATACGAACACCCTTCCATCGTCCTCGATATCGATCTGGGCGCCTGTCATCTCGACGATCTTCCTGATCATCTTGCCGCCAGGCCCGATGACTTCGCGGATCTTGTCGACGTCGATGGTGAACGATATTATCCTGGGCGCGTACGGGGACATTTCAGCCCTCGGCTTGTCGATGCACTGCAGCATCGTGCCGAGTATGAACATCCTGCCCTTCTTGGCCTGGGCAAGAGCCTTCTCGAGTATCTCCTTGGAGAGGCCCTTTATCTTTATGTCCATCTGTATCGCGGTTATCCCGTCCACCGTGCCGGCGACCTTGAAGTCCATGTCGCCCAGGTGGTCCTCTATGCCCTGGATGTCCGTCAGGACTGCGAAATCCTCGCCGTACTTAACAAGGCCCATGGCGACTCCGGCGACGGGCTTCCTGATCGGCACGCCTGCGTCCATGAGGGCGAGGGTGCTTCCGCAGATGGATGCCTGGCTGGTCGAGCCGTTGGACTCGATGGCCTCGGAGACCATCCTTATCGTATAGGGGAACACGTCCTGAGGGGGTATTACCGGTACGAGGGCCCTTTCGGCGAGCGCCCCGTGTCCGATCTCGCGCCTGCCGGGACCTCTCATCGGCTTCACTTCGCCTACCGAGTACGGAGGGAAGTTGTACTGGTGCATGTAGTTCTTCGATTCCTCTGATCCGAGTCCGTCAAGCACCTGCTCCTCGCTGGCGGAACCGAGCGTGCAGCTTGTCAGCACCTGCGTCTGGCCGCGCTGGAAGAGACCCGAGCCATGGACCCTGGGAAGAAGGCCTACTTCGCAGTAGAGGGGCCTGATCTCGTCGAGCGCCCTGCCGTCCGGCCTGACGTGCTCCTTCGTGATCATCATGCGGACTACTTCCTTTTCCAGGAAGTCCACAATGTAGGCTAGCTCCGCCGCATTGCACTCCTCGCCCCAGCTTTCGGTGAAGTGCTCGGTAATGGCGTGCTTGGCCTCCTCGATGCCTGCGTCGCGCGAGAGCTTGTCAGGGTTCTTCACTGCCTTCACGAGAAGGGGCTCGCCGTATGCGCGCACTTCCTCCACCTTGTCGGCGGCCGGCTCGAAGTTCTTGAACTCGACCTTGGCGGATCCCGCGGCGGCGATTATGCCGTCCTGGAACTCGATTATCCTCTTGATCTCTTCATGGCCGAAGAGTATGGCCTCGAGCATGTCAGCCTCGCTGACCTCGTTTGCGCCCGCTTCGACCATGAGGATGGCATCGCGAGTGCCTGCGACCACTACCGACATGTCGGATGCCTTAAGCTCCTCTATGCCGGGGTTGATAACGAACTTGCCGTCCACCCTGCCTACCTTCACCCCGCCTATCGGGCCCTGGAAGGGCACGGGCGAGATCGATAGCGCAATCGAGGCTCCGTTCATCGCCACCAGGGAGGGCTCTACGCCGGGCTCGACTGAGAGCACGGTCGCCACTACCTGGACGTCGTTTCTGAAACCCTCGGGGAAGAGCGGCCTTATCGGGCGGTCAATCATCCTGCAAGCCAGGATTGCAGCCTCGCTGGGCCTTCCCTCCCTCTTGATGAAGCCTCCCGGTATCTTACCGGCGGCATACATCCTCTCTTCGTAGTCCACCATCAGCGGGAAGAAGTCTATACCCTCCCTGGGCTGCTTGGTTGTGGTAGCTGTAACCAGCACCACCGTGTCGGAGTAGCGGCAGAGCACTGAGCCTGACGCTTGCTTGGCGAACTTGCCGGTCTCGGCTGTGAACGTCCTGCCTCCTATTTCCATGGTAAAAATCTGATGCATGTTGTATATATTTCCTCCTCAAAATAAGGGAGCGCGGTTTCGGCCTTCTTCGCCCCCACGCTCCCGTATGCGTCCTTACTTGCGCAGACCCAGCTTCTCGATGATCGCGCGGTAACGGTCCATGTCCCTATCCTTCAGGTAGTTCAGGAGGCTTCTCCTGTGGCCTACCATCTTCAGCAGTCCCCTGCGCGAATGATGGTCCTTCTTATGCTCCTTGAGGTGCTCGGTCAGGTAGTTGATCCTCTCTGTGAGCATTGCGACCTGTACTTCCGGAGAACCTGTGTCTGACTCGTGGGTCTTGTAGGCGTCGATGATCTGCTTCTTCTTTTCCTGAGCTAACGGCATTTCCTTTCTCCTCCATCCATTAAACCCCCAGGCCAAGAAACCGCCGGAGATGCGGGGATCTGAGCGTGGGTTGTTTCAATACATAAATCAGTATACCAGCGGAGCTTCATGATGTAAACCTTGAAGCATCATTTGCAGGGCCCGTATGCCAGGTAGCACAAGCCATCAAATGGTGGCGACGGTGTCTCCTCGAACCATGCCTTGCCTGCGCTTTCGGCAAGCACCGCCTCAGCATCAAGCGCCGGCATTTCCGCGCCCAGCGGAAGGGCTGAGAGAAGTGTGGTCCTGAACTTAAGGCCCGCAGGCGGCAGCACATAACCTTTCTCAGGGACAGGGAGCCCCTTGTCAAGCCTGACCCTGAAGGCGTGCATCCTGCCTAGCATATCGGCAGCGCCGCAAGGGTCCCCGGAGGCGATCCTCCTTCTTATCTCGGAGCTTGAGATCCTTACGCCCGACTTAAGCAGCTCGCCCATCACCAGAAGCTTCACACCGGCTTCGGGGCAGAGCCTCCCGAGAAGGCCGACGTCCCCTCTTCCCCTGTTTCCGAACCTGAAGTCGTATCCCACTGCAAGCGAGCAGGCCTTCAGTTCGTCAAGCACGATCCGCTTGAAGAAGTCCTCGGGCTCAGTCTCGCTTAACGACCTGTCGAAGCTAAGTATCCTCACTTCGTCCGCCCCGGCGCGCTTTAGGAGCATCACCTTGTCGTCGCAGCTTACTATCTGCTGGGACTTGCCGTCCAAACCCAGCACCGAGCCGGGTATTCGGTCGAAGGTCACGGCCACCACCCTCGCTTCGGGTGCCTTGGCCCGCGTCTCGCCTATAAGCTTTGCATGGGCGGCGTGGACCCCGTCGAAGGTTCCAAGGACTACCGCCGTGTCTGTCGGTCCGGGCATATTCTCAGTCACCCTCCGTTAGGTTGAATACTATCACCGGCGAGAAGATCGCCTTGCCTTCAGCGCCATCGACTGCTCTGGCCTTCGCTATGGCAACAGGCTTGCCAGAAGGCCCCAGAAGCATGGCCTCCTGCCCTCCTGGGCATTGAAGCAGCAGCTCGTTTCCGCACGAAGCCCTCTCCTGCTCATGGGATGTCAACATAATCCTCGGCAATGCCGGCAGGGTTCCCTCAATCGGCCTTGCTGCTGTTTCGAGCCTGCCTGCCGAGGCAAGGGCCAGGGCTTCCTCAAGGCCGATGCATTCGGTTATCGAGTAGCCGGAGGCCTTGATGCGCCTCAGGCTCTCCATATGGGCGGGTACTCCCAGGCTCTTGCCAATGTCCTCGCACAGAGTCCTTATGTATGTGCCCTGTGAGCACTCGACGTTAAGGCTGACATGGCTTCCGTAGGAAAGCGGCCCTCCAGCCCGCCCGAAACCGGCTTCAAGCTTAGTGACGTACACCTTCCTCGGCGATCTCTGCACATCCCCGCCTGACCTTGCGATGTCGCACAGCTTCCTGCCGCCGACCTTAAGGGCTGAGTACATGGGCGGCACCTGCGTTATCTCTCCCCTGAACCCCTCCATAGCCTCAAGGAAGGTCGCCTCGTCGATGCTAAACGCCCTGTCCTCGGCGATGGTCGCGCCCGAGGAATCGGCAGTGTCGGTGGACTTCCCCAGGAACATCACCGCCTCGTATGCCTTGATGCCCTCCGTCAGCCTCGAGACGAGCCTTGTAGCGGCGCCGAAACACACCACCAGCACGCCAGTCGCATCAGGGTCCAGCGTGCCGGTATGGCCGATCTTCCTTGTATGGGTGGCTTTCCTGAGCTTCGACACCACGTCAAAGGATGTCATCCCGGAGGGCTTATCAATCCCTAGGACCGCATTCATGTCGGAAGACCTCGCAAAGGGCGGCATTGACCGCTGAGACGACCTTGGCTCTCACTTCTGGCAGGCTGCCCTTGACTGTGCAGCCAGATGCCCTCTTATGCCCGCCGCCGCCGAAGGATGCGGCGATCCTGGACACATCTACAAGCGCCTTCGACCTGAAGCCGACCTTGATAAGGCCATCTTCGATCTCCTTGAAGGCTACGCAGGCCTCAACGCCTTCGATGGACCTTCCGTACGAGATGAAGCCCTCGACATCCCCCTCGCTCAGGTTGTAACTGAGCATTAGCGAGCGCCTGATCTCCATTACCGCAAGCCTGCCTCCGCTTTCGATGCTTATCTGGGAAAGCACCTCGCCGAGGCCTTTTATGGCCCCGAACGGCCTGCTGTCGTATACATTCATGGATACGGCATAGGGGTCTGCTCCGGCGTCGATGAGCTCGGCGGCCAGCCTGAAGCAGGCTGAATTGGTGTTGCTGTACCTGAAGGAGCCTGTATCGGTCGATATCGCGCAGTACATGGCCGATGCCGCATGGGCTCCGAAGGGGATGCCCAGCGCCCTGACAAGTTCTGCGACCATCACCCCTGTTGCTGGGGCGGTTGTATCTATCCATAGCAGGTCTGTGAA
>CAZHKX010000084.1:0-7613 GCA_964532805.1 uncultured Clostridia bacterium
GCCACGGCTACCGGGTCCGGATCATCCAGTTCATGAAGGGCTCCACCTACTACGGCGAGCTCTATTCGGCGGAGAAGCTGGCGCCTGAAGTCGAAATCTACCAGTTCGGCAGGGGCTGCAGGATACAGGATGCGATAAAGGACGGAAGCGCGAAGTGCGACGGCTGCATGGAGTGCTTCGTGATGAAGGGAAGCGAGACCAGGACAGACCTCGAGCTGGCAGCCGAGGCGTATGTGCTCGCCCTCAGCACCCTTAAGCACGCGGAGGCAGACATCGTGATCCTGGACGAGCTCACCAACGCCATCTACTTCGGACTGCTCACAGCCGAAGACTGCGTGAAGCTCATAAGAAGCCGCGCTGAGGGCGTAGAGGTGATTATAACCGGCAGAAACGCGCCGGAAGAGATCATCGCCGAGGCAGACCTCGTGACCGAGATGCGCATGGTCAAGCACCCCTTCGAGAAGGGGATAAGCGCAAGAAGGGGAATAGAGTACTAGCGGCAAGGGAAATGCCGCCTTCGATGTGGGGGAATCCTGATGTCTTATTACGATAGGGGAACCGCTGGCCCGAAATCCAGCTTCCTCGGATATTTCATAGCATCTCTAGCAGGCGTGCTGGTAGGAGGGGTGATCGTTGGATCAATCCTGCTTAGCCTGCCGATAATGAACAGCAGCGCAACAGAAGGCGGGGCGATCGGGAATCCGGCCGCTTCCGCCGGCACCAACCTCATAACGCCGAACACCGACTCGATTTTCAGCCCTGTGGCGGACGTGGCTGCGCTGGTGGGCCCCGCCGTGGTCAAGGTCTCCACCAAGGGGCAGGAGGTCGTCTACTCGTTCTTCTCCATACCCATAGTCCAGGAGACGGAGGGCTTAGGCTCAGGGGTCATCATATCGTCCGACGGCTACATAATCACCAACGCGCACGTGGTGGACAACGTGACGGAGGCGAAAGTCACGTTAAACGACGGAAGGGAGTTCGCGGCGAAGGTGGTTGGCTCCGACCAGTACACCGACATCGCCGTCCTCAAGGTCGAGGCGACCGGGCTTCCTGCTGCAAGCCTGGGGGATTCCGACTTCGTCAGGGTAGGCGAGCTTGCGGTGGCCATCGGCAACCCTTACGGCTTCGACCACACCGTGAGCGCTGGTGTCATATCGGCATTGAACAGGTCGCTTGACATGGACAACGGGATTACCATGGCGGGCGTCATCCAGACGGACGCGCCGATCAACCCCGGCAACTCCGGAGGCGCCCTGGTCTCGTCCGAGGGGCTTGTGATAGGCATCAACACCGCCATCTACGAGGAGGCGCAGAACATCGGCTTCGCCATCCCGATCAAGGCCGCAATGGAGGTCGCCGACGAGATAATCCAGTTCGGCAAGGTGAAGAGGGCGTACATCGGCCTTGTCGAGTACATAGACATCAACGAGGACATAGCAGCAAGGTACGGCCTGGTCAGCGACAAGGGCGTCATGGTCTATACGACCGACAGGACGGGCCCTCTTGCAACCGCCGGAATCGTCCGCGGGGACATAATCATCGAGATGAACGGCAGCGAGCTGACTTCCGGCTCGCAGATAGGCGAGTACCTGGCGAAAGCCGAGATAGGCAGCAAGATGACCATCGCCTACTACGACAAGAGCGCAAAGAGGAAGACGGCCGAGCTCACACTCACCGAGATGCCTTAGCGGAGGCGGGAAAAGGCGGGATAAGGGCTTATGGAGACGAAGCTAAGCTTCAGGATAATAAACTACCCATTCATGGGCACTTCCATAAACACCGAGAGGCTCATGCTGATGGCTAAGCTCTGCTATACGCCGATCGGCTCCCACGGGATGGCGGCAATGGTGCATGGCGAGGACCCTGCAGTAAGCGACGAGGATGCGGGGAAGTTCGTAAGGGGCCTGATATCGTCGGGGCACTTAGGCGCCCTCGAGCACTGGTACACGAGCTTCGCGGTGGAGGGCTACTCCAGGATATCGAGCCAGCAGAACGACAGGCACAGGATCATGAAGATGTTCAAGGACCACGGCTGCGCGGTCGGCTACATCTGCGACCCTGAGCAGGGCTCGGCCGACACGTCGCAGCTTCAGCAGTCGCAGAGGTATGTCAAGGAACAGGACTTCAACTACGTCGTGCCGCCGAGCATAAAGAGGGACAAGGCGTTCTATAAGAAGTTCACGGACATCCAGAGGCAGGTCCAGGAACTGCAGGACTACGGATTGAACGTCGCCGGACTTCCCGCGGAGGATGTGCGATTCGCCCTTACAAACGCCACCGAGACGAGATTCGTCATCACTACCAACGCCAGGCAGCTCAGGCATATGTTCAACCTGAGGTGCTGCACGAGGGCCCAATGGGAGATAAGGGCGCTCTTCGATGGCCTTCTTGAGGAATACAGGAGGATAGCCCCCAACATCTTCTGGCGGACCGGCGCGTCCTGCGACGAGCTCGGCTACTGCCCTGAGGGCGCGATGTCATGCGGAAGGGCCCCCACCTTAAAGAGGCTCAAGGAGATGGCGGGCTTGAAATAGGAGCGTGTCGCAAGGACATGGAAGAGGCACAGGGAGCCGGGAAGAGCCCGTCGGGCTCCTCCCAGGCCGCGCCGGAGACGCTCAGGCGCAAGAACCTTAGGCACAACTACAGATGGGCTGTGACGGACGGCATCCTGGCCTATGTGGGCTCGGGAATGGTGCCGCCCTTCATCGCTATAATGGCCCTGTCATACGGGGCCGACAGCATCGGCCTTTCGCTTCTGAACCTGCTGCCTGCGCTCTTCAACACGCTGCTCTTCATGCCTTTTGCGGCAATCGCCGAAAAAGGCGGGGGCATAAAGCGCCTCGTGCTCATCTCCGGGTATGCGACAAGGTCGGCATTCCTCCTGATGGCCCTTGTCCCCTTCATGCCGGAGTCCTACAGGGCAGGTATGCTCATAGGGTTGAACGCAGTGCAGTCGATACCCTCGGTGCTATACCTCATCGCCTGGACCGACATGATGGGAGGGGCCTTCCCCCAGAGGGAATGGGGGATGGTGTTCTCGAGAAGAAACGCGTTCGCCAACTTCTCCGCCGTTGTCGCGACTATGGCGGCGGGCTTTCTTATCGACTGGCTTCCGGGCGGATGGGGCTACTTCTCGGTCTTCATGATCTCGGGGGCCACAGGCCTCCTCTCCATCTACTCGCTGCAGCAGATGAGGGAGGTCCCGGCAATAAAGAAGCAGCCGAGGAGCATCTCGCCGTTTAGAAGGCTTGCGATGCCGTTTGCGGACAAGGCGCTCGGAAGGAAGTTCGCATACTTCTCGGTCGGACTCTTCCTATATAACCTCGGCATATACATATCAGGGCCGGCATTCTCGCTCTTCTACGTGGAGGAGCTGGCTTTAAGCAAGAGCACCATTAGCATCCTCGTGACCACAGGCACCCTGTTCGTAGTCATAGGATCGCCGTTCTGGGGCTGGCTGTCCAAGCGGAGGAGCAACGCCGTCATTTTCGCCTACTCCACGATATGGCAGGCCCTCTTCCCCTATTTCTACTACCTCTCCGGGCACAGCATCCCGCAGATGATGGCATGGCAGGCGATACTGGGCATCGGTGTGGCCGGCTACAACCTGTCCATGTTCAACCTGAGCATGGAGTACGTCGACGAGGCGGAAAGGCCCAACGGCATCGCTGCGACAAACACAGTAATATTCGCGGCTGCTGCCCTAGGATCCCTCATCTCGGGGCCGCTTACCAAGAGCATGGGAATTGAGGCCGCCTTCCTTGCGTCCATGGTGGTGAGGCTCTCCGGCTGGGCGGTCTTCCTCGCAGTTTTTGAGCCGCAGAAGATTATGGGGAAGGTATTAAGGGGCATGGAGTCGAAACATCACAACAGGGACAGGAGGGACTCCTAGGCAAATTTCTTGGGGGAGGGATGCCCGTGAAGCTCGTGATGGCCATAGTAAGGGACGACACTATGAGGGCGCTTAACGAGATCCTGACCGATGCGGGCTATATGTTCACGAAGGTGGCAAGCAGCGGAGGCTTCCTGAAGCTGGGCAACACGACGCTTCTTCTGGGAGTCGACGACGATAAGGTGGATGAGGTCATCTCCATGATCAAGGACTGCTGCACGACGAGGCAGGAGTACATGTCGCTGGGGGTGCCCATACCCTCACAGGGAGGCTTCATCCCCCCGCCAGTGAAGGTGGCTCACGGAGGCGCGACGGTCTTCGTGCTGAATGTCGAATCATCGGTCAAGGTTTAGAAGAAAATGTAAATAGCTGGACTTAAGGCGCGGCGACCACTTTGTGGGGCCGCGCCTTGAGGTATCGAAATTGGAACATCGATAATATTGTGATAGCCTTCACAAGTAAGTATACTTTATGGGGACCTAAGACCGGAGGAATGGAAATGAAGACCGTAAGGGTATGCGTAGGAAGCGCCTGCCACATCAAGGGGGCGCCGGAGGTCATCGAGACATATAAGAGGCTGATAGCAGAGAATTCGTTATCCTGCGAAGTCGTGCTCAAGGGGTGCTTCTGCCTGCAAAACTGCGCGGACGGCGTCTCAGTGGACATCGACGGGCAGGTCTTCGGGGGGCTTACGCCGGATGAGGCCGAGAGGCACTTCCGTCAGATAATCATGGGGGAGTGAGCGGTATGCCTGCCATATTCACGGTCCCTTCAAACTGCAGGGACTGCTACAAGTGCGTTAGGCACTGCCCTGTCAAGGCCATCAAGGTCGAGGGGAACCATACTGAGATCGAGGAGGCGCTGTGCCTTGCGTGCGGCGAGTGCGTGAACACGTGCCCCCAGAATGCCAAGATCCCACGGGATGACAGGCAGGCCGTGCTGGATGCGCTGGCGTCCGGAAGGAAGCTGGTGCTCTCCCTTGCGCCCTCGTTCGCCTCGGAGTTCCCTCAGGAGGCTGCCAGAAGGCTCATCGGCGCCGCCAAGCGCTTCGGCTTCTCGCACATATCCGAGACATCCGCGGCCGCAGCCGCTGTGGCTGCCGCCCATGCCGGACATGCGGCCGGACGGGAGGGCGGATATCCGGTCATAGCCTCTTCATGCCCAGTGGTAGTGAACCTTGTCGAGAAGTATTACCCCGGTGCAGTGGCAAACCTCGCCCCGGTGGCGTCTCCGATGATAACCCACATGCGCTGGCTGAAAGACAAGTTCGGAGAGGATTGCTTCACTGTCTTCGCAGGTCCCTGCATCGCTAAGAAGCAGGAGGCGGAGAGGGCGGAATACAAGGGGCTCGCCGATGCGGTGCTCACATTCCAGGAGCTTCTGTCGGTCTTCGGCAAGAGGGGGATAAGCTACGACGAGTGCATCCCCGTAAACCCCGACAACGCCTCCGCCAAGTCGGAATCCGCAAGGAGGTTCCCCGTCGAGGGAGGGCTGCTCCTCTCCGCAGGATGTTCGGGACCGGACGGGTCCAGGGACATCGCCATCACCGGCATAGAGGAGATAAGGGAGGCGCTTGAACACCTGTATGATTACTCGGACGTAAGGATAATCGAGATGCTCGCATGCAAGGGCGGCTGCATAATGGGCTCAGCCATAGGCAAGGGCCGGGGAAGCCACGCAAGAAGGAAGCTCATAGAAGCTTACGCGGCCGAGATGGGGGATCTGGGCGGGGCAGGCATGGATGAGTATGACACCTCCGCCTCCTATTCGCCCAAGGATGCACGGGCTCCGGAGCCGGCCGAGGAGGAGATAGTGCGCGTGCTCGCCCTTACCGGCAAGATGAGCCCCGAAGACGAGCTCAACTGCGGGGCATGCGGCTATTACAGCTGCAGGGATAAGGCCGTTGCGGTCATAAGGGGCCTTGCCGAACCTGAGATGTGTATGCCGTACATGAAATCCAGGGCAGAGACGATGGGTAACCTCGTCGTAAACGAATCCCCCAACGGCATCATCGGCGTCAACCAGGATATGACCGTGATGCTCACGAACCCCGCCATGTGCAGGATAACGGGCCTTTCGGCCGATAAGCTCATAGGTAAGCCGCTACCGGCCTCATTCGACAGGGAGCCGTTCATGCAGGTCTTCAGGGACCGCACAACGTCTTTCAGGGAGGCGGACGGCAACGGCGGCGTTGCCTGGGCCAAGGAGGCCTACTTCCACCTTCAGGCGAAGGACATGGTTGTGCTGCTTCTTACCGATATGAGCGCCGAGAAGAGGGGCAGGGAATCGCTGGCCAAGGCCAGGCGCGAGACTGCCGAGAAGGCGGGCAGGGTCATCGACAACCAGGTCAGGGTCGCACAGCAGGTGGCCGGCCTCATGGGAGAAGCCGCAGCCGAGACCAAGGTGCTTCTTACTAGGCTCATCAAGCAGCTTGAGGAGGATTCCGAGAAGTAATGCCGGGCCTTTACTACGAAGCCTCATATACTTCGCTCATCAAGCACGGAGAGAGCATCTGCGGAGACCGCGTTGAAATCGCAAGGGCTCCGGGTTCGGTCATGGCGGTGATGTCCGACGGGCTCGGCTCCGGAGTGAAGGCCAACGTGCTGTCGACGCTGACCACGAGGATCGCCTCCTACATGCTGAAAGAGGGCTCGAGCATCGACGATGTCGTCGATATCGTTGGGAGGACCCTTCCCATCTGCCAGGTGCGTGGGGTGGCCTACTCCACCTTCTCCATACTGCAGCTCTTCGAGGACGGAAGGGGCATATTAGTCGAGTACGACACTCCGGACGCGTTCCTGTACAGGGCTGGCACGGTCACTAAGGTGGACACGGAGAAGAGGAAGGTCGGCGACAAGCTCATCCTCGAGGGCGAGTTCGAGGTGAAGGACGGGGACCACATCTTCCTTGTGACGGACGGGGTCATACACGCAGGCTTAGGAGGGATACTAAACCTCGGCTGGCAGTGGGAGAACGTGGCGGAGTACCTTAGGCGCACGGTGCCCAAGGCAAGAGGCGACAGCGCCCAGCTGGCAAGGTGGCTCACCGGCGTATGCGACCAGTTCTACGCGGGAAAGCCCGGCGACGACACCACGGTAGTGTGCGTCAGCGCAAGACAGCCAAGGCTCACAAGCGTCGCGATCGGCCCTCCAAGGAGCAAGGAGAAGGACGCCGAGATGGTCAGGCGCTTCATGCAGAAGCCGGGCCGGAAGGCCATCTGCGGGGGTGCCACGGGCAACCTGTTCGCAAGGGAGCTGGGCGCTGAGATTGATGTGGACCTGAGCTCGGGAGGAGACGGCATACCTCCCATGGGCACGATGAGGGGCATTGACCTCGTGACCGAGGGGATAATCACCCTGACGCGCGCGCTGGACATACTTGGCGCCGTGGACGCAGGCGAGCTCGTAAAAGGCGCCATATCCGGCAAGGACGCGGCATCCGTGCTTGTGAAGCTGCTTCTGGAGTCTGACAGGCTGGACTTCTTCGTCGGAAGGGCGGAGAACGTCGCCCACACGGACGGAGCAAGCCTCGTGGACTACCGCTTCAAGGGCCAGGCGGTGGATGCCCTCATAAGGATGATGAAGGCTTTAGGGAAAGAGACAAGCGTGACATATTACTAGCGACCGAGGAGGGAAAAAGGGAATGGTCCAGGATCAAAGCCAAGCTAGGAAGTTCGAGAAGATCAACGGAATCATCGAGAAGAACGGGAAGAGCCAGAGCT
>CAZHKX010000085.1:0-7459 GCA_964532805.1 uncultured Clostridia bacterium
GCTTCTCATGGATCCAGTCCTCGTTCTCGGCACCGGGGTTCTTTACGAGGTTCCTAGCGCGCTTGGCGGCCATGACCACCAGCGTGTACTTGTTTTCCGCCTTCGGCATAAGCTCCTCGATGGAGGGCTTTATCATTGACATCGGATCGATCACCTCATGATTCTTATCTGGGGCTGTTCGCCCTTCGAAAGTATATTATAACATGACGGAGCGCCATTCCCGCATCTATCCTAAGCGCGAAACTTTCAGCCTCTCCGCCGTGATTATGCTCCTGACCATGCCGACTGCATCTTCCAGCCGACCATTCTCCACATAGTAGTCGTAGCTGCCGATCTCTCCCATCTCATGCTCGGCCTTCCTGATCCGCTCCTCGATTACCTCCGGGCTGTCGGTGCTTCTCGCGTGAAGCCTCTTTCTTAGATCCTCCATCGACGGCGGCGTAAGGAAAATCAAGACTGCGCCGGGCATCTGGTCCTTGATAGCGGCGGCCCCCCTGCACTCGATGTCCATCACTACATCCTTGCCCTCGTCGACCATCCTCTCGATGTATACCTTGGGCGTGCCGTACATATTGCCTACGTATTCCTGGTACTCGAAGAAGAAGCCCTCCCCGGCCCTCCTCATGAACTCGTCCCTGTCCATGAAGAAGTAGCTCACTCCGTCGGCCTCGCCCTTCCTGGGCTTTCTGGTGGTCGCGGAGATCGAATAACAAAGCCCGAGGTCATCCTTCAGGAGCGAGGTGAGAACTGAGTTCTTCCCCACCCCTGAAGGCCCCGAAATAACGAACAATATCCCCTTGGCTCTTTTAAGTCCCTGCATAGCCCCACCTCGTGGCTGTACGCGGCTATGCCGCGGACCATATAGCTTACTTCTTCGCGAAGTGCTCCTTCAGCGCATCCACCTGGCGCGTGCCGAGGCCCTGCACCCTGCGGTTCTCGTCGATGCCGATCTCGTACATGATCTTCGCCGCGCGGACCTTGCCGATTCTGGGCAGCGACTGAAGGACGTATGATACCCTCATCTTCCCGATGACTTCGTCTCCGGCCTTCTTCATGATCTGGTCGAGAGTAATCTTTCCCTTTTTCAGCTCCGCGCGGATCTTCGCCCTTTCGGACCTAACCTTCTGCGCCTTCATTAGCGCCTTTTTCTTCTGCTCCGGTGTAAGCTTTGGAAGCGACATGATCAACACCTCCGCCTTTCTCTTATATCGCATCATCGGCGGTATCCCCGCCGTACGCGCCTACTCTATGTTCTGGATCTGCTCCCTGACCTTCTCGATATCGCTCTTGAGCTCCAGAACAAGCCCCGTTATCCTGATGTCCTGCGACTTTGAGCCTATGGTGTTCGTCTCACGGTTCATCTCCTGCACAAGAAAGTCCATCTTCCTTCCGATAGGGCCTTCCGCCCGCAGCATCGCGGAGAACTGGGCGATGTGGCTTCTCAGCCTTACGGTCTCCTCCGTGCAGTCGCACCTTTCGGCCATCAAGGCCGCCTCCTGGGCGAAGCGCTGCTCGTCGACCGTCATCTTGATCTCCTCGAGCTTCTTCATGAGCTTCTCCCGGTAGGCGGGAGCTCCCTCGGGCATTATCCTCTCGATCTCGGAGAGGTTCTCCTTGATCGTCTCGACCCTTCCCTGAAGGTCCCTGACAAGCTGGGCGCCCTCCGACTCCCTCATCGCAATCAGCCCGGAGATGGCGCCGTTTGCAGCTTCCGAGAGAAGCTGCCATATCCCTTCGAGGTCCGGGGGCACATCCCTCAGGCTGATAACGTCCGGGAATGATGCGAGCCTGGCCACGCCGGCGTCCGAATCCTTGCCGAGCGCCTTCGCCAGCTCGTCCAAGGCCTCGTGGTATGCCATGGCGAGGGCTTTGTCGACGATGACCTTCCTGGGGGCCCCCTCCAGCCAGTCCACTGTGACGTACATATCTATCTTGCCGCGGTCCAGCCTCTCCGACAGCATCCTTCTGAGCCTGTCTTCAAGAGCCGAGAACTCCTTCGGCATCCTTATGTTCGTGTCAAGGAACTTGTTGTTGACGGCCTTGATCTCGACAAGGATGTCAAGCTGCTCCGAGACCGTCTCTCCCCTACCGTAACCCGTCATGCTCCTAGGCAATGGCACACTCTCCTGTTCGAAGCCTAAATCACGATTATCATAGATTATCGCGCCTTATTTGTAAATGCATAACCCGATAAGCTGGGATTTAGCTCCCTTTTCACTTCATTTGCTGGCATTTGCCCAATCCGCAATTATGCTGTCATTATTCAACCTATACTTCAAATATCCTTCTTTGTCGGAAAGATTTGCTTTAAAATATACTTGAAAAGCGAAACATGGGCGCAGAAGCCGCCCTCCGGAGGTAATATATGAGGCTTGACGGCCTTTCCTTAAGGGAACTGTCAAAGGAGATAGACATAAGATTCAGGGGCGGCAAGGTCGACAAGGTCTCGGCAATCGGCAGGCACGCGGTGTTCATAACACTGCAGAGGTCGGGCGGCATCCTTGTAAGCTGCTCTCCAGCGGCTTCGCGCGCTCAGGCGATGTCGGGCGCAAAGCCTGAGCACGGGTCTGAGCCCTCATCCTTCGTAATGCTTCTCAGGAAGCACCTCGAGGGCGGAAGGTTCCTCGGCGCAGTCAGAAGGCAGCTGGAGAACGCCATAGAGCTCAGCTTCGCCTCCTGGGACGACGAGAGGATGGAAAGCCCGAAGATGCTCCTCGTGGAAGCCTCCGGCCCGGACTCCAACATCTTCCTGCTCAGCCATGACGGCACGATAATCGGCTCCTTCCGTAGGGCGAGGGAAGGCAGGGCCGACGCCCCGGGGCAGCGCTTCGAGCCTCTACCCCGCTTCGAGCTTCCCGACGCCCTGGAATGCAGCAGGCAGGCGTTCATAGCATCTGCGGTAAGAAGGGCGGCGGAGGTCCCGGGCATCGCGGCGGCATCTGCCATCTCGGGCGGCCTCTTCGGCCTCTCAAGAGACCACGCAGAGGACCTTCTGAAGGTCGCTGGGTTCACAGGCTCATCCATCCCCGATGCGGCAGCCACCGCATATGATGCCTTAAGGCGCAGGCAAGCCGAGTTTCTGGAGGAGCCCTGGCCCTGCTTGGAGGTCCAGGGGCAAAAGGGCATGCGGGCGTCGTTCATCCTGGCGGGAAGGGGTTCGGGCAAGCCACCTTCCGCATGCCTCGAGGGGATATTGGGCGCCTCGGAATCCGCCGAACAGGCTACAAGAATCAGGACGGAGCTCATGAGGTCAGTAAGCTTGGCGCTATCGAAGGCGAGAAACAAGCTTGAGGCGAGGCAGTCGGACCTGTCCGAATCGAAGCGCTCAAACAAGTACCGGGTCTGGGGCGATGCCATACTATCGTCCATGCACCTTCTTCAGGGCGAGATGCCCGAGAGGGCGGCTCTCACCGACTACTCGGCTCCAGGCGAGCCTCTGGTGGAAGTGCCGCTCGAGAGGGGCCTTACCGCGCCTCAGAACGCGGAGAGGTATTACTCCAGGTACAACAGGGGCAGAAGGGCCGAGAAGGCTCTCATGCCCCTTATAGCCGCGGCAGAGGCCGAAGTCGGCTACCTTGAGGGGGTGAAGGGCTCGCTTGAGCGGGCGGAGGATATGCAGACGCTCACTGAGCTGAGGCAGGAGCTCGCCATGTCAGGATATGCCGGCTTGAAGGACAAGCAATCGGGCAAGGTGCACGGCAAGCCCAAGGCGGCAAAACCCGCCCTTCCAGCACAGTACACGCTGTCTACGGGCCATAAGGCGCTAGTCGGCCGCAATAACATGCAAAACGACCAGCTCACTTTCGGCATCGCCAGCCCTTGGGATATTTGGCTTCATGTTAAGGGCGCGCCCGGCTCGCATGTGCTCATAAGGCTGGAAAGGGGCGATTCAGCCCCGGATCAGGCCATAATAGAGGCTGCCATGCTGGCTGCCGTGAATTCCTCTTTAAGGTCTGGGTCAAAGGCCGAGGTGGACTATACTGAGGCGAAAAAGGTGAAGAAGATCCCCGGAGGCCTTCCAGGTGCAGTCACTTATACGGGGCAGAGAAGCGTCACTGTTGACCCTTCGTCCCGGCAGGGAAGATGAGGGGGTTGTCCTCGAGCACGCGTTTCAGCATGAGGTCGGGCTTACTGCCGTCCGCGGCAAGATACATGCGGTCTCCCTTGGAGAATATCCTGCTTGCGTAGCCATGGCTGTCCTCAGCCATGGCCGATATGGAGCCTGCCGCATCGCTGCCCGCCATAGGAGACGGCCTGGACTGCCCTATCCGCATCGGCACCAGCTCCGCCTCATAAGGGAGGCCCTTTCTGAGGCTTACGGTGGCTATCATGCTCTCAGTCTGGCTCTCGCCCTCCTGGTCGAAGACAAAGTTTCCGAACGAGTAGAAGATGAGAGAACCCTTGTAGCACTCTACGGGCTGCAGCACATGCGGGTGGTGCCCGAAGACCACATCCGCCCCGGCATCTACCAGGGCATGTGCGCGCGCTACCTGCGAAGCGTCCGGAAACCTCATGTACTCCTGCCCCCAGTGCACTGAGACAATGACGAAGTCGGCGGCTTCCTTCAGCCTCCTGACATCCTCAACCATAATCGATGCGATGGCCGGCGCCATGCCTGCCCTTGAGCCTGTTGCGGCGAAGGTGAACCGCTCATCGAAGGACCAGAAGATGTCGTGGAAGTCCGAATAGGCAAGAAAGCCCACCTTAAGGCCGTTTGCCTCAAGAACTGCCCCCCGCCTTGCCGCTTCAAGGTCCCGCCCGGCACCTGCATGCCTGATACCTGCTGCATCAAGGTGGGATAACGTATCGGCAAGGGCGGTCAGGCCGTAGTCCATGATGTGGTTGTTGGCGACCGAGACTATGTCTATCCCGGCGTCTACAAGAAGCTTAAGGTGCTCGGGCCGGCTTCTGAACCAGATGCCCTTCCCAGCTATCCGCGAGCCCCTGTCCGAAACGGAGGTCTCAAGGTTGGCGAACGCGATGTCCGCCCCTGACAGAAGGCCTGATAAGCCCGAGAAGGGCCAGCTTGCGCCCAGCTGCCTCATAACGCCAGCGACACCCCTGTCCATCATGATGTCGCCGCAGGCCGCGATTCTGACCTCCTTGGCATAAAGGTAGGGCCCTCCCGTGCTGAAGGAGGGCCCGGAAGCTATCGCGCTGATCGACAGCAGGGAGATTATCAGTACGGCCGCAGCCAGCCTCATCATCGCCCCTTTACCTGCCGAACCTCGCGAAGACCTCGTCGACGTTTGCGATGTGCCTGTCATAGCCGAAGCACTCCCCGAGCTTGTCCGCACCGAGCCTTTCGATCACCTCGGGGTCCTGCTCGCAGAGCTTCCTGAAGGATGCCCCCTCCTCCCAGGCCTTAAGGGCGTTCCTCTGGACGATGGCATAGGCATCGTCCCTCATGAGGCCCGAGTCGACCAGGGCTAGCAGTACAGTGCCCGAGAAGACCAGCCCGCCCGTCGATTCGAGGTTTCTTTGCATCCTGTCGGGCCTTATCACCAAGCCGTCGATTATCCACTTGAACTTCCTTATCATATAGTCGGCAATGATCGTCGAATCTGGGAATACCACCCTCTCCACAGAGGAATGCGAGATGTCCCTCTCGTTCCATAGGGCGATGTTCTCCATCGAGGCCAGGTGGTTTCCCCTCAGGAGCCTCGCCATGCCGCAGATTCTCTCGCAGGTTATCGGGTTCTTCTTGTGAGGCATCGCGGATGAGCCCTTCTGCCCCTTGCCGAATGGCTCCATAAGCTCCGATATCTCGGTCCGCTGCAGCGTCCTAACCTCTGTGGCGAATTTCTCGAGCGAGGAGCCCAGAAGCGCCAGCGCTCCCGTGAAGGCGGCATACCTGTCCCTCTGGATTATCTGGGAGGAGACCTTGGCGGGCGCAAGGCCCAGCCTCAGGCAGACATATTCCTCCACGTACGGCGGCACGCCCGCGTAAGTGCCGACGGGCCCGGAAATCTTGCCCACCGCCATCTCCTCGCCCGCAAAAACAAGCCTTTGCCTGGCCCTCTGAAGCTCAGAGTACCAATTGACGAGCTTCAGGCCCAGCGTGGTAGGCTCAGCATGGATGCCGTGCGTCCTTCCGACCATGATTGTGCGCCTGTGCTCGGAGGCCTTGTCCAATATGCTCTCCATGAGCCCGTCAAGCCCCTCAAGGATGAGGGCGAGGGCCTCCTGCACATTCACCGCCATCGCGGTATCAAGCATATCCGAGCTGGTCATGCCCAGGTGAAGGTGCTTTGCGGGCTCTCCCACCTGTTCGGCTACCGCGCTTAGGAAGGCGATGACGTCGTGGTTTGTGATCCTCTCGATCTCAGCAACCCTCTTCGGATCCACTGTTATGGGCTTCTTCAGGGCCTCGACATCCTCGGCGGGCACCTTCCCCAGCTTCATCCAGGCTTCAGCCGAGAGCACCTCCACCTTTAGCCATGTCTCCAGCCTGTGGGCGTCGCTCCATATAGCCTTCATCTCAGGATAGCCGTACCTGTCGATCATGTTCTCCTACCTCCGCGTGGGTTTCTTAGGATGCCCAGAGCGTTATCGAACTCCGCGCCGGGGCTTGATGAGAAGCTCATCCTCCTGCCGTCAGCCGGATGGTTTAGCTCGAGGGCGACTGCGTGCAGCGCCTGCGAAGTGAGCTCCAGCTCCCCAACCGCTCCTCCGTATTGGGCGTCTCCCGCTACAGGATGCCCGATGTAGCTCAGGTGCACCCTTATCTGATGCGTCCTTCCGCTATCAAGCCTAAGCTCAAGTAGCGTATAGCCCGGGAAGCGCTCAAGAACCTTGAAGCGCGTCACTGCGGCCCTGCCATCAGGCCTTGCGGCCATCCTCTTCCTATCCGCCTGGCTTCTGCCTACCGGCACGTCTATGCTTCCCGAGTCCTCGTGGAAGGTTCCCCTGGCGATCGCCCAGTAGGTCCTTCCCATCCGCCTTGCGGCAAGGTCTGAGGAGAGCCTCACATGCGCCCTGTCGTTCTTCGCGACCACCAGCAGGCCGGACGTGTCCTTGTCCAACCGGTGAACAATGCCGGGCCTCTCGGTGCCCCCTATTGATGAAAGTGAGTTCTCCCTTCCAAGAAGGGCGTTGACAAGGGTGCCCGAGCTTCTTCCCGCCCCCGGGTGCACTACAAGGCCCTTAGGCTTGTCCAATACGATTATATCATCGTCCTCGTAGACGACGGTAAGCTCGATGCTCTCGGCCTTGATGCCCGACTTCTCCGGGGCATCCGGGAAGTCCGCCTCGACTATGTCGCCCTCAAGCACTCTGTATGACGCCCTGGCCTTCCTGCCGTTGACCCTGACCCTGCCCTCTTCGATGAGGCGGGCGGCAAAAGAGCGCGAAGGGGCCGAAAACCCCTTCGCTACGAAGATATCCAGCCTTATGCCCGAATCCTCAGGCCCGGCCGAGGCGGTGCGGACCATATCAGGCCTTCGCCTTCCTCTTTCCG
>CAZHKX010000086.1:0-7330 GCA_964532805.1 uncultured Clostridia bacterium
TAATGCTTGTATTCCTTCTTATTTTATACATCTAATTGCGGTTTTTTATCAAGGCGTGCAGCGAAGCTCAACGTATTCAATATACCACACGGAGGCTCATGGTTGGCGTATTATCGCTCCTCCATACGTCCTCCTCGGCGGCAATCTCGATTCTGACCGGCCTGCCTGCCTCCAGCGAGCCGATTATCGCCTCGGTGAACTCGAGCGCCTTGATGAAGGTCCCGATCCTTCCCTCCTGGTCGCTTACCATGCCCTTGGCAATCGCTATGGAGTTGACCTCCTCGATAAGGTTCAGTATCTCCATCTGGATCCTGTCGGCCCCCAGGCTTCCGTCGACGGTCCTGCCCGCTATCACCTGCCCGGCGAAGAAGATGAGCTCGTCCGGGAACGCGTGCAGGGATACCCAGAGGGGCTCCCCCGGCCAGCTGTTTACCGGGGAAAGCGCCCTTAGTATGACCTTGCCGGAGGAAGAGTATATCTTCTGGAAGGCGCTCAGCACGTTCTCCTCGTCGAAGTTCAGCACCGAGCCGTCCTGCCTGTCTGCGACCTCACCGGCTCCTTTGGACTTAGCCAGGGAGTTGACCTTTATCAGGAAGTCGTTTATCTGGGTGTGGATCGCCTCTACCGGCTGAGAGCAGTCGATTACCTCGCCGATTATGATCTGGTCGGCATAGAATATTACCTGCCTTGTCATCGAGGTCTGCTTGCTCTGTATCAGAAGCAGGCTCGTCTGCATAAGGCTGTCCACCTGCTTTTCAAGCTCCGCCGCCTCTTCGATGAGGCCCCTTCTGGTCTCCTCAAGCTGCACGATCTCGCCCTGAAGGGCCTGCCTCTCAGCGGAAAGCCCTGCGATCTCACCCTCCTGGTTGGATATCCTCGAATCGGCCTCCACTATCATGGCGCTTGCCGCGCTTAAGTCCCTCTCGGTCTCCAATAGCCTGGTCTCCACCTGCTCCAAACCCGATTGTAGCTTGTTGAGGTCCCTTATCGTCTGTGCCTTCTCGGCCACCGCGTTCTCCAGTTCTCCGCTTATTACGTTGTAGTCCGACTTCAGGGCCTCATACTGCTTGCCGACGTCAGCGATCATCCTGGTGAGCTGCTCCGCCTCGTCCTGCTTCGCGGTAAGCTCCGATTTCGTTGTCTCCAGGGTCTCGTTTGTAAGCGTCAGGTCCCTTCTCAGCTCGTTTATCTGGAATATGGCTATCCTGACGTTCTCCGAGAGAAGCGAAAGCACCGTCACCGTCAGCGCCACGACTGCGACTCCGGTGAGGAAGGTGATTATTATCGAGGTGTACTTCGGCCTTAAGCCGAACACCGTCAGCCTCTTGCGCCCCGTCTTGAGGCCGATCCTGTCGCCCGCTATGGCGATCAGGCCTCCGAGCAGCGCAAGTGCTGCTATTAGCAAGCTTCCGCTCAATTAGCCCTCCTATAGGTTGAATGCGTCTCCGAGGTAGAATCTCCTGGCAAGCGGGTCTGCCGCGATCTCCTCCGGAGTCCCGCTTACGAGTATGTCCCCTGTGTACATTATATACCCTCTGTCCGTTATGGCCAGCGTATCGCGCACGTTATGGTCGGTTATCAGCACTCCGAGCCCCCTTGCCTTAAGGCGCCTGATTATCCCCTGTATCTCGATGACCGCTATGGGGTCCACGCCGGTGAAGGGCTCGTCCAGAAGCAGGTAGGACGGCTCCGTGGCGACAGCCCTTGCAATCTCCACGCGCCTTCTCTCCCCTCCGGAGAGCGTGTAGCCCATCTGCCTGGCTATCCTGTCCAGGTCGAACTCCCTCATGAGCTCCTCCGCCCTCCGGTGGGCCTCTTTCTTCCCCAGCTTCATCGTCTCGAGCACCGAGGCGATGTTGCCCCTTACGCTCATGCGCCTGAATATCGACGGCTCTTGGGCGAGATATCCTATCCCCAGCTGCGCCCTGGTGTGCACCTGAAGAAGCGTCGCGTCCTTACCGTCGACCTCTATCATGCCGGAATCCGGGACCTCCAGGCCAAGTAGCATATAGAAGGTCGTGGTCTTCCCGGCCCCGTTAGGACCGAAGAGCCCCACCACCTCACCCTTCTCCAATGCAAGGTCTATGCCGTTTACCACCTTGCGGCCGGAGAACGACTTGCTGAGCTTCGTCGCCCTTATGCCCACTTCGCCCCTCCTGAGGTAGCCTACACGCTAAAGTTGATCTCTATCTTCTGGCCTTCAGCCTCGAAGGTGTCCCTGTCGGTGTAGACCACGGCCTTGTCAGCCTTTACGGTGTCACCCTCCTCCGTCTCTATCACGACGCCGGAGACGAGGGTGAGCTTCTTCTCGGCATCTACGTAGGCAGCATCGGCCGCTTGGACCTTCTGCCCCTGCTTGGTTATCGCGATGCCGCCTTTCGCCGTGAAGTCGGTGGTGTTGATGTCGATTTCCATGCTGCCTGCCGTAAGCACGATTACGTCCTTCTTCGGGAGGCCCTTCTCGTCCTTCTCCTGGAGGGTCTCGGTCATCTCCAGCCTTACGTTGCCGGAGACCGTCATCTTCTCTGTCTTGAAGTCGGCGCTCATGGAATTTGCAGTTATCACTATGTCGCCCTGTGCGATCCTGACTCCGGAGTCTACCTTTGCGGTCTTGTTGTCGCTGTTGAAAATGACCCTTTCGGCGTTGATCACGGTGGTGTCATAGACGATCTTGACGCTTCCCTCCACCATCGCGTCGCCTTTGGCGCCCTGGTAGCTTAGCTTCTTGTTTGCTGTGATGGTGACCTGCTTGGCCGCGAGGGCCTGTGACGCAAGCGCCAGCACCAGCAGGGCCGCCGCCGCCCACCTTAGGAACTTCCTGTCATGCATATGAGCTCCCCCTTCCTAGAGGTCTATTACTATGGTCGTCGGACCGATTATCTCCATCTCGCGCCTTGTAACCGAATACTTCATGTTTCCTGCGGTTATGCTTACATTGTCCCCCTGCTGGACGAAAATGTCGCCTGTGGTGTAGATGTACTCGTCCTTCAGGTCGACGGTCAGGTTCCTGGCCTGCATCACGCTGCCGTCTGCGGTGATCCTCGCCTCGTCGGGTATGCTTACCAGCTGAGTCACGGGGTCCCACTGCATCCTTTCGGAGGCCATGAGCTCCTTGCCCTCCGACGTGACCGTGACCCCGCCGGTGAACTCCATCCTGTTTCTGCCGTCTACGCTGGCGGCCCCTGCAGAGAAACCCAGGTATGCCTCATTGTTCCTGAATATGGTGCCGTTATTGATGCCGGTGAGGTCGGCACCCCTGCCGAAGCGCGGCAGGGACATCCTGTCCGCCTCCATCTCCCATACCCTCTGGCCATCGGACCAGCTGGACATGGTGAGCCCCTCGATTACGACCGCCTGGTCCTCGTCGTCCTCCTCAGCGGACGCCTGGGAAGCGGGGGCCTGCTGCCTCTCATTTCCGAAGCCGTAGAAGTAGGCGGCGGCAAGCGCTACTAGAAGCGCCATGAATAGGGCCGCCCCGGTCTTGATGCTCACCTTCCCCGCCTCCTTCCGAAAACTTCTACAGATATTTGTTCCGCGCCGTGCACTCAGTTTCCTATTATCGACCAGTCCCCGTCGCCGATTCCTATCGGGACGTCGGGGAAAGCCTTGAACTTTAGGTTTACGAAGAACCGGTTCTCCACGAACTGGTAGCCGGCAGTTATCTCCCTGCAATGAAGGTCCCTGGTGACGGCTATGTCGGCTTTCATCAGGCCTTCCTTCCCCACATCGTAGATGAGCGCCCAGACGGCCCTCCATCCCTCGATGAGCCTTACATCGCCGCTTGTTTCGACCTTTCCGACCTTACCGGTGGTCCCGTTGTACTCCATTCCCAGCTTAAGCTCTATGTCATCCGTCGGTTTCAAAGTGAGCCTGCCCGTTATGCTTGTAAGCGTGAATGCGGGAAGGGCGAACCTTGCGGAGACGCTTGCGAAGTACTTGCCCTGGTAATTGTATGAAAGCCCGGCCGCAAACGCGTCGTATTTGGCCTTCAGGAAGTCATACCCGGTGCCCGCCGTAGCGGTGAAGCCATAGAATGTGGCCGTCGTCGAGGCGGTTATCTTGTTCTTTCCGGCCAGGGCGTCGAACCTGTACGGGCTTTCTCCCGTGAGATCAGCCCAGTCATAGGCGAGCTTCACGCTCCAGCCCTTGACCGGTGTCACAGTAAGCCCCGTGCCGATGGAGCCGTAAAGCCGCCTGGAACCTTCGGTATAGACGCTTCCCCTGACCGTGGCTCCCAAGTCGAAGGACAGGAAGCCCCAGAGCTCCTGCCTGTCCAGCGTCAGCGATATGCCTGCCTCCGCCTTGCCTGCGTCGAGGTATTCCACAGGGTCGGTGTCGAGTATCCGCTCAAGATACCTTCCTGCCGAGATGTCCCCCGATATGCTTAACGGAAGGCTCCCTATCTTCGTCTTCAGAAGCTCGAGGGTTAGCTCGGGGAGCCTCCTTAGGGAGGATGATACCGTCACCTGGTCTTCCTTCATGGTCTCGGAGGCCTGGAAGTTGAGGGTGAGCCTCGTGTAATCCGACTGATGGGATACAGACGCCTTGTATGTCAGGCTCTCCGAGCTCAGCACCCCTTCGGTCTCGTTTCTCCTGTAGCTTGCGCTGCCTGAAAGCCTAACCCCCTCCGGAAGCTCTGAGCTGTGTGAGGCCGAGACGGCAAGCGCCGCCGTGTCCGAATCCGCATCCTTGTACCTGTATGACGCGGAAAGGGACGTCTTGTGCCCGGTTACCGCCCGGCTCAGCTTCAGCTCTGCGAAGTGCTCCTCGGTGACCTTCAAGGTGCTTCCCAGCGAATACTTGTAGGAATATTTGCCCGAAGCCTTGAAGTCCAGGGGAAGCTCCAGCTCCTGGTACAGCTCGGCCGTCATGCCCGTCTGCGGTCTTGTAAGGCTCTTCAGCACATAGATCGAGTAGTATCCGTCGCCGATGCCCGCAAAGGCGTAGTCATGCCTCATGCCCGCGCCTAGGCCGCTTACCGTGAAGAAGTCGAGCCTTAGGGTGAGCAGGTTGTCCTCATCCAGCCTTCTGCGCATCGTCGTCTTAACATAGACGCCGTCCTGGGCGGACCAGCCGAACTCGGGAAGTATGAGCCTGTCCTCCTCGCGAAGGGGTATGGTAAGCGACGGAAGCCTTATTAGGCGGATGTTCCCCTCGAAATAGGATACGTCCTTTGCGATTATGAAGTCCGAGCCTGTGAGCTCTATGCTGGAAGCCTCGATCCTGTAGTGCGGCTGGGGGAGCTCGCAGGTGGTGATGTAGCCACCTGAAAGCTTGAATGAGCCGTCCTCCTCCGAGAACTTCTCGCCGGCTATGTATATGTAGCCGTTCACGCGCTCGTCGCTCAGCTGGCCCTCCAGCGTCGCAAACTCCACCTTCCTGGTCTTTATGTCCATCGTGGCGGATACGGATTCTATGAAGCTGTCGCCCGTCCTCACGCTCACGTTGCCTGAAAGGTATGCCTTGGCCGCGGCAAGGTCGATGCGCGCCTCGTCTGCCTTAATGATGACATCGTCGAACGAGACTTCCACATCTCCCTTGGCGGACCAGATATCGGTGCCTTCATACACGAGCCTCTGGGCGGTCACCCTTACGTTGGTCTCCTGTGCGGCGGCAACCGGCGCAAAAGCCAGGACTAACAGGATTATCATGAGCGCAGACGACGCCGGACCCCTCGGAGGTATTATCCTTACCTTCCTTCTCATCCTCTTGGCGTCAGCCCTCATAAGCAGGAGCACGGCCGCTATCATGAACAGCATGTCGGCGGACCAGGCTGCCATCCATGGCTTTATCTGGGTGGCCTGGAGCATGCCGTATGAGCGCACCACGGATTCGAAGATGAAGTAGAGGGTCACGATGACTATGCCTGCCGCTATGCTGTACACCGCGCCTCCCCTTCTGGGGCTTCTTACTGCGAGGGGTATGGCAAGGACGGCGAATATCAGGGAGGAGAGCGGCTGGGCAATCTTCAGGTAGTAATCGATGAGCAGGTTCTTCGCCTTGATACCGCTCTTGGAGAATAGCTCTATGCTCTGCTTGAGCTCCTTCATGGACATCTCGGAGGTGGTGCGGCCCGAGTTGGTGTACTCGGTCACGGCTCTTTCCATGATAATGGTCATGGTGTCGAAGTGCGCTGTCGAGACGACGCGGCCGTCTGCACCGCATTCGTGTATGTTGCCGTTCGTGAACACCCATGTGCCGGTGTCGGCCTTGCCGCTTGCTGCCGTTATGAGCTGCGGGTATCTGCCGTAGCCTATGTCATATATCATTATGTCCTGCACGGTGGCCCTGTCCTCGCTCACCCTGCCGATGTAGAAGAACTTGTTGTCAGGGCCCCTGAAGAACACGTTGTTCTCGATGTTGGGGATGCTATCGCCGAGGATCATCCTGTTTACGATGTTCCTCGCCTCGAGGTTTGCCGTAGGGGCCACCCGGTCTCCCAGGTAGAATCCCAGGCCGCTTATCACAAGCGCGATTGCTATCATCGGGGCTGCAATCCTTGAAAGGCGAAGCCCGGCCGCCCTCATTATGGAAAGCTCGCTGTCCTTGCTGAGACGGCCCAAGCCGAGCAGGACCGCAAACAGGGTGGCAAACGGGAGGACCTGTACGATTGCTGACGGGAGGTTGAAGAGTATTAGCCTTAGTACTGTCGACAGGGGGGTGTTCTTGACCACAACCATCTCCGCCAGCCAGAACAGCTGGACGCTCAATGATATGACTATGAAGGCGGTTATGGCCGCAAGGAAAGGCCCTAGGAACTCCCGCAGTACATACCGGTCAAGTATCCTCATAGGCGCAACTCCTGTCGATTGTGTGAATAAAGGGGCGCTTCATGAAGCGCCCCTCACAGCCAGAAGGCGTCTTTTACTTCTTGCCGCCTTTTACGAGCACGGCATCGGTCATGTCCACGCCGCCTTCGATCACTATGGAGCTGTTGAGGATGACGGTCACACCCTTCTCCTTAGCGACGTCCTTGACGGCCGTCTCGAGCTTGAGATAGGCAGGGTCCAGGGTCTTCTTCGCGAAGTCGTTGTAGGAGACGTTGTACTGCTCCTGTAGCTTCGTCTTTGCGTCGGCGTCCTGGCCTTCGGCCTTCTTGTTGAGCTCCTTCTCCAGTTCGGCCTTCTTTGCCGCAACTGCGTCCCATGCGGTCTTAAGCGCCGGGAACTCGGAGTTGAGCCTGTCGGTATCGATATGGCCGATAACGGCGTAATCAGGCGCGGCGCCTGCCTTGCCGGTGGTGACGTTGCTGATTGTGGCGGCTACTGCGACTAAAGCTATTGCCATGATCACTGCCGAGGTATTCCTGAAAAGGTTCTTCATCTGGGGT
>CAZHKX010000087.1:0-7100 GCA_964532805.1 uncultured Clostridia bacterium
TTCAAGAGAGGAAACCCATGTTCCTGCCACACTCTAAGGAGGGGGCCGAGGATCCTCGACTCGGCCCTTTATGAAGAGCACACATATATAATAAGTGATATTTGTCACTAGTGACCACTTTATTCATGGTCGATTTTATGTACAACCTTATCTTGTTTTCATGAATGCTTTCGGCTTACAGACAATCCAGGGATTTGATAATTGGTAATTGTGTCATCTAAGCCCTATCAGCAATATGAAAGAGGCAACCGGATAGCTGAACCCGGTTGCCTCGATGGGCTTTGTTTTGTTTCTGGGAACCCTACTTTCTGTCCTTAAGCTCGCTCTTGCCGAAGACAATCCCGTAACCTACTACCGCAAGGACGATTGCGAGGATGAACAGCAGTACTGGGAATATCACGAAGACGTAGTTCCCGTTAATGAAGTTCGTCCTGCCAAGTAGCACCAATGCAGTAAGGGTCACAACAAGCATGAAGATCATCGGGACGACCAGCATGCTGTAGTTCTTGCCAGCCTTCTTGAGCCAGACTGCAACTGCCAGCATGGACAGGGCCGACAGAAGCTGGTTTGCAGAACCGAAGATGGGCCAAATCTTGGCATAGCCGCCTACTGCCAGGTATCCTCCAATCAACGTGGCGATTATGGTGGCCAGATACATGTTGGTGAGAGGAGACTGCTTCTCCTTCGGCTTTGCAGCGTCGGTGAAGAACTCTTGGAATATGTAACGGCTTAGCCTTGTCGCGGTATCAAGGCTGGTAAGGGCGAACGCTGAGACGGCCAGCGCTACGAACGACTTGCCGATATCAAAGGGTATGCCGAACTTGGCCATGAAGGTTCCGACGCCCGAGGAGAAGACATTGACCGGGCCGCCCTTCAAAAGGTCCGCAAGGTCGGTCTTCGAGAGATATGCCGCAGTCGTGAGGGCGATTACGGCAAGGACGCCTTCTATGAGCATCGCACCGTAGCCGATCGACTTCGTGTCTTTCTCGTTGTCTATCTGCTTAGACGTCGTTCCAGAACCGACCAGGGAATGGAAGCCCGATATGGCGCCGCATGCCACGATCACGAACAGCATCGGGAACAAGTACTGGTTGTTAACAGTGAAGCCCGTGAATGCCGGCAGCTGATAGGTGGGGTGGTAGATCACGATGCCCACTACAGCGCCTGCGATCATCGCATACAGAAGGAACGAATTCAGATAGTCCCTGGGCTGCAGAAGTATCCACACGGGAGTGACTGACGCTAGGAAGATGTAGACCATCAGGATGATGATCCAGGTGTTAACCGATAAGGTAAGGGGGAATATATAGCCAAGGTATACGCACAGGAAAAGCAGGACGACGCCCACAACAGTGCCTAGCGTCAGCGAGACACCTTTCCTGTAGACGGCATAGCCGAAGCCAATCGACAGGATCATGAACATCAGAGAAGAGGATGCGGCTGCGGGCACTGAATGGAAGGTGTTAGCAACGATGTTGGTGAATGCCGCGACCACAAGTATCAGGGTAAGCCAAGCGAAGAGGGAGAACAACCTCATGCCGGTTTTCCCCATGTTCACGTTGATGACCTCGCCTATGGACTTGCCCTTATGCCTTACTGAAGCGAAAAGCGAGCCGAAGTCATGAACGCCGCCAACGAAGATGCTTCCTATGATTATCCACAGTAGCACGGGAACCCAGCCGAAAATCGCTGCCTGGATAGGCCCATTGATAGGGCCCGCTCCGGCAATAGATGCGAAGTGGTGGCCAAGAAGCACAGCCGGTTTCGTCGGAACATAGTCTACTCCATCGTTGATCTCGTGCGCCGGGGTCTTCCTCTTGGGGTCGATCCCCCATTTGTTTGCAAGCCAGGCGCCGTAAGTTGCATAAGCGATAATGAAGATTATGATGCTGCCGATGACAATCAACAATGAACTCAAGGTATGCGCCTCCTTATTCCATCGGATCGAATAGTCAGATGAGCGCAGTTTCTATATGCCGTAGACCTTGCTGACCTGTTCTCCCCTCTTGTTGGCGGCTATCACTCCTTCCTTCAGAGACACCAATAACAGCCTGATATCAACCCAACCCCTGAAACCTAGGGAAAAACTCCTGTGATATCTGAACTTGCGCACATCCTCGGCAGCCTTAGCAATAATATCCTCCTTGCCATCGCCGAAAACGAGAACACCGGTCAGCACGCTAGACATATGCTCGCCGTCCGGCTTGACGAGTTCCACCACAGCGCGGACGATATCGTCCGTATAACGGGGGACATCGCCTGCCGCAAGTTCAGGCATATATCGCATCAGGCAGTACTCGTTGTTCTCGAAGGCATAGATTACAGCCTTCCTGGACAAGATGAATTTCTCATTCCGCATACGAAACTCCGCAAAAAGGTCATAGCGGGCTCCGCTTATGGAATGATCCCTTGCGATATCGAAACTCCTCTGAAGCTTCCTCTCTATTGTTCCTGCATACTCATTGAATTCCATTTCGGCCTCTCGCTAACGCGCTATGCGGTATCGCTGGTTCGCCGATTAGGTCGGGCAGGCGCCCTTGCTCTTGGAGGCGAAAAACTCCAATGTCTGTATATTATCACCGGGATACATTTTTAGTCAAAAAAGTAATCACAAATTGCGGACTATTAGGGGAAATATCATGAACAGGCAGTATAGCATGGGGTATGGCAAGCAAAGCCTTGAGGGGCGATTGGCTTATTCGCATCCGGGAGCATGTTTGCATATTGCGACATGTATAAGCTATATAATCGAATAGTGAATCCTTACCCTGAAACAATGAAGCTGCTTCTGAAGGAACCGGCAGTGGAGACATGGAATGTCTGCATGGGGATTTCCCCCGATTACGATAGGCGGAGGAGCAATGAAGAAAGAGATATGGGTGGAGGCCTTAAACAACATCAAGCTCTTCTGGAAAGGTGCCACGGACTATAACAGGAAGTCCAAGGCGCTTCTCGTAAAGGAGAGCCATAACGAGATGGACGAGTTCATCCTGCTTTGTTTCGGGGATATGCTCGGCATCCCGCTGCCGACTACGTATTACTCACTGGAGCTGCTGCCGCTACTAGCCGACGATCTTGAAGGATGGCAGTTCAGGATGTCGGGCAGGCAGAATATCTGGCATGAGAAGTGGGGGGACTACGGCTTTGACGCATAAGGCGGAGATGAAGTCCAGGATATTTTTCTTCGGCGGCAAGGGTGGAGTGGGCAAGACCACATGCAGCGCAGCCTTTGCGCTTTCGTCAGCAAGGAGGGGCCTCAGGACCCTTCTTGTGTCAACGGACCCCGCTCACTCGACCTCCGACATATTCGAGAAAGAGATAGGCAACGAGGTCGTAAGCATCCTACCCGGCTTAGATGCGCTCGAGATCGACGGCGAGCGCGAGAGCATGCAGTACATGCAGAGGGTGAGGGCGAACCTTGCCCAGATAGTCAGCCCAGTGATAGTGGAGCAGATAAACAGGCAAATAGATGCCGCGGCCATATCCCCGGGCACGGAGGAGGCCGCCCTGTTCGACAGGATGGTCGAACTGATAAACGAGGAGGCAGGCAACTACGACAGGATAATCTTCGACACTGCGCCGACTGGCCATACCGTTAGGCTGCTGTCTCTGCCAGATCTCCTGGGAGCCTGGCTTGAGACATTGATCAGCAAGAGGAGCAAGGCCATTAACCTTATGTCCATGGCCGAGCACAACGGGGCTTCCGATAAGCGCGCCATGGAGGAAGATGAGGTGCTGAAGGTACTAAGGAAGCGGCAAGAGGGGATCCTCAGGGCAAAGGCAGTCCTCACCGACGAAAGGCGTGTATCCTTCGTGTTCGTCATCAATGCGGAGAAGCTGCCGATAGATGAGACCGAGAAGGCTGTCGTTATGCTGGACAAATACGGCATGAAAGTCGACGGGATAATCGTCAACAAGGTGTTGCCGTGCGACAGCAATGATGGCTTCTGGAAGTGCAGGAAAGAGCAGGAATCTCAGTACCTGGGCGTTATCAGGGATAAGTTTAAGGGCAGGAGGATCTTCGAGATACCACTTATGAGCGAGGACATGAAGGCATCGAGCCTTGAAAGGATGGCCGACGTCCTCGAAAGCTTCTCATTGTAGCCGAAGATACTAGATGGCGCATATATGAAGGAGGGTCACCATGGCGTTGGATATGGCTGAAGTAAGGCGCGTGGCTTCTGAGAACCTGAAAGGGGTGTGCGTAGTCTGCAAGCACTGCAATGGCCTGGCATGCGCAGGGCAGGTGCCGGGCTATGGAGGGGCAGGAACGGGAAGCGGTTTCATAAGCAACGTGGAGGCCCTGGCTAAGCTTAAGGTCAACCTGCGCGTCCTGCACGAGGACATCGAGCCTAAGACGGGGCTCGAGCTCTTCGGAATCAAGCTGAGCATGCCGATTCTTGGAGCGGCTGTTGCAGGAGTGAAAGTAAACAGGATGCCTGGGCTGACAGAGGATGAGCTCGCGAGGGCGATGATGCTAGGACCGGTCATGGCGGGCACGATAGGAATGGGCGGCGACGGTGGCGATTCCGATGTGTATGATTCCACCATGAGGGTGCTCATCGAAGCCGAGGGCCGGGCTATACCGGTCATCAAGCCAAGGGCCAATGAGGAGATAATCAGGAAGGCTATCAGGGCTTCCGAGAATGGAGCGAAGGCGGTTGCCATCGACGTTGACGCGGCAGGGCTTGTAAACATGGCCCTTACAGGGCAGAAGGTGGAACCGAAGACGCAAGATAAAATCGCTGAGATCGTTGAGAGGGCCGGAGTGCCGGTCATACTCAAGGGGATCATGACACCCGAGGATGCACTGACGGCGGCAAGGGCGGGAGCAGCAGGAATCGTCGTTTCCAACCACGGGGGAAGGGCGATCGATTGCACCCCGGGGACTGCAGAAGTGCTGCCTGGCATCGCCCGTGCAGTGAAAGGCAAGCTGACTATACTGGCAGATGGGGGAGTTAGAAGCGGGTTGGATGTTCTGAAGATGCTGGCCCTGGGGGCAGACGCGGTGCTAATCGGCCGCCCGCTGGCAATCGTAGGTGCCGGAGGCGGCCCTGAAGCGGTCAAACAGCAGCTTGAAACCTATATGGCTCAACTGAAGGTAGCTATGATACTTACTGGTGCGGCTGATGTGCGCTCGGTTCCGGTGAACGTGATATACAGGTAGGAGGAAAGGAATACCCAGAGATGCAGTGATGATGAAGCCCGGCTCATGACCGGGCTCTTCTCTTTGATAGCCCTTGCTTCATGTCTGACGGGATATAAACTCCTCAACGCTTCTATAGCGCACAAGCGGCTTCACGCTCTCTATGGCCGATACGATGGCATCCTCAGCCTTTCGCGCGGCTGATGCGAAGCCTTCAAGGTCACGGCAGTCGAAGCTTCCCAACACATCCAAGCGCAGCTGTTGCACCTCCTCGTCCAGCACGCGCTGGAGGCATATGCCGGATATGAAGGCGCCGCGGCAGTCCGGATTGTTGCTGCTGCAGCTTCGCCAGACTTTGTTGAACGTGGATACGGCCTCCTCATAGAAGCTGACCAGCTCATCGTGGTCTAAAGGTGCTTCGCTTCCAAGCTGGCCTCCGCTGGCGGGGATGCAGGGTTCGCTCCCGCGCGGCACTTCCTGTTCCGGCCCCATAAACGCAGTGCAGGAGGCCATGCGCTCCGCGGCTTCTTTCAAGCTGGTTTCATCAGCAGCCGAGACTATCCCGTCGTATGCCTCCAAAAAACCTTGGGGCAGTGCTTTCATGCGCCCGAGGTCGTCGAAGTGGTTCTTTAATCCCTTCTTGAAATATGTCTGGCTCTCATATGCCACCGCATCCGAAAGGCACAGCATCATTTGGCCGGCAAGAAGCCTGCAGGCACCGATTCCGCACCCTTGCTTCAAACGGCGCAAGTAAAGCATTCCTTTACGAAACGAATCCATTGCCCTGTCATGCATGAACCCGGCATCCCCGAGATTCCGCTCCATCCTTCGCCTAATGGACAGGAAACGCTGCTCATCTTCGTCAGTCGAGGCGAATGCGATAATTGAATTGCCAAGAAGCGGCACCAGCGGTTCCCGAAATTCCGCGAGTCCTTCCACCCTGGACCACCTCATCGGAAAAAGGTCGAAGCCGACACCTTCTATGATGAAGGTCCTGGCAAGGGCGAAGCCTCGATCAGTCTTCGGGACGAAGAAGAAGTCCACGTCCGAAAGCCCATCAGACGTGCCGTTCACATATGAGCCATATACTGCGAGTATGGCGACATCGTCCTTGAAGTCTCCCGCCGCCTTCGCCACTGCCCATTCCAGAACCTTGTCGTTCCTGCTCTTCATCTGAACCCACCTTCAGCCAAGAGAATGAAGGAATTCTTCAATAAGCTGCAAGGTCCTAGTCATTGTTCCTTTGAAGCCTGCTTCTCCCTCATGTTCATCAGCCTCATGACATACCTTATCGGCAGCGCTGGCAGCGAGATGAGCACTGATCCATCCTCGATCTTCCTGCCTCTTCTCACGTAGGAGTTTATTCCGATTGTGCAATCCTCCCCAATGTGGATTCCGGGGCCAATCCTGCAGCTTGCACCAACAAGGGTACCTTTGCCGATTTCGATATGGTCCAGGACTATCATGCCGTTTTCGAACAGGTGGCAGGTGATGTCCGTGGCTCCGCCTATCACGACGCCGTCATGAAGGGTGAGAAGGTACACGTCGTGAAGGCTCTTAGTGTTGATGAAGACGTCCTTTCCGATCTTGCACCCGCATAGCCTCAGGAACATCTTATAGACTGCCGTGCCCTGCACGAATGGAAGGAATGTGTTGAGCGCCACTGTGTGCAGTCCGCCGTTTATCAGCCACCGGACGAAGGTAAGGGAGGCGGGAGGGTATTTCCCGGGCTTCATGCCCCAGGTTATCAGGCGCTCCACCACCCCGAAGACCAGGGCTGCTGTAATGAAGAAGGCGTATGCCGCCGCGGGAAGGGCGAAGCAGAAAAGAAGCGCCCTCGTGAAGGTAAGCTCCGCCAGCAGCCAGCTGACGGAAAAGTAGAGCATGTAGAAAGATGGCAGCAAGGATACGCCCAGCACAACGCAGTAGAAACCGAACGTGACCAACGTCAGCG
>CAZHKX010000088.1:0-7084 GCA_964532805.1 uncultured Clostridia bacterium
GCTATGGCCTTGTCGGCATGGCCTCGCGCACGTTCACTGACGGGATTGCAGAGCTTTTAGGCATGGAGAATATAAGCAAGGGCGTTGAAGTGAAAGTAGACGGGGAGGAAGTACGGATTAACCTCTTCGTGATAGTCGAGTACGGCACGAAGGTGACCGAAGTTGCCAAGAACGTAGTTGAGAAGGTAAGGTACGTCGTTGAGGCGATGACCGGCCTGAAGGTGGCGGATGTGAAGATCACCGTCCAGGGCGTCCGCGTCAACAGCGTCGGAAAGGACAAGCGCTGATGGCAGTCACAAACAAGGCGGCTGCCGTTAAGCCCCTCGACGGCAAGACGCTCATCAAGGCTTTCAGGGACGCTTCAGCCTACGTAGGCGAGAGGAAGGCGACTATCGACGCTCTGAACGTCTTTCCCGTACCGGACGGAGACACAGGCACGAACATGTACCTCACAATGAGCTCCGCCGTGAAGGAGATAGACAAGTACCCGGCCGAGAAAGTCGGAGAGGTCGCAAACAGCATAGCATTGGGCTGCCTAATGGGGGCAAGGGGCAACTCCGGGGTAATATTCTCCCAGCTTATGAGGGGATTTTCCGTAAGGCTCAAGGGAAAGAAGACGGCAAGTCCGACAGACGTAGCAGAAGCTCTCATGGAAGCGTCCAACATGGCATACAAGGCGGTCATCAAACCCGTCGAGGGTACGATACTAACCGTATCCAGGCTTGCGGGCAGGGAAGCAGTAGAGGCCTCCAAAGGCGCGCTGGAAGTGGTGGAAGTCGTAAAAAGCGCCCTTGAGGGAGCCAAAGTAGCGCTCGAGAAGACCCCCGAACTCCTTCCGGTGCTGAAGGAGGCAGGGGTTGTCGATGCCGGAGGCAAGGGCTATGTATTCTTCCTCGAGGGATTCATCGCCTCGCTTCAGGGGGTGGACATCGCATCCCAAGCTGCAGAGCCGCAGCCTTCCGCAGCAAAGCACGAGGAGCGCAAGGAACTGGCCCACATCGAGTTCAGATACTGCACCGAGTTCATCATCAAGGGCACGGACCTGCAGGAGGATAAGATCAGGAAGGACATCGAATCCCTCGGGGACAGCATGCTGGTAGTAGGCATCCCTGAGACCGTGAAGGTTCATATCCATTCGAACAATCCGGGAAAGGTGCTTGAGAAGGTAGTAAAGTATGGCACGCTTCACGAAATCCATATAAACAACATGGCAGACCAGCATGAGGACTTCGTCATGCCTGAGTTCGCCGGCAAGAAACAGGATGGCGTCATAGAGGCGGAAAAACCGCATGCGGCAAGCGTTCCGGCACCATCAGAACCCAAGAGGGCTCCCAAACCCGTAGCCACCATAGCTGTCGCAGCCGGTGAGGGGCTTCAGGAGATCTTCGAAAGCCTCGGGATTGACGGGTGCGTGATAGGCGGCCAGACGCTCAACCCCTCCATCAAGGAGATTGCAGAGGCGATAGATGCCACCGGGGCGAAGGAAGTAATCGTCCTCCCGAACAACAAGAACGTCATCCTGACTGCAAAGCAGGCTGCGGATGTAGTAAAGGCGAAGGTCCACGTGGTCCCCTCTAAATCAATGCAGCAGGGAATATCTGCGATGATGTCCTATAACACCGAGCTGCCCGCAAAGGACAATTTCGAGAGGATGAGCAAAGCCCTGGCGAATGTGGTCAGCGGCGAGATCACATATGCAGTCAGGGACACCAAGCTTAACGGGATCGAGATCAGGCAGAACGACTTCATAGGAATCATCGACGGTCAGCTGCTCGTGAAGGGGGATAACCTCGAGACAGTGGCCTTGGAGACGCTTGAGAAGATGCTCAAGCCCGAAAGCGAGATAGTCACAGTCTTCTATGGAAGCGAAGTCAAGCAGGAGGACGCGGAATCCATTGCGGCCAAAATCCAGGAGAAGAACCCCGATTTGATAGTCGAGCTCCACTCCGGAGGCCAACCCGTATACTTCTACCTGCTCTCTGTTGAATAGAATTGGAGGTGAGCCGCCCTTTGGGCGGCCTTGTTATGAAATCAAAGATTGCGCTTGTAACGGATTCCCTGAGCGACCTGACACCCGAGATCATCTCGGAGTATGATGTCAAGATCGTGCCTATAAAGATCCTCTTCGGGGATGAAGTATTCAGAGACAGGGTAGACATTACCGACGAGCAGTTCTATGACAGGCTGAGGAAATCGGATATTATGCCGAAGACCTCGCAGCCCTCTCCTGCTGAGTTCGAGGAGCTCTACAGGGAGCTTCTTAAGGAGCATTCGCATGTGGTATCCATACACATATCGATCAAGCTGAGCGGCACTCTCCAGTCGGCAACGATAGCGAGGGAGTCCCTTCCTGAGGCCGACAGGTCAAGGGTGCATGTCATCGACACATTATCGGGCGCGATGGGGGAAGGCCTGATCGTTCATGCTGCCGGGGAGGCAATCAGAAAGGGAGAAAGAATAGAAGAGGTACTGGCGGAAGTGAGAAGGGCCATTGACGCCTCGGGAATCATATGGATTCCTGGATCGCTCAAGTACCTGCACAAGAACGGGAGGATCGGCGGCGCAAGCGCACTTCTGGGCGGCATACTGCATATAATGCCCCTCATTGGCTGCAGGGAGAGCGTATACACGATAGAGAAGATCCGAGGGCTGAAAAACGCCGCCCCCAAGTTCATAGAATATATGAAGAAGACCATCAAACCCACCACAAACCTCGTCATCTGCATAATCAACAACAACATGGGCAAGCAGGCCAAGGAGCTTGAGGAGGCTGTAGTCGCCAACTTCAGCGTCAAGAAGCTCTTCAGGGCTGGCATGGGTGCCGGGATTGGAAGCCACATCGGACCTGACACATTCGGCGTAGCCTGGTATGCGCTAAACTAGCTTTGGAGGTAAGCCATGAGGATAGGATTGGTAACGGATTCGCTTTGCGACTTGACACCCGAGCTCTATAAGAAATACGGAATTCACATGGTGCCCCTGAACATACTCTTCGGCGAGACCAACTACAAGGATGTGTTGGACCTTTCGCCGATGCAGTTCTATGAGATGCAGGCCAAATCCGAAGTGCTTCCCAGGACGAACCAGCCTACCCCGTTCGACTTCGAGACGATGTACAGGAGCATCGCAGACAAGTACGACTACATCTTCTCCCTACACATCGCACCAGATATGAGCGGTACAATGAGCTCGGCGACTATGGCATCAAGGCAGCTCAACGAGGAGAAAGGCAAAGATTTCATCGAAGTGATCGACACCACGCAGGTCTGCTTCGGGGAGGGCCTTATTGTCCTTGCGGCCGCCAGGGCCATAGAGAAGGGCCTTGGAGTGGACGATGTCCGCAAGGAGGTGCAGAAGGCGATTGCCGGAGTGAACACCATATTCGTGCCGGAGTCCCTGGAGTATCTTAAAAAGAACGGCAGGATAGGTGCCGCCAGCGCCCTTTTGGGGGGTATACTAAACATAAAGCCCATGCTCGAGATCAAAGGCAAGGTAGTACCTGTGGAGAAGATCAGGGGAAGCAGGAACATCGTGCCTAGGATGCTGGAAGTCATGAAATCAAGGACCGAACCCGGCAAGAGGATATATGTCTGCGTATTCGACGCGCTTCTTAAGGAGAAGGCAGATGAGCTGGAGGCGCTCGTACGCTCCGAGTATAAGATAGCTGAGATGTACAGGGCTACAGTCGGCCCTGCTGTGGGCTGTCACTGCGGACCGAACACAGTAGCCCTGAGCTGGCACGAAGCATAGCCCAAAATGAGGATAACCGGAGGCAGCCTCTGCGGAAGGCAGATTAAGGCACCGAAAGGTTCTGAGACGCGGCCTACCCAGGACAGGGTTAGGGAGAGCCTCTTCGGGATACTAGGCACCCGGTTGGAGGGTCATGTAGCCCTCGACCTCTTCGCAGGAAGCGGTTCATTGGGATTTGAGGCCCTCTCGCGCGGCGCATCGAAGTGCATCTTCGTGGAGAGATCTAGGGCTGCGGCGAAGCTTCTGGAGGAGAACGCAAGGGGCCTGGGAGTCGATGGCGCTTGCGAAATCATCTGTGCTGACGCCCTGGAGGAAAGCAGGAAATGGCTTGTCTTCGCGCCATACGGTGCTGCCTTCGTGGACCCGCCCTATATGGCAGGGGCCTATGAGAGGGCACTTGCGGTCCTATCCACCGACGGTGTAATGATGCCGCTAGGAATCGTAGTTGTCGAGAGGGAGAGGCATGTGAGCCTTCAGGAATCATATGGGTGCCTTAAGCTCAAGAGAAGCGAAAGGTACGGCGCGACAATGGTAGACTTCTATCAGTTCGATTCGGAGGTATAGCATGAGCACCGCCATATTCCCGGGATCGTTCGATCCGCCTACCAACGGCCACATGGACATAATCGAGAGGGCTTCGGCCATTTACGACAGACTGATAGTGGCAGTACTGAGCAATCCGGCGAAGAGCCACATGTTTCCTGTTGAGGCAAGGATGGAGATGCTGAGGGATTCCTGCAGGAACCTCCCCACGGTGGAGATAGCGAGTTTTGAGGGGCTCCTGGTGGACTTCGCACGGTCAACCGGCTCCAAGATTATCTTAAGGGGTCTTAGGGCTGTAACGGACTTCGAGTACGAGTTCACCATGGCCCTGATGAACAAGAAACTTGCCCCCGAGGTGGAAACCCTGTTCATGGTCACCTCCGCGGAGAACCAGTTCATTAGCTCGAGCTCAATAAAAGAGATCGCCCATTTCGGCGGACCCATAGAGGATATGGTACCAGGTCCCGTCGCTAAGCGGCTTGAAAAGAGGTAGATGTTGCAATGGCCAAGGCATACGGTGGAGAATGCATCCCGAAGGCTACCATAGAGGAATACCTCGACAGGTTGGAAGAGATCATCGAATGCGCGCCTACGATGCCATTCACGGGAAAATGCGTCCTTGAGAGGAAGGAACTGCAGGGCCTTCTGACCGCGATGAGGGATGCGATCGACCCGGATGCCTCCTACGGGAGCACTAGGACCTTCAAGCAGGTCACGACCGGCCAGTTCGCGGCACAAAGGCCCGCTGAGGACAAGCAGGAGTGGAGCTTCGGCGATGAGGCGGCCATGGACATGCCCAAGGCTGCCCAGAAGGCGGCTGCTCCGATAGAGGACCTTCAGGAGATAGTGGACGCAAAGGCTAAGGCGGAGGAGATAATCGAAACCGCGAAGCTTGAGGCCTCAAGGATAAGATCAGGCGCAGACGAGTATGCGGAAAATGCACTGGCAAGCATAGAGCAGAACGCGCTAAACGCCGCCAGGGCTGCCCGCAAGGGCCTCGATGTGCTGCAGCGCAGGCGCGGACAGGGCAACTAGCTCAACAATAACTTAGGAAGGGGCAAGATCGATGAAAATCCTAGTGGTCAACTGCGGCAGTTCTTCAGTGAAATACCAGCTCTTCGACATGCAGAATGAAGCGGTCCTCGCAAAAGGCATTGTAGAGAGGGTAGGCTCACCCGACGCGTTCATCAAGCACCAACCGACAGGCAAGGACAAGGTGCAGAACAAGATCGAGGCGAAGAACCACGAAGATGCGCTCAAGGCAGTGTTCAGTCATTTGCTTGATCCCGTTGTCGGAGTGATCGGCAGCATAGACGAGATCGGCGCTGTTGGCCACAGGGTTGTACACGCTGGGGAGAAGTACTCCGGCTCGGTTCCGATCACGGCTGAGGTTGAAGCAGCACTGGTAGAGTGCCAGGACCTCGCCCCTCTCCATAACCCTCCGAATATAATAGGCATACGGGCCTGCCGCAGCCTTATGCCTAAGGTCCCCATGGTAGGCGTCTTCGATACGGCCTTCCATCAGACCATGCCCAAGGAGGCTTATATGTACGGCCTTCCTTATGAACTTTATGAGAAGTTCAGGATCCGCCGCTACGGCTTCCACGGCACCTCGCACAGGTATGTCAGCGCAAGGGCCGCTGAGATGCTGGGAAAGCCATACGACAAGACTTGCGTGATAACATGCCATCTAGGCAACGGTTCAAGCGTAGCAGCTGTCAAGCATGGCAAGAGCATAGACACGACCATGGGACTGACGCCGCTTGAGGGGCTTGTGATGGGAACCAGGGTAGGGGATCTCGACCCCGGTATCGTCCTCTTCCTATGCGAAAAGCTCAATATGAGCGTGCAGGACGTGATAAATAGCTACCTGAACAAGAAAGCCGGAGTGTACGGGCTATCTAACTATCTCTCCAACGACTTCAGGGACCTCGAGGACGCCGCCGTCGCCGGCAATGAGCTGGCGCAGCTTGCACTAGACGTGTTCGCGTACAGGATCGTCAAGTACATCGGCGCCTATGCGGTGGCCATGGGAGACCTTGACGCCATAGTGTTCACGGGCGGCATCGGCGAGAACAGCTGGGAGATGAGAAAGAGGGTCTGCGACAAGCTGGGCTTCCTAGGCATCAAGATCGATGAGGTCCTAAACGACATGAAGGGCAAGGAAGAGGACCTCACCCTTCCCGAATGCAAGATCAAGGTGCTTGCGATACCGACAAACGAGGAGCTTGTCATCGCGCGCGACACGAGGGATATAGTAGAGGGCAGGTAGATGGTTCGGCTTCCCGAGAGCTTCTTCTCTGAAGGAAGCACTGAGGACATAGCCAAGCGCCTCATCGGCATGAGGCTGGTATCGAACGCGGGGGGCAGCAGGACTGAAGGGCTTATCGTCGAGACGGAGGCCTATCTCAGAGACGATCCCGCCTGCCATGCCAGCAGGGGCAGGACTAAGAGGAACGAGAGCATGTTCCTCTCGCCGGGTCACAGCTACGTCTACCTCATATACGGGATGTACCACTGCTTCAACGTGGTGACGGCACCATCCGGCATAGGCGAGGCCGTGCTTGTAAGGGCGGTCGAGCCCATCGAGGGCATAGAGACCATGTCTGAGCGTAGGGGATGCCGGGATCTCAATAAGCTGGCGGACGGCCCAGGTAAGCTATGCAGGGCGATGGGAATAGACAGGAGCCTCGACGGGCAGCGCCTTTGGGAGAGCGAGCTTCTGTATATCGAGAAGGGCAGAAGCCACGAAGGAGGCATCGCATCCTCGGCAAGAGTGGGCATAAGCTCC
>CAZHKX010000089.1:0-6976 GCA_964532805.1 uncultured Clostridia bacterium
AGACCACCGAAGCCAAGGCGAAGGCCATGAGGCCCGTAGCCGAGAGGCTCATCACAAAGGCCAGGAAGGGCGACCTGCACAACACCAGGCTTGCAGCGGCGTACCTGACCAGCCCCGAAGCAGTGAAGAAGCTCTTCGGAGAGATCGGCCCCAAGTTCGCCGAAAGGCCGGGCGGATACACGAGGATACTCAGGACCGAAGTGCGCAGGGGCGACGCAGCGCAGATGGCTATCATCGAGCTCGTCGGCTTCGAACCGCTCTCAGCGATGAAGGAAGACAAGAAGGCCGCGAAGAAGGAAGCTGCCAAGAAGCCCGTGACCAAGAAGGCGGCGGTGAAGAAGCAGCCCGCAGCCTTAAAGCCGGAGGCCCCAAAGAAGGCCACCGTCAAGAAGACCGGCGTGAAGACCACGGCAGCGAAGAAGGCTCCCGTAAGCGGAGAGAAGTAAACCCTTCCGGCATGGGGCGTCCCGCTGGGTCAGAGGGAATATGAAAGAGGTGGAAGTGCGCTTGGATTTGCTTAAGCGCACTTTTGTCACATGGAGAGCGGATCGATGGAACCGGTCATTAGCATAAGAGACGTTAAGTTCACATACGATGAGGGCAGCCCGGACGAAGTGGAGGCGCTGTCAGGCGTCGACCTGGACGTGTTCCCTGGGCAGTTCGTGGCAGTCATAGGAAGAAACGGCTCTGGGAAGTCCACACTAGCCAAGCTGATGAACGCTGTGATCGTCCCTGATGAGGGAAAGGTCACCGTCCAGGGGATGGACACCTCAGATGAGGCGAACCTTTGGGAGATCAGGCGGCTGGTGGGCATGGTCTTCCAGAACCCCGACAACCAGCTGGTGGCCACCACCGTTGAGGAGGACGTGGCCTTCGGACCTGAGAACCTGGGCGTGCCGTCCGAGGAGATAACCGCAAGGGTGGGCCAGGCTCTGGAGCTTACGGGAATGTCGGAATACAGGGACTTTCCGCCCCATATGCTTTCGGGGGGGCAGAAGCAGCGCGTGGCAATCGCAGGTGTCATTGCCATGAAGCCCAAGTGCATCGTCCTAGACGAATCCACAGCCATGCTGGACCCTGTTGGACGCAGGGAGGTCATAGAGGCCGCCCGCAGGCTGTCGGCTGAGGGCATCGCCATAGTGCTCATCACGCACTTCATGGAGGAGGCCATGCTTGCCGACGCCATCCATATAATGGATCGCGGCAGGGTCGTGGCAAGCGGAGACGCTGAGGGCATATTCTACGGTGAGACGAGCCTTTCGGAATACGGGCTGGACATGCCGCAATCGGTGGAGCTGGCAAGGATGCTCAGGGCGAATGGCCTGGACGCCGGGGAGCTCACAGACCCTGTCGCCCTGGCGGACGCCCTGGCTGAAACCTTGGCAAGTCGGCTTAAGGCGGTGGATGCCCGATGATCATAGAGATTAAGAACGTAAGCTTCACATACAATGCTGGAAGCCCCCTTTCGCGCAAGGTGCTGGACGGTGCCAGCCTCTCGATAGGCAAGGGGGAGTTCGTCGGTATAATCGGGCGCACCGGATCGGGCAAATCCACACTAGTGCAGCACATGAACGGGCTATTGAAACCGGATTCCGGCACAGTGGCGGTCGACGGGCAGGACATCTGGGCGAAGGGTGCAAGCCTCACCTCTGTCAGAAGGAAGGTTGGGCTAGTCTTCCAATACCCTGAGCATCAGCTGTTCGACGAGACGGTAGTAGGCGACATATCCTTCGGCCCCAGGAACATGGGACTTTCCGAAGACGAGGTCAAAGAGCGCGTGATGGAGGCCATGGACATCGTGGACCTCGATTACTCCAGTTACAAGGACAGGTCCCCGTTCGAGCTCTCCGGCGGCCAGAAGCGCCGCGCCGCCATCGCGGGAGTGCTGGCCATGAGGCCTGATGTCATAGTCCTGGACGAGCCTGCCGCGGGCATGGACCCGTCAGGAAGGGACGAGATACTAGGCGAGATCGACAAGATGCACAAGCGCGGCGGGTTCACCGTGGTGCTGGTCTCCCACAGCATGGAGGACGTAGCCAAGCACGCCGACCGCCTCATAGTCATGGACAAGGGAAGGGTAGTGCTCTCCGGAGGGCCGAGGGAGGTATTCGCCGAGGAGGAGAGGCTTCTTGGCATGGGACTCGGCGTCCCCCAGACGGTCAGGATCTACAACCTGCTGAGGATGAGGGGCATAAGCCTTCCTTACCTCCCTCTGACAGTAGAGGAGCTCGGCGGCATGATACTCGGGCTGCCTTCTGCGACGGGGGCGGTGAAGCCATGAAGATAGCAAGCCTTGCGATAGGGCAGTACATACCGGGAAAGTCGCTTCTTCACAGGATGGACCCGAGAAGCAAGATAGTGTCCATGACAGCCGTCATCATCTCCCTTTTCCTCATCAGGCAGGCCTGGGGATATGCGGCCTTCGGGGCGCTGATGGTCCTTGGCATAATGACCTCCAGGGTAGGCTTGAAGTTCATGGTGAGGTCCATGAGGTCACTTCTCGTCATAATGGCATTCACCTTCATCCTGCACATGTTCATGACGGAGGGTTCCGCGATATTCAGAATCGGCCCGCTTACCGCCACTTACGAAGGAGCGGCGCAGGGCGGGCTCATGGTCGCAAGGCTCATACTGCTTGTCGTGGCGACTTCCCTAGTGACGCTTACCACATCGCCCCTTACTCTCACAGACGGCCTGGAGAAGCTCATGAAACCGCTGACCGCCTTGGGCTTTCCGGCGCATGAGCTGGCCATGATGATGACGATAGCGCTAAGGTTCATCCCGACGCTTGTCGAGGAGACGGAGAAGATAATGAAGGCGCAGATGGCAAGGGGGGCGGATTTCGGCAGCGGAAACCTTATCAAGCGCGCGAAGGCCATGCTCCCGGTCTTAATACCGCTCTTCGTATCCGCATTCAGGAGGGCAGACGACCTGGCTTTGGCGATGGAGGCGAGGTGCTACAGGGGAGGCAAGGGAAGGACAAGGCTCAGAAAGCTGCAGTTTACTGCCGCAGACCTTGGTGCATTCCCAATTCTGGCCGTCTCTGCGGCGCTTGCGGTTCTGGCATGAGGACCATAGCCGTGAAGGTCCAATACGACGGGCATGCCTACGAGGGCTTCCAGAGGCAGTCAGGGGCATCGACCATCCAGGAGGAGATAGAGTCAGCCATATCAGCCCTTCAGGGCGCCAGGGCGGCTGTGACGGGCTCTGGGAGGACTGACGCCGGCGTGCACGCCGCAGGGCAGGTGGTAAGCTTCAACACGGGCTCTTCCATCCCTTCGGGAAGATGGGCGGCTGCCCTTAACACGAAGCTTCCCCGGGATATACGGGCGGTCGCCTCGTGCGAGGCTCCCGAGGGCTTCAGCGCAAGGTATGACGCGGTGGAGAAGACCTACAGGTACATGATCCTGCCCAGCACGAAGGAGCATGCGATCCTCCGGAACTACGCATGGGTGACGGAAGATGACCCCGATGCTGAGATACTGAGAAGGGCGGGAGGCGAGCTTCTTGGGGAACATGACTTCACGTCATTCAGGTCTGCGGGCTCGAGGACGGGTTCTGCAGTAAGGACGATAAGCCGCATCGAGGTAAGCGAGGGAGTCCTCGAGCACCTCAGCGTAAGGGTCATAAACCTCAGCTTCACCGCGAACGGCTTCCTGTACAGGATGGTCAGGAATATAGTCGGGGCGCTCATGGAACCAGCTGCAGGCAGGCAACCCGCCGAGGGCTACATCACAGGGCTTCTTTCAGCCATGGACAGGAAGCCTGCACCGGCTCCGGCACCACCATCAGGTCTCTATCTGCTCAACGTCCGTTATCCGGACGGGATGCTGAATTTCGACTAACGGCATATCGGAACAGAACAAATGTGAAGGCAGCCCGGTATCTCGCCGGGCTGCCTTGCTCATGTTGCCTCTTTACTGCTTACTTCGCCGGTGCCACGTACTGGCTCCAGCCCCTGGCATCGGTCGAGCCGAAGTCGAACTTGAACATCTTCTCGATCCATGCCGCGGGATAGCCCTTGCCGCTGACCTTGCCGTTTTCAGTTACGAAGCCCATGTCGTACTTCCACATGAGGAAGTCCACGGCCTGCCATATGGCTTCGCGGTATGAGTCGGCAAGCTCCCATGTCCTGTTGGTGATGAAGGCGATGCCGGCCTTCCTGTCGGCTTTAAGAAGCTCGGTGACCTGCTTCTCGAAGTCGGCCTGGGTCCTGAAGGACTCGCCTTCGTACTTGTCGCGCAGCTTGACCATATCGGCGTACATGGGTTCGTACTTGATGTTCATGTAGGTCGAAAGCGCGCCTACAGCCCAGCGCATGGACTCCCTGGTGAACTCGAAATGGTCGCCCGCCTTGGTGTTGTAGGTGGGATTGAGCTTCGTGACGGACGCATAGATGGGAAGCATCCAGGCGGCGTCGGGGCATACGGGCGAATACCACAGAAGGCCCTTAAGCGCAGGGTCCACGTTCGCGCGGCACTGCACCAGGGTCAGGTATTCGCAGTTTCTGACGGAAATTATCCTCTGGAAGCTGTAGCTCTTGCCGTCAGCCTTCACAGTGCCGTAGAAGCGCCTCGGATTGCCCCAGGGGCCTGCTCCTATGCCCTGATGCAGGTCGAATTCCGTGCCGTCATAATGGTCGCGGTGAATCTCAAGGACCTGCTGGGCGGTAACCTTGTCCTTGACAGGTACCTGGAAGGGAAGGTCGTTCTCGTTTAGCGTCGGGGCAAGGTCGGGGTTCAGGAGGCTGAACACCCTCCACACCCTCCTGTTGGAAGGAGGGGTGTTCTTTATGAAGTGCTTCCTCCACTCGAACTTCTCGCCCTTTGCGGGGTCGAACCAGCCCTGCTCGATTGCATACTCGAGTATGCCGGGGGAATACATGAACTCGTCATGGTTCAGCCACTCGATCTCCCTGATTGCAGGGGTGTTGGCCGAAGCCGAGACGTAACCGTCCTTCACCCTCTGGGCGACCCAGAAGGCGCCGGGCTCCTCGTCGCCGACCTGCCACAGAGGGCCGGGGCCGCATATCTCGAATATCCATGCTTCCTTGCCGTCGATTACGGTCAGCTCCTCGCCGCCGTCGCTGTAGCCGTACTTCTCCGCGAGCATGCCCATAGCCTGTATGGCCTCTCTCGCGGTGCCGCCGCGCTCCATTGCGAACATCGACAGGTGCGTGATGTCCAGATAGCCGTTCTGGTTGTTAAGCTGGGACCTTGCTCCGATGGTCGTCTCGCCGATGCCTACGCCCATCTCGTTTACGTAACCGAAGATGGGGGTCTTCAGGTATGCATAGGTGTGGGCGACCTGGTCCACGAACTGGCCGGTAGGTTTGAGCGCCACTTCGTGCAGCTGGTGCCCGCCGCCCATCTGGGGTATGGTCAGAAGCTCATATTTCGTTCCGGGTGCATAGTCCATTGCCGGCACCTTGTACAGCTCATAAGGCGACAGACCTGAGTCCGCGTTATGAGTTGTGAAGGATGAACCGTCTACGGTCGAGCCCGGGGGCAATGCTATGGAGGTGCAGGCCAAAGCGCCGCTTGCAAACGTTGCCAGCATCAGAAGGGCTGCGGCTGCCGCGGCGAATGCTCTGTAACCTTTCGACATGGTAAGTCCTCCTTACTCAATTTCATAGGCCTAGTTGTTGGTAACCTCTCCGGCCTGTCCCGGCGGATCCGCCTTCACCATGGTGCGGACGAAGTCCTCGCTCCAGACTATAGGCAACCTCTTCTCAGTAACCTTGTCGTAGATGTTGGTCATGTCGTACTTCCTGAACAGCTCGTCAAGAAGCGCCCACCAAGCATCGCGCGCGGACTCGACGTTCTTAATGCAGTAATCGGTAAGGAACGCCCTGGCGGCCTTGGGATCCTTCTTGAAGAGCTCCACTGCCATGGCGTCTATTGCGCTCTGCTCCTTCATCCACTTGCCGGTTGTCTTCTCGATCTCCTTCTTCACGTCGACCGAGATGTAGGACCACCAGTAGTCGGCGAAGGTGCTGACTGCGGATACCGCCCAGCGGAAGGACTCGCGGGTGAACACCTGGTGTGAGCCGGCCTTCTCGTTGAGTATGGGCGATACTGTGTCAACTCCCGCGTAAAGCGGTACATAGCAGGTGAGGTCGGGGTTGGCGGGGCCATACCACACGACGCCGCCGACTTCGTCAGGCAGCCACCTGCGGCTCTGGGTTATGGTCACGTACTCGCACTGCACCTGGGAGATGCCCCTCTGCCAGCCGTAGCTCTTGCCGAGGTAGCTGAAGCCGTTGGGGCGATAGCGCCTGGGGTCGCTCCACGGGCCGGCGGTGAGTCCCTTGGTGAGGTCGAACTCGGTGCCCTCGTAGTGGTCGGCCTTTATCCTCATGATGTCGGCCAGCGTGAGCTTGTTCTTGACCGGCACGCTGAAGGGCAGGTCCTTCTCATCTATCTTGCCCACCAGGTCCGGGTTGCAAAGCGTCATCACGCGCCAGATCCTGCGGCCGCAGGTCTCGGGCGATGAGTATGCCAGGAAGTTCTCCCTCCAGCTCAGAGGCTCCTTGCTGTCTGCCTTCCACCAGCCCTGCGCGATGGCGTACTCCTTGATGCCGGGCGAGAAGAGGAAGTTCTCCGGGTCGTTGAAGTTGATGACGTCGATTACGGGGTGGTTGGCCGATGCCGCGACATGTCCGTCAGGCACCCTCTGTGCCACCCAGAACGCGCCGGGCTCCTTGTCGCCGACCTGCCAGAGCGGGCCGGGGCCTATGATCTCGAATATCCAGGCTTCGTACGGGTCTGCAACGGAGAGCTCCTCGCCGCCGTCGCTGTAGCCGTACTTCTCGGCGAGGGTACCCATGACGAGTATGGCCTCGCGCGCGGTGGCGCCGCGCTCCATCGCCAGCATCGAGAGGTTGGTGATGTCGAAGTAGCCGTTGGTGTTGGCAAGCTCGCGGCGGCCGCCTATGGTGGTCTCGCCGATGCCTACCTGCATGTCATTCATGTAG
>CAZHKX010000090.1:0-6941 GCA_964532805.1 uncultured Clostridia bacterium
CCCACGCCGATGCATAGGAAGGCCAAGGACAAGGCGGTCAGGTCGTACAGGGGGGCTCTGGCGCTGGATACGCTCATCCTCTTCACCGACGTGGCAGGCTGGTTCGTGAACGTGATGATATTCGCGACGCTTATCTCCACCTTCAGCCTTGCCGGCTACATTGCCTATGTGGCATTGGGCCTGAAGGAGCAGGTTGTCTGGTGGATGGTGCTGTCATTCATGCTTTCGCTGGGCTTCTGCGCGGTGTTCACATGCATGGCGACAATAGTCAAGTACCTGTCGACCATAGAAGGGCTTGTATTCAAGAGGCAGAAGTACGTCATCGAGTCGATAGAGAAAATTGCGAAGTAGGGTTATATGCGGAGATATCAAGATGCTCCCCTGATGCGGGCAGATGCGAGCCAGCGGGGAGCATCCTTTCTATACCGTGCCTTCAATCGGCCTCGGACATGGCCATCATCTGCCTCACAGCAAGGCTCCATGCGTATGCTGGGTTCGAGTGCCTGCGGAAGCGGATTCTAAGGTACTCCTCCCGAGTCTTGACTATGAGCAGGTTCGGCCTGTAGAACGAGGCTACGTAGACCATCTCGACATCGCCGAAGCCCACCTGCCTTACAGCAGACCCGCCCTCACCTTCAAGCACGATGCCGACCGGCGTCAGCACCGCGGAGCGAACGGGAAGAGGCACCCCCGGCTTCCATGCCCGCCTTGCGAAGCCCAGGTTTCCTCCTGATGAGCTCACCTTGGGCACTGCAATGGACTTGGCTTCAAGGTCTTCCTCCGCGATCCTGAAGCTTCCGTCCGCATAGCCTTCGGAGATTCTGTCAGCCCACGCCTTCGACTGCCATCCGTGCCACTGCCAGATATCCTCGAAGCCATCAGCCTGGCCGGAAAGGCCGAGCCTGGGTGTCACCGTAGCATAGCTTCCGCAGCTAAGGCATGAGATGCGGTTGCCGACGCCCGACATCTGGCCGAAAGCGCCGCAGCTGGGGCACATGAATAGGAGCCTTTGAAGCCCCCGCGCCGGCGCCATGCTCATGAACTTAACGCCCGCGCCGCCCCCCTCTTTCAGCCATGCCCTCTCATCGTGGTCGTAGGCGGTCGACATCCTGGAAAGAAGCTTGGCGTCGTCGCACGATTCGTAATCCTCAGCCTCTACCGCCACCTCATATCTGATATCTATCCGGCCCCGCCTTACGCCGTTAGCCCATCTGGGGTAGGTAGTGTATGCACCGTCCTGCCTCATCACGAGGACGGCGACGCCCAGATACCGTGCAAGCTTTGCTATCTCCATCCCGAGAGGCTCGTTGCTGCCCGCCCATATGACGTCGCCCTGCGGGTAGATAAGCACGCTCCTTCCTGCTGAGACAGCCCTTTTCATCTGCCTTATGCACATCGCCTCCGGCACGCCGGACCTTTTTATTATCGTGCCGAAGAGCCTGAGCAAGGTGCGGAGGTATGGGTTTCTGACCAGCAGCTCATGCACCACCGCGACGGGGAAGGAGTCCACATGCATCATAAGCATGAAGACATCGAAGTCGGTTATATGGGACGATAGGATCAGATACGGAGCCTTAAGCCCCTTGGGCGGCGCCTTCACCACCCTGTGGTTCACCATGCACTTCAGGATGAGCGCAACTGCTGGCCTCAGTATGGGAAGCAGAAAGTCCACGAATCTCCTTCTTTTCATGCCTTGACCCCGCAATGCCCTGCAAGTAGCTGCAGGAAGACTGTCAGTCGGCGGCTAGCCGGCCCTTAATCGCAAGAAGCCATGGGTAGCACGGATTCCCGCCGCCTATTAGCTGGAGCTTGTAATAAGCCTTGTCGGTCATGACTATGAGCCAGTTGGGATTGTAGATTCCGACTATGAAGACCTGCACCGACCTTATTTCATCCATGGGTATCGACAGGGAGGGCAAACCATCCGAACGGAGAAGCGTTATTCCCGACGCGGTCAGAGAGGCCGATGCCGCATCGAGCCTGACAGGCATCTTAAGTGTCCTGTGGGGGAAGGCTCCTTCGCCCTCAGGAGCGGGCTCAATGGAGACTATCTCAGCCTTGAGCGGAGAACAGGAGAGGCTCAGGCTTCCGTCATTGAAAGCTGAGCTTGCCTTTGCCCTCCACTCAGTAAGCTGCCAATCGTGCCATCCCCATACATCGGCGAAGCCGGAGCGGCCATTGTCCTCCATCTTCATGTTGGCATCCACCCTGGTGCTGTAGCCGCACTTGGTGCATGTTATGGAGTGATTGTCCGATTTCAAGCAGGAATCACACCCGCAGGAAGGGCACAAGAACAGGAGCCTCTCCAGTCCAAGCGCAGGCTTGCTGCTTGAGTATTCCTGCTCCTTGCCGCTGCCGTCCTTAAGCCAGCGCCTCTCGGAGTGCATGAATGCGTTGTTGAGCCTCTCGAGGACCTGCTCGTCGGTAAGGCTGGCGAACTCCTCCGCCCTTACGGCAAGCTCGTACTCCGCGTCGACTCGCCCTCTCCTCGCCCTGTGCGCCCACCTGGGAAACGCCATGTATGAGCCCTTGGTCCGAAATACCAGTACGGATGCGCCTATGAAGCGTGCAACCCTGGCCATGGACATATCAAGCGAAAGCGAATCGCCGTCCCAGTTCAAATCCCCCTCCGGGTAGATCAGCACGGAGCGGCCCTTCTTGACCGCCCTTTTCATCTGCCTTATCGTCCTTGCGTCGGGAACGCCCTGCATCCTCCATATCGATCCGACCATGCTGAGAAGAAGCACGAAGATCTTCTCGGTAAGGTGGAGCTCATGAAGCACGATAACCGGATTGGGCTTCACGCGCATCAGCAGGTAGGGCATCTCGAAGACGCTTACATGTGTTGAAAGGATAAGGTAAGGAGGCTTGAGGCCATCCGGAAACGGCTTTGTAGCCCTGCAGTTCACCAGGTACTTGAGCCACAGGCCCATGAAGGGTCTCAGCATCGAAATGAATACCTCTCCCAAGATCCGCATCAAACCATCCATAGGGTCTCCTTCCCGGGAAATGCAGGTTCACCTTTCCCCGGATTCATTGGATGCACTAAATATCGCATATATTTCTATGGAAGGGCATGCATTACCTTTGTGGGCTTACAAAATATCATACTCAAAGTGCTCAACAAAGCATCTTACTTGCAGGTAAAGGCCCATGAGCGGAGTATATGCTATCATGTAATCATTGAAGAAATTCCTTCGATTGGAGCGATCCGCATGCTGAAAAAGGTGAAAATTGGCCCTGAACTGGCAGAGGAGCTCTTCCTGGCAAACTACAACTGCGCGCAGTCCACGTTGGCAGGGATACTCAGCGCAAAAGGAAGGTCTTATGAGGATCGCATCAGAATGGCCGGAGCGTTCGGTGCCGGAATTGCCCAGACCGGCAGCATGTGCGGTGCGATAACCGGGGCGCTGATGGCCTTCGGCTACCTGACACCCATGAGAGGCGACATAGGCGCCTGGAAGGCGGAGGTCGCCAAGGTGAGCAAAGAGTACATGGCAAGGTTCGCATCGGAGTTTTCGGACACGACCTGCAACGCGCTGTCGGGCTGCGACATGACTGTCGCAGCCAACAGGAAGCAGTTCCATGACGGAGGCGGCAGGGACCGCATCTGCACACCCATGGTGAAAAGGGGCGTGGAAATAGCCCTCGAGATTCTAGGAAGCCGCGGATGAAGCTGAAGAGGAGCGCAAGGCAGGAGAAGCTGTCCCTCATCATCGCTGAGGGCCTGGACAGGCTGGCGACGATAGATTTCCATGGCAGGGGGATAGTTCTGCCGATATATGAGGCAGTAAGGCGGGCTGAGGGCGGTCTTCCGCTGACTTACAGCTTTGCCAGAGGGCTCATAGAGAAATCTTCGCCAGGAAGCTCAGCCGTCGTCGCGACGGGCTTCATGATAAGAAGGGCGATGCAGCCTGAAACGGACGGGCTGACCGGATCTGCTTACCTTGCCTCGGTCCTGGCGCGAGGGCTCGGGCTTGTCCCTGTGCTCATGTGCGAGCAGGAGGCTGGCAGAGCCGCCTGCGCTTCGTTCGAAGCGGCGGGCCTTTCCCGCATCAGCGCCTCCTCATTATCAGAGGCTTCGGAGCATCCGGACGGAAGCTACATTTACAACCCTCTTCCTGCAGGAGAATCGGCACAGGGTGCCATCTGCTTCGCTGAGGCTGTCGGAGCGCTTGACAGCCTGGAACCTTGTCTCTTCCTGACGGTCGAGAGGGCGGGAATGAACGAGAAGGGGGTCGCTCACACGACCTTCGGCATGTCCCTGACGGATATAAGCGCCAAGATGGATCTGGTAATGGAGAAGCTTGCTTCAAAGCATGTGCCTACCTTCGCTGTAGGAGACATGGGAAACGAGCTGGGGATGGGCAAGGCCAGGACGATGGTGGAGGAGATAACTCCCTTCGGCCGCAGATGCAACTGCGGGTGCGGAGGAGGAGTCGCCGCTTTCCGAGAGGCTGACTTCACCATGATGGGCTCCGTTTCCGACGATGCGTGCTACTGCATAGGCGCATCATTGGCAGAACAGCTTGGAAGGCCTGAGCTTCTGCCGGATCCTGCTATCGTCGAGGCTACATTGGCTGCATCGGTCAGAAACGGGGCGGTAGACGGCCTTACTGCCAGAAACGAGCTTTCAATAGACATGCTTGACTGGAAAGAGCATTCAAGGCTGATCTCACTTATCAGGGCCCAGGTGCTGAGCGCAGCAGCGCATGATGCGGAAAGGCCGCAGTTCATAGACCGCCTCCTTGAGATTCCCTGATTTGGAATCTCATATGGATTGGGAAGGATTTCCCTATCTGTCCATAGAAGTATCTAATGATAGGTGTGCTCGTAACCAATAACCGAGAGGAGGACAATTAGGATGAAGAGAATCGCGATTGCGCTCGTACTCATGGGAATCCTTATGGTCGGGATGATCGCATCGGCTGAGCCGGTCGACACCCACATTCCTAAGGATGTCATCGGAAAGAACGGAATGGTCGCAGCAGCGCACCCGTTGGCATCAGCCGCAGGTGTGGAAGTTCTCAAAGCCGGAGGCAATGCCATCGATGCAGCTGTTGCCACGGGGCTCGCTCTCAACATGGTAGAGCCCAACGCATCAGGCATCGGCGGGGGCGGCTTCATGGTCATCCGCTTCGCCAAGACCGGAGAGGTGGCGGTCATCGACTACAGGGAGATGGCCCCGGGCGCATCCACCAAGGATATGTACTCGAGCAAGCAGTCCGCTGACGAGAGGTGGACCATCGAAGGCGGCAAGTCGGTAGGCATCCCCGGCACCGTTGCAGGATACTTCATGGCACTTGAGAAGTTCGGCACCAAGAGCTTCAAGGAGCTTGCACAGCCGGCGATAAAGCTGGGCGAGGAGGGCTTCGTTGTCTCCGAGATGCTCGCCGGCATAATCAAGGACAACTACGTAAAGATGTCGAAGTTCAGCGAACCGCAGGATGTCCCGTACTTCGACGAGCTCGGCCTTCCCCTTGAAGCAGGCTCGACCCTGAAGAACCCCAAGCTCGCAAAGGTATTCAGGGAACTGGGCGATAAGGGAGCCAGCGCATTTTACACCGGCTGGGTAGCCGAGGCCATAGTTAACTCGATTAAGAAGGCCGGAGGCATCATGACGCTTGACGACCTCACCAAATACGTCGCCAAGATGAGAGAGCCCGTCACCGGCACCTACAGAGGATACGAGATAGTATCGATGCCCCCGCCTAGCTCCGGCGGCACCCACATAATCCAGATGTTAAACTGCCTTGAGAACTACGATGTCAAGGCGATGGGGCACAACAGCGTCCTGTTCATGCACACCTTCGCTGAGATCATGAAGCTCACATTCGCCGACAGATCGGCATACATGAGAGACTCAGACTTCGGCTACGTGCCAGTCCAGGGACTCATATCAAAGGACTATGCGAAGACTATGATCAATCAGATAGCCCCCGACAAGATCATCGCGACGCCTACAGCAGGCGACCCCAAGAAGTATGAGAGCGGGAACACAACCTCGTTCGTCGTCGTCGACCAAGAGGGGAACATCTGCTGCGTCACACAGACCATCAACTACTTCTTCGGATCCGGCGTGATGGCAGCAGGCGCGGGCTTCATGCTCAACGACGAGATGGACGACTTCTCGACGAACGCGGCGTCGGTGTCGGCGCCCGAACCCTACAAGAGGCCCCTGTCGTCGATGTCGCCTACCATAGTCCTTAAGGACGGCAAGCCCTTCGTGGCCCTCGGAACCCCCGGTGCCACAAGGATATTCCCCAGCATAGTGCAGACCCTTGTCAATATAATCGACCATGGGATGTTCATGGACCAGGCGATCGAGGCGCCCCGCTTCTGGAGCAACGGGCCCGCCACATTCGCATATGAGGACAGGATAGACGCGAATGCAATCGCCGAGATAGAGAAGCTCGGCCACAAGCCGAGGAAATATACATCATACGACGCATATTTCGGAGCAGTGCAGGGGATTCTGTTCGATCAGAAGACCGGCATCATGTACGGCGGAGCCGACTCCAGAAGGTTGGGCGAGGCCATAGGCTTCTAGTAGCGTCACAGGAGGAAGACAATGCGCAGATTATCACTCATCGCTACTCTTATTGCATTGCTGTTTGTATTGGGCTCTTCGCTGAACGTATCGGCAGCGAATCCGCTGCTTATCACTAGCTCAGGGCAGGGCGCCGAAAGCGCGATGGTAAATACGCTCTGCAGGACGCAGAAGGTGACTGCTGTCCTTAAGGATACGATCAAGGCCGATGAACTGGCCGACAAGGACGGCAAAGCACTTTATTCCCACGTTGCGGTAGTGGTAGGCTACAGCGGAAAGGGGATGGGGGCTGCCGGCATCAACCTGGACGAGGAGATCGCCAGGACTACGGCATTGCTGAAGAAGGCGCAGGCCCTTAAGATTCCCATAATCATAATGCACGTAGGTGGCT
>CAZHKX010000091.1:0-6647 GCA_964532805.1 uncultured Clostridia bacterium
ATGGTGAGATTCTACATCATAGTACCTGCTCTTAAGGTCGATAAGCTTCTGCCTGTCTATAGAAGTTGCCGCCAGCCTTGCTGCGATGGGTTCAATTGTCTCCCTCAGCATGTAGATGTCCATGACATCCTTGAGCGACACTTCGGTCACGAAGATACCCCTCTTTGGGAATATCGATACCAGATGCTCGGCCTCAAGCCTGCTCAATGCCTCTCTTATCGGTGTCCTGCTGATGCCGAGCTCCTCGATAAGCTCGTGCTCTGAAATCGGGGCCCCCGGCTCCAGTTCGCAGTTCATTATCTTTTCGCGTATCACGTTGTATGCGTGGTTCTTAAGGGTGTCCCCGTTAGACTTAACCATGGTTCCTCCGCAAAGTCCCCTTGCTCGTTTGTGCATTTACGGGGCGAGCGCGCATCGCCCGCCCCAATCAGCATTTTTATGACTTCAGTATATCATCGAAGATGGATTTCATATCCTCTACAGGAACATCGAAGTTTGTGCCCGTGTCAGGGAGCACTTCCTCCCTTATCCACTCCGGCAGGCCGTTGGTGCTCGGATGCAGGCCAGCCCCCATATTAAACGTTACTTCGGCCTTCAGGGTCTCGCGGCCGATCTTCTGGAAGTCCTCGTTTCTCATATCGAGTCCCTCGTGAGCGTTTATCATGGCTGTGATAAGGTCGAGGGAGCCCTTCATGGCCCCTCCTATGAAGTTGCAGAGCCCCAGGGTGTCATACACGGCTGCGCCCACCTGAGCGTTTCTTGACGTGTTGACCTGGTTCTCCCATGACCTGTGATCCACCTGCGCGCGCACCGTCTGGCCTGCAGTGTGGTCTGCTCCCATAACAGAAGTGGCATAAGTCACGCCGAGGCCCTTCACCGCCCTGGGGTCGTATGCCGCAAATACCTGTCCTTTTGATACTGGCGCGCGGCGCACTCCGAGGATCTTCGCAGTCATCGCTCCGCCTGAGCCGATGACCCTTCCGGTGACTGTGCCCTTCCTGACCTCCTGAAGCAGGCCGAGGGCCGCTTCAGCGTCGCCCCAGGGAATGAGGCCGGCTTCCATCGCGACTCCGATGGCCCCGCCCAGGTCTATGGTGTCCAAGCCCAGGTCGTTCATCTCGCGGTTCAGCCTCGCGATGTCGTCGAGGTTGCCTATCATGCAGTTGGAACCCACAAGGCCGATCGTCTCGTACTCGAGAGGCGACACTATCGTCTCACCAGCCTTGTCCACATAGACGTTCGAGCAGGCGATCACGCATCCCGGCATGCAGGCATGCTCCGGGTCGCCGCCTCTTTCCTCTATCGTTGCGCGGAGCTTCTCTGCGGAGATCTCCTCGAACTTGTCGAAGGTCCCTCTGCTGAAGTTCTTCGTGGGAAGGCCACCCATCCCGTTTATGACCCTTACGAGGTTCGCCGTGCCCATCTTCCTGAAACCTGCGGTCGAAGGGGCTTCAAGGACGGCCTGGTTGTACGCCTTAAGGGCCGCAGCAAACTCCTCGGGCCTTGCCGAATCCGGCCTCTTGCAGCCGGCATCGTCGAAGACTATCGCCTTAAGGCACTTCGATCCCATGACCGCTCCGACGCCGCCGCGGGCTGTGAACCTGCTGGGGATGCCATCCTTGTCCATATGGGATATGCCGGATGCCGTAAGCAGCATCTCGCCGGCCGGGCCGATTACCGCCAGGCCGATGTTCTTGCCGTACTTCTCCTTGAGCATGTCAGAGGCCTCATAAAGCCCCTTCATGCTAAGCTCCGGCGCTTCGATTATCCTCGCACCGTCCTTGTCGACCACAGCGATGAAAGTGCCCTTCGCTTCAGGGAGGCCCTCTACGATCACGGCCTTAAGCCCGAGCCTTCCCATCTTCCAGGCAGTGGTCCCGCCTCCGTTGGCCTCCTTGATGCCACCTGTAAGGGGGCTCTTGGCCCCTACGGATATCCTTGCCGTGCTTGATGCCGGAAGGCCGGCCAGCGGCCCTGCGGACAGGGCCAGCTTGTTCTTGTGGCCCAATGCGTCGCACGAGGGGTCGACCTCGTCTGCGATTATCCTGGATGTCAGGCCCCTGCCCCAGAGCAGCCGCCACTTCTCCGGCACTTCCTCGTATCTGGCGGACAGGCTGCCCATGTCAAGCCTAAGTATCCTGTTCAATTGCAAATCCTCCTTATGTCTATTTGGTTCTCTCCGTTGGCATTAACGCGAGGTCGATGCCCTATCTTGCAGCTGCCCTCAGCGCCTTGATGCCCCCGTTTCCGACCTTCTTGCGGTACAGCACGAATGCCACGGCCATCCCTATGCCTATGGCGTCAGTTATTCCGCCGGGCGTGAACAGCAGCAGGGATGCTCCAATCACCCATATCCTCTCCAGCCAGTTGATGTCGCCGTACATATACCCTATCGAGCCGATGGCGAACAGCGGGATAGCCAACAGGTATGAGATCACCAGGTACACCGTCTCCCAAGCTGTGCCGAAGAGCAGCATCTCGGGGAAGAATATGAAGGTGAAGGGCAGGACTACCAGGAACACGCCATATTTCAGCGCGTTGATGCCCGTCTTCATGGGGTCTGCCTCCGCGATGGCTGCAGCCGCAAAGGCCGCGATGCACACAGGAGGCGTGATGTTCGATATCGTCGCCGTATAGAAGCAGACCAGATGCGCAATGACGGGATCGACCTTCATCATGATGAGAGCGGGTGCGGCGACTATCGAAAGGACCAGGTAAGAGGACGTCGTCGTAAGCCCCATGCCAAGTATGATGGCCACTATCGTAACGAGGGCCGTCATGAGAAGCAGGTTGCCGTTCGATACCTGGATGAGAAGCGCAGAGAACTTCGGGCCCAGGCCGCCAAGGACGATGCCGCCCATTATAAGGCCCAGGGTTCCAACGGTAGCGCCGGTGGATATCGAATTCTTGCCGGCAATCGCTAGCGTCTCGTAAATCTGCTTGAACCCCATCCTGGTATCCTTGCGGACCCAGCTGAACGCGACGGAGGAGATGCACCCCACGAAGGCGCCCATGCTGGGCGAGTAGCCCATGAACATGAAGTAGAACACCAATACGAGCGGTATCATGAAGTGCCAGCCGTTCTTGAGCGTCTTCTTGAAGTTCGGGATCTGGTTCTTGGGAAGGCCCATGGCGCCGCTCTTAAGCGCCTGCATATGAACGTGGAAGGCGACTGATACGAAATACAGCAGCGCAGGGATGATGTTGATGAGCGCGATTCTGAAGTAGGGGGTCTCGGTGAAGGCGGCAAGCAGGAACACGCCCGCTCCCATTACAGGGGGCATGAACTGGCCGCCGGTGGATGCGACAGCCTCGATGGCCCCCGCCTCCTCGCCCTTATAGCCTACCCTCTTCATTACAGGGATGGTGAAAGTACCGGTCCCTACGACGTTTGCGACCGAGCTTCCCGAGATCGAGCCGAACAGCGCGCTGGAAAGCACTGCAACCTGCGCGGGGCCTCCTACCCATCCGCCCGTCAGCGAGCTTGCCAGGTCGATGAAGAAGGCGCCGGCACCCGATTTCTGAAGGAAGGCGCCGAAAATTATATATGGGAAGATGTACGTCGCGAATGTGTCCGCAACACTGCCGAATATGCCCTGCATGTCGGAGTAGACGAACTCCACTATCCTCTCCCATGAGAAGCCGGGGTGGGCAAGTATGCCGGGCAGATATCTTCCGAAGAACAGCTGGATGAGGAATACTGCGCCGAGCACCACCAGGATGTTGCCTATTGCTCGCCTGGTTATCTCTAGGCTCAGCACTATCGCTATCACGCCGAACCAGAAGTCGAACTGGCTAGGTTCGCTGATGCGATACCTTGCGTAGGTCGCGTATGAGACCATCCAATAGATCATCGAAGCCACCGCAGCGACGATGATTATGTAGTCCCAGACCGTCACATGCTCCTTGGAGCGCTTGAAGGCAGGATACATCATGAAACCAAGCAGGAAAGTAAACAGCAGGTAAACTCCCCTATGAGTCTCGGTGGAGACGATGCCGAAACCCGCCGTGTAAAGATAGAACCCTGCGAATAGCGCCGATGCAAGTGTGAAAATAAACAGGGGCGTGCCCGCCAGTTTCCTGGTGCGCGGCTCGAATTTCTTCTCGATTGCTTCCATCTTCTCTTCTATCTTCTTGTTCTCTTTATCGCTCATGATCCTTCCTCCTGCAAGACGCGGTCGGCATCTACGATTCGATGATGTGCCCCGGAACCCCTAGAGGTCCGGGGCACGGAATGTCGGAAGCTGCTTTTTACGGTATCTTTACACCGATTTCCCTGTAGAACTTCTCCGCACCGGGGTGAAGCGGGATTCCGAGGGCCTTCATCTCGACGAGGCTGGGCTCCATTTCCTTCCAGAGCGAGTAGCCTTCCTCGAGGTACTTGCGGTTGGTGGGCTCATACATGGTCTTGAGCACGTTGTAGACCATCTCCGTGGAGAGGCGCTCGTGCGCATACCAGTAGATATTGACATAGAATGTCGGGACGGGCTCGGTCATTCCCTTGTAGATGCTGGGATCCATATAGCCCTTGCTGAAGTAGGGGGCCTTCTGGGATGCAACGATCTTGCCGATTTCGGCGTCCGTCATGGGGATAACGACGATGTCGGCGGTCTCAGCGAGCTCGGTGACCGCTCCGGAGGGGGCGCCGCTCTGTCCGAGGGCGGCGATCCTTCCTTCCTTCACGTCGCGGCCAGCGTCTGCGAATGCCATGTACTGGGTGTCCACCTTAAGGCCGAGCGCCTTGAAGGTAAGTTCGGAGTTATAAGCCGCGCCGGAGCCGGCGGTGCCGATTGCGACCTTCTTGCCGTTGAGGTCGGACATCGACTTGATGCCGCTCTTCTTGAGGGCTACGAAGTAATGGGCGCTGCCATATACTTTTCCGATTGCCCTGAGCTGGGTGTTCTTCTGTCCTACGAAGCTTCCCTCGCCATTAAGCGATTCCCATATATTGGAGGCATGAGAGATGCCGAAGTCGAGTTCGCCCTTCATGAGCCTCTTGAGGTTGTCGACTGAGGCGCCGGTGGCGACGTTGGTTGCGATGACGTCGGGCATCTTTTCGGTAAGCAGAGTGGCCAGCACGCCGAACACATAGTAGAAGACGCCGCCCGGGCTGCTTCCGCCCAGGTTGATGAACGTCTTGGTGGCTTCTGCGGAGATGCTGCCTACGCCTATCGCGAAGATCAGCACCAGGGCGAGGGTCAGCCTTGCGATGTTAGCCAGGATCCTCTTCATTCCTTTTTCCCTCCTAGTTAGTTTTCTTATCAAATCAACGGCCTTCCCAGCCTTGCTGGAATAGGACCCTGATCTGCTCGACCGACGGCTGCCTCGGGTTTACGTCGACGAGGCGCCTGTTGCCGAAAGCATGCTTGGACAGCTCGTCCAGTGCATCCTCCGGCACTCCCAGCTCCTTTGCGGAGGCCGGTATCTCGATGTCGTCCATGAGGTCCATCACCGCAGGGACAATGAGCCTTGCCTGCTCCATGACGCCAAGCCCGCTTACATCCTCTCCGAGCGCTTCGGCGGCGGCGGCATACTTCTCTGGCGCCGCCATCAGGTTGAAGTCGAGGACGAAGGGCAGCAGGACGGCATTCGATATTCCATGGATAATGTTGTAGATGCCTCCCATCGGAAGCGCCATCGCGTGCACAAGCCCCAGGCCGGAGTTTCCTATGCAGATGCCAGCCATCGCGCTGGCTGCGGCCATGTCCTCGCGCGCCTTAAGGTCGGACCCGTTCGCATAAGCCTTTCTCAGGCTCCTTCCGATCCTTCTTATCGCGTCAATGGCAAGGGCGTCGGACATAGGAGTGGCCTTCCTGGACACGAAGGATTCTAGGGCGTGTATGAGCGCGTCTATTCCCGTCGCTGCGGTGGACTTGGGCGGAAGCGATAATGTCGTCTCCGCATCGATTATCGAGGCGTCAGGCAGCATGAACGGGCTGACGTAGCCCTTCTTGATGCCCCCTGCATCGGTGTCCGACAGCAGCGCGCTGAGCGTGGACTCGCTTCCGGAACCCGAAGTGGTGGGAATGAAAAGCATCGGAAGCCCCTTCTCGTGGACCTTTCCGATGCCGGCGAAATCATATACCCTTCCCTTGCCCGCTGTGACTGCTGCGACTTTTGCTACGTCCAGCGCGCTCCCCCCGCCGAAGCCGATTACAAGGCCGTAACCTCCCTCATGGATGGCGTCGGCGCATTTCTGGGCAGTTGAGATGGAAGGTTCCGGCTCAACGCCGGAGAAGCTTTCAACCCCAATACCCGCCTCAGCGAGGTATCCGGTAAGCCTCTGATACGTATCGCTCTTGATCATGACGCTTCCGCAGACGATCAGTGCTTTTGATGGTCTTCCCTGTGCGATTAGTTTCTTTGCGATCTCTCCTGCCTGTCTGAGAGAGCCGGAACCGATGGTGATGCTGCCTGTCTTCAAGCCTCCTACCTGGTATGCCATGCAAAATCCTCCGATTTCTCGAGCTAGAGCCCGGGTTACGAAGACCGATATATAACATGTATACAAGATATATTATCTACATTCTACCGATGCTTAGCGCTTTTGAGAATACCCTTCCATTAAAAATGTTTCATCGGTATAAAAAACGGGACTGTCCCAAAACAAAGGGGCAGTCCCTTTCTTTTTGCCACAGATAGTTCAC
>CAZHKX010000092.1:0-6595 GCA_964532805.1 uncultured Clostridia bacterium
CGCCAAGATGGATGGCCATCCACGACAGAACTCGGCTTACAGGTCCGCTTGCATTTAATGTCGTCTAAGAATAAGGCAAGGAGGTAAAGCGAATGAAAAGATGGGTATGCGACATCTGCGGTTATGTGTACGATCCTGCGAAGGGCGACGCCAGCCAGGGTGTGAAGCCAGGGACACCTTTCGAGGCGCTTCCAGAGGATTGGGTGTGCCCCGACTGCGGAGTCGGAAAAGATAGTTTCAGTCCGGAAGAGTAATCAGTTTAGGAGGAGACACATGGGCAAGTTCGAGGACAGCAGGACATATCAGAACTTGATGGCAGCGTTCGCCGGCGAAAGCCAGGCCAGGAACAAGTATACATACTGGGCCGCAGCGGCAAAGAAGGAAGGCTATGAGCAGATTATGGGCTTCTTCCTTGAGACCGCTGACAACGAGATGGAGCACGCGAAGCGCTTCGCGAAGTTTCTGGGGCTCATCGGCTGCACGACAGACAACCTCAAGCATGCGGCCGAAGGCGAGAACTACGAGCATACTAAGATGTACCCTGAGTTCGCGAAAGTGGCAAAAGAGGAAGGCTATGATGAGATATCTGCAGTCTTCTCCGAGATAGGCGAGGTCGAGGAGGCTCATGAGAAGAGATACCTTAAGCTCCTCAAGAACATCGAGGACAGCTCAGTCTTCAAGAAGGACAAGCCTGTCTTCTGGAAGTGCCGCAATTGCGGATACCTCCACTATGGGACGGAAGCACCTGACAAGTGCCCCGCCTGCGCGCATCCGAGATCCTATTACGAGGTGCTATGCGAGAATTATTAATCAACCACGGGAGGTAACAGATGTACCGTTGCGGAGTATGCGGCTATATTCACGAGGGTGATGAAGCCCCTGACAGATGCCCCAAGTGCGGAGCGCCCAAGGAGCAATTCGTGAAGCTCACTGAGGCAGAAGTCCAGCTCATCGAGAGGTCCAGGTACACAAACGACCTTCACATCCAGCTCATACACCTGATGGAGAAGGCGATATCCATTGCTGAGATGGGCATCGAGGACGACTTGGACCCGCCGTGCGTGGCCCTGTTCAAGAACGCCAAGAAACAGTGCGAGATAATATCAATGAGCAGCAGGACGGAGATACGCGGGCACGTTATGAAGGGTAAGTGGCAATAGGAGACAAAGGGGGCAGCTCAAACGCTGCCCCACTTCATAAGAGGTGGTCGAATTGTTTTGCAACTCCGATAAGACAGCTGTGCTTTTCGCAGGTTGCGAGGAGGAGCTGATCCTTCCTTCCGAGAGAATCAAGGAGGCGGCAGGCATGATAGTCTGCGCCGACGGGGGCATAGAGTTCTGCTTCAGGGCGGGAATGAAGCCTGACCTTGCAGTAGGCGACTTCGATTCTGCGTCGCCTTCCCTGGTCGAAAGGGCCAGGGCAGATGGGGCAAGGATAGTGGAGTACCCGCAGGAGAAGGATGAGACCGACCTCGACATCGCATTAAAGCTGGCCTATCGGGCTGGCGTAAGAAGATGCTATGTCTATGGCGCCCTCGGCGGAAGAATCGACCACGAGATGACGAACATCCTGCTGCTTAGAAGGTATGCCTGCATGGGTATGAAAGTCTCCCTGCTGGGCAGGTCAAGCAGCATAGAAGTGCTTACGCATGAATACCACTGCAGCTTCGATGGCAAGTCCGGCTGTCCGGTGTCGCTCATACCCCTATCCGAGATCCTCTGCGGAGTCAGGACGAAGGGTATGAAGTACGAATTGCACGGCGAGGACATGATATCCGGAAGCAGCCGGGGCGTGTCAAACCTCATAGTCGAGGACCATGCGGAGATATCGTGCATTACCGGTGAGGCTGCAGTCATCACGAGCGGTGAATGCTCTTTTTCTTGACTGATTCAGAGGCATATAGTTATATTAGTTGTTGAAATGCGTTGACAGGGACGAGTACTGCGATACTCCATCAAGCGAGCGGGATATGGTGGGAGCCCGCATGGATAACCGCAGGAAAATCTCCCTTGAGCAGCAGGCTGAAGTCACAGTAAGCCGAGCCGGTCCCCCCGTTACAGGGGAGGGGCATGAATGTGCCCTCAAAGTGGGCCCGGAAGGGCTAAGATGGGTGGTACCGCGGGTTATCCCGTCCCATAAGGACGGGTTTTTCTATATTCCTACGGAGGTAAATGCGATGTTCAGGAAAGTGAGTCCGGAAGTGAACTTCCCGGCGGTCGAGAAGAGGGTCCTCGAGTTCTGGAAAGAGGGCGCGGTGTTCGAGAAGAGCATATCGAACAGGCAGGGAAGCAAGCCCTTCGTGTTCTTTGAGGGGCCGCCGACAGCGAACGGGAGGCCTCATCCAGGCCATGTGCTCACCAGGGCAATAAAAGACGTAATACTAAGGTACAAGACGATGGATGGCTACCTGGTGAACAGGAAGGCGGGCTGGGACACCCATGGATTGCCCGTCGAGCTAGAAGTCGAAAAGCAGCTCGGCATAAGCGGCAAGCCCCAGATCGAGGAATACGGCGTAGAGAAGTTCATAGCCAAATGCAAGGAGAGCGTCTGGAAGTACCTTAAGGACTGGACCGATATAACCGAAAGGATAGGCTTCTGGGTCGATATGGAAGACCCCTATGTAACCTATCACGACACCTATATCGAATCGGTCTGGTGGGCCGTCAAGACGATATTCGACAAGGGGCTGATATATAAGGGCCATAAGGTGGTGCCCTACTGTCCCAGGTGCGGTACGGCGCTTTCCAGCCATGAGGTAGCACAAGGCTACAAAGACGTAACGGACACCTCCATATACGTCAAGTTTAAGCTTGCAGACGAGCCTGAGACGTTCCTCCTTGTCTGGACGACCACGCCGTGGACGCTTCCCTCAAACGTCGCGGTTGCTGTCGCGAAGGATGCCGACTACTCATATGTGAAGACGGATGGAGGAACCCTGGTCCTTGCATCGGAGCTTGTCGAGAAGCTTGGCCTCAGCGAGTTCGAGACGATGAAGAGAGTCAAGGGCGCAAGCCTCGTAAGCAAGGCATATGAGCCGCTGTACAGCTTCGTCAAGCCCGATAAGCCGGCATTCAGGGTAGTCGCAGGCGACTTCGTCACTCTCACCGACGGTACCGGCATAGTGCATATAGCTCCGGCGTTCGGTGAAGATGACAGCAAGGTCGGCAAGGAGAACGACCTGCCAGTAATACAGGTCGTTGACCTTCAGGGCAAGTTCGACGATAATGTAACGCCCTGGAAGGGCCTCTTCGTGAAGGATGCCGACGCCGGGATAATGAAGGAACTGGAGGGCAGGGGCCTTCTGTTCAAACAGGAGGAATACCTGCACAGCTACCCGTTCTGCTGGAGATGCGACACCCCGCTGCTGTATTACGCACGTGCGTCATGGTTCATAGAGATGTCTAAGCTACGAGAGAAGCTCGTAGCCAACAACGCCAACATAAACTGGTTCCCAGACCACATAAAGCAGGGCAGGTTCGGCAACTTCCTCGAAAACGTCATAGACTGGGCTGTGTCCAGGGAAAGATACTGGGGGACGCCGCTTCCCATATGGATATGCGAATCCTGCGGGAATCAGACCGCTGTGGGAAGCAAGGAGCAGCTTATGGAGATGGCGATGGGGGAGGTCAACCTACCCGAACTGCACAGGCCATACATCGATTCCGTTAAGCTGAGATGCCCCGAGTGCGGAGGGGAGTCGAAGAGGACACCCGAGGTCATGGACTGCTGGTTTGATTCCGGATCGATGCCGTTCGCTCAGTGGCACTATCCGTTCGAGAACAGGGAGGTCTTCGAGAAGGGTTTCCCGGCCGACTTCATAACTGAGGCCATAGACCAGACCAGGGGATGGTTCTATACGCTTGTTGCGATATCGACACTGCTGTTCGACAAGGAGCCATTCAAAAACTGCGTTGTGATGGGCCTTGTGCTTGACGAGAACGGGCAGAAGATGTCCAAGAGCAAGGGCAATGTGGTTGATACGTGGAAGATACTGGACAAGCAGGGCGCCGACGCCATGAGATGGTACCTATACACAACCAACCCCCCGTGGAACCCGACAAGGTTCTATGAGGAGGGCATAACAGATGCAATAAGGAAGTACATGGGCACTTTGTGGAACGTCTACTCATTCTTCGTGCTATATGCGAACATAGACGACTACAAGCCATCTGAGCATGAAGTGGCCCTGAAAGACAGGCCGGAGATAGACCGTTGGATACTTTCCAAGCTCAATAACCTTGCCGGTGAGGTGAGGAAGAGCATGGACGTATTCGACATAACCGATGCGGGCAAGATGCTCGAAGAGTTCGTCGACGAGCTGTCGAACTGGTATGTCAGAAGGTCGAGGAGGCGCTACTGGGGTTCGGAATGGACCCTGGACAAGGAGGCGGCCTTTGCGACCCTGTACGAGGTATTAGTCGAGCTCGCCAAGCTGACTGCGCCGTTTACTCCATTTCTTGCCGAAGAGATCTATGGCAACCTCGTGCTCTCGCTAGGTGAGGCAGGTTCCCCGGAAAGCGTCCATCTATGCGATTATCCCCGGAAGGACGAAAGCGCGGTCGACGCAGACCTGGAAAGGAAGATGGACCTGGCAGAGCAGGTGGTATACCTCGGGCGCCTCGCAAGAAACACGGTGAACATAAAGAACAGGCAGCCTCTCGCAGAGATCCTCTTCGAGACGACCTCCGAGGCTGAGCGCAGTGATATAACCGAGCTGTCGGGGCTAATACAAGACGAGCTTAACGTGAAGGCAGTAAGCTTCGCGGACGATCTCAGCGGATATGCAAGCTACAGGATCAAGCCGAGGTTCGACCTTCTCGGAAAGAAGATGGGGCCGAGGATGAAAGCGCTGGCGGCAGCTGTGGCGGCGTCAAGCGACAAGCAGGCGGAGGAGGCAGCCAAGGGCAATCCGGTCAGCTTCATGCTTGAAGACGGCGAGGTAGTCCTTGAGGCAGGGGAGCTCATCGTCGAGACGGTGCAGAGGCCGGGCTGGTGCGCTGTAGCACAGAAGGGCAGAAAAGCGGCCCTTTCAACCGAGGTTACGGAAGAGCTGCTGCTTGAAGGCTTCTTGAGGGAGCTTCTAAACAGGATACAGAACTCCAGGAAAGAGGCAGGCTTCCAGATAGAGGACAGGATAAGGATAGTGCTCAAGGGCGGCAGCATGACTGAAGAGGCAGTAAGGAAGTTCGAAGGATACATAAAAGAAGAGACGCTTGCCGAGGAGATATCCTTGGGGGCATCAGAAGCCGAGTACTCCAAGGAATGGGAAGTGAATGATGAGCTCGTCACAATCGCGATATCAAGGGTACGCTGACCTTCATACGCACAGCTACCATTCAGACGGCAAGGAAGCCCCGGAGACAGTGGCAATCAAGGCCGCTGAGAAGGGGCTCTCCGGCTTTGCCCTCACCGACCACGACATAATGGACGGGATACCCCAGGCGAGGGCAAAGGCGCTTGAGCTTGGCATAAGGTTCTTGCCGGGCGTCGAGATGTCGACAGTCAAGGGTAGGACAGAAGTGCACATCTTAGGATATTTCCCGCATGAGCCTGGCAGGGAGTTCCTTGATGTAATCGACGGGATGAAGAGGCTCCGCTCCGAGAGGATGACGAGGATGATAGAGAGCCTGAACAGGCTAGGATGCCCAATCGAGGAGGAGTTCGTCCTCTCATACAAAGGAAAGGGCGTCGTAGGAAGGGCTCACCTATTCCGGGCGATCAAGGACAGGTTCAACGGCGAGTTTGACGAGAGGGCCAACATATGGCTCAACATAGGCGGCGCCGCGTTTGAGCCCACATCCGACCTTAGTCCCCAGGAGGCAGTGGGATGCATCAGGCAGGCAGGAGGGGTCCCGGTCATAGCGCACCCAGGCACATCAGGGGCGGACCCGCTTCTGAAGGAGCTTGTGGATGCGGGCCTCATGGGGATAGAAGCCGAATACCCAAGGCATGACAGATCCTCAAAGGCAAGGTACAGGAAATTCGCAAGGCAGCACGGCTTGATCGTGACAGGAGGATCCGACTGGCACGGAGAGTTCGACCCTGCCGGCATCTACCACGCAGGCTCTGTGGGGGCTGCGAAGGTGCTTATGGAAGTGATGGATGAGATAGAGGGAATCGCCGAAAAGGCTAGAACGGGCTTGAGAGGGTAAAGAGAAGAGGAAGGGCAACAAACCCTTCCTCACAAGAAACCATCCTAACCCTAATGGATTAGCTAGCGCGAACTACCCTGCCGGACTTCAGGCAGTTTGTGCATACCCTGATGCGCTTGGGGCTGCCGTTCACGATAGCCTTCACGGTCTGCAGGTTTGGAAGCCACCTACGCTTCGTGTGGATGTTCGAATGGCTGACATTGTGCCCGTAGACCGGACCCTTGTTGCAGACATCACAGACTTTCGACATATGATAACCTCCTTTGCAAGGCCTGATATTCCAAATTGAATTACTATGTAAATATACCACCGCGGGGGAATTGTTGCAATAGACGCATTCAAAACGGCGCATATTTCCCGCTCTCCGAAAGTGTGGGCCTTTATCTGTTATGATTTGATTATCTAACCAATGATTGAATGATTTTATTCAAATGGTTAGAATA
>CAZHKX010000093.1:0-6593 GCA_964532805.1 uncultured Clostridia bacterium
CTGGCGTGCGGAGTCAATCTGCCAAGCATGCTTAACGTGGCTACGCTTGTCAGATGGGGGGCGGATGTGAATATCAGAGGCAGGCAAGGCTACACCCCGTTATGCATAGCCGTCGAGAATGATAACGTTGAGCTGATAAGATATCTTCTCGAAAACGGAGCTGACCCGGACATGCCAACAGCTTACGGACTTACACCCCTAATGCTGGCGGCAAGAGACGGCCTTACTGAAGCAGCAAGGCTGCTGATGGAAAAAGGGGCGATCAAGGAGACAGTCGGACCGGAAGGAATAGATGCCATGGCATATGCAATTAGCGGCGGACATCAGGAAACCGCAAGCCTTCTGGCCAAGTAAGGCCGGACGTCAAAGACAAGACGTAAACGCCCGTCAAAACAACACTTCAAAAGACATTTCGAAAAACCAACCAACAAGACCATATGAACTACTACTGGAGAGGACGTATCCAGCTGCGGCATCGACCGCAATTATGAAAGGTGAGTGTAAAAATGTCGATAGAGTTTCTAAGACACTTAAACGGAAACGCAAATGGAGCCCTACTTGAGCTGATAGAGAAATATGAGATGCAGGGGAGGCAACCCAGGATTGCCTGGTACCCCTCCGCTGGAAGTGATTTCAGGGGGCTTCTATACCTAAACAAGAACTACGCAACAAGATACCCGGGGTTCATCGCTGACCCCGAGCCGCCTGACTTGTTTCTTATGACGGACTACCTCGGCGGAATCGACCCGGATTGGGAGAGTACTACCGTATACCGGGACAAACAGACATGGATCAGTCAAGAGTGGCCGCAAGAGGTTCTACCAAGCGTAGACCCGGCATATAATTCCTCGATTGTACGCTTCGAGGGCGGGTCCGGGAGAGTAACTTTCGACTACCTTTGGGTGACATCGGCAAAAGCTGGCATAAGCACTGGAGTGCCCGTGATATACGTTCAGGCCGTGAACGAGACGTTCTGTGCGAAGCACATGTTGCCCTACAAGGCCAAGATATCGCACGTAATACACATTAGATACGGAGGAGGATTAGGCGGAGGAGGCTTGGCTGCCGGAGGATGGATTCCCGGGGTGCTCGAGAGGCTTGGCGCCGAGTCTTACATAACCGACTCCCGCGACTATATTCAAGAGGGCGACAAGGCGGCATTGCTCCAGTACCCGAACCTTAAGCCGCCGAAAGGAAAGCTTCCTAGGCTTCTTCAATATCGCGTGCAAGACAGGAAGTATTGGAGCGACTACGGCGACATATCCTGGTGTCTGGTTAGAGGCGCTGATTCTAAGCCTCACTTCCATAAACCCGAGTCATGCCGGCCTGCGTTACAGGAGACGCTGAAGATCATTGGGGGCCTGAACAGCAGCAACAATCTTATTTCCTCTGAGAAGTAGCGGGAAGGCAGCTTACCATAACTCCGGATTCCATAATGAATCCCTGTTTGATGAGGCACTCTGAAGGAACCAACCATAAACCAGGATGAAACTGCTGACAAGGATCGGTTTCTTCAAGCTCTTTGACAAAAGAATCGCACAAACTGAAACAGAGAATGTTTGTTGATGGTCGCGTATGCAACTACTTCGGTTAGAGCGCGGCCATCAGCGGAAGGAGAGACCATGAGAACCGAAGGCAGAGGGGCAGGGAGGCAACGTGGTCAGACCAGTATCGTTGGCGGCGCTTCCGGAATCGCGATTCCCGAAACACATGAAGGGGGCTCCATATCAGGTACTGGGCCGGATACGAAAGAGGCCATGGGTAGCGCTGTCGACGGACTCGCTGTTGCCGGATTGATTGCAAAGCTTATAGATGGCGGCAAATTGAAGGGCAATAACGTAATCTTCAGCGGAGCAGGGGACCAAAAGGTCATCAGGAAGCTGGAGAAGGCTATAGCTTCGGTAACCGGCCTTCCACAAGACGAATTCATAGTAAACCCCAATGTATTGTCGAATCAGCCGTTTGAGAATGCATTCTTTGTATCATTGCCGGAAGCACTCAGGACTGCGACCTGCTATGACTGGACGGAGAAGGGAATCTTCGGAACCCAATACCTCTTCGCCAAGATCGTCAGGTACATGCAAGGGGTCTGTAAGGGGTCTATGCCCAGGACGGCGGTGATCACCGCCGACTGGAAGTCCTCGGACGACTACGAGTGGAAAGAGAACCTCTCGCTCATCCAAAAGGAAAGCCGGATGAGCTTCTATCTTACCTACTCAGGCAAGGCGACAGAGCTAAGGTACGAACCTATGGAGGGGAAAGCCATGGAACGCTCAGACATGCCGCAAATATGCAACGGCAGATACTATGTCACAGCAAGGCGGTTGACGAAGGTTTTAAACTCGTGGGGGACCCAAGACAGTCTGGAAGGCGTAAGGGTGAGAAAGCTTATAGCTGAAAGCTCGGGCATTCCCATGAGGAGCTTCGGCCTCTTCCCTTATGAGAAGGAGCAGAAACCTAAGAAGACGATGTTCTTCGTAAGCCTGAATGAATGGAGGGAATACAGCAGCTTCTTCAATGGCAAGTATGGCACCAACTTTGGAGACACCCTGACGGCGCTCGTTGTACATATGCAAGGAAAAGGGCGCGGCATCACAAAGGAGGTCGTAATAATAACCGACCGCTGGGACTCCGATGCATATGAGTTCTGGAAGTATAACCTGAAGGCCATCAGGGATGAGGCACATCTTGAGATCTACCTATATGCGGGCAGGGAACCGAACCTGATAGAGTTATAGGAAGCAAGCTGGGGGAGATGTGAATGGGTACAGAAAAGAGGCAGCATATCCCCGGAAACGAACTTGAAAGGATTGCAATCCTGATGGGTAAGGCCATGTGGGATGAGAGGGAGAGTCTGATCAAGGAGAAGGCCGGAGTATCAGCTAAGCTTCCGACCAGCCTACTTGAACAGATGCATGCAGCCGTCCAAAGCGTAAGAACGATCGATGCATCTCAATACGATATCAGGACGTGCTCGGGGACGGCTGTCCTCAGCAAACAGAAGCCTCTGATATTCTTCATCGATATCGGGAGCTGGTGTGCCGATGGGTTCAAGAAGGCCATGATGCTACTTTGGGAATGCAACGACCGTGCAATCAAGCAGGCCGTCATAATCACAGACGACTTATCAAAGGAGAAAGCGGAACTCCTGGACCAGTTGGGGGCGGAGATATCAAGCAAGTGCGGACTGATGGTCATACAGCTTGCCAACGGGCAACCGGTAAGTGTAGAAGTACCAGGAATAATGGAGGATGCAGAGGGCATACTCTACGATGATCCGGTTCTGGCGAGGCTGCCCGATATCAATTCAGTAAGTTTTAAGGCCATTGCAGTAGCAGCAAGCCATTATGTGTCAGGTGCATCCAGGAAGAGAAGAGCCCCTGTACAACCTCATGTGAATAACAGAATATCCAACAGAATCGCAATAAAAGCGGGCCTTCCGCTTAACGCTCTAAGTATAGAGAAGTCTTCCTTAGAATACGGTCCGGGTTGTGTGGCGATGTACTTCTGCAGGAGCACGGAAAGCCTTGTGAGGACGATTATGATGGTCAGAGAAGACGCATCGGGCCGACTGAAATATGCTACGAAAGGTATCATCGTAATAAGCTCGTGCTGGGATAAGCTGCAATTCTTCGATTATTACTTTTCTCGGGACCTTGCGTCTATAGGCAAAAGATATCGACTTGAGTTCTGGCTGTGCCCCGAGCGCGGGAAGGCCACCAGGCTCTTCCTTACAAGAAATGAGATCAAGAACCAGATCAGGGCGAACTAGGGATAGGAAAAGTAAAGGAGCGGAGCGCGAATCAAGGCAGGAACTGAGCGGTGATGGATCCAAAGGCGATCGGGCTCCTAATTTGGGAAATTTAGTACAACAGCTTAAAGATAATGATAGCGGAGGTGCGAGATGAGGGACGAAAGAAGCTTGGTGCTGGTGCTGGATGTTTCGGGAAGCATGGATGAGCCGGTTAGAAAAGACGGGACGCTCATGTCAAAGATGGAAAAGCTCAAGCTGGAGATCAATGACCTGATGAAGAACATAGGCGAGGGCACAGAGATCATTGTCTTCAGTTTGGGAGACTGTGCAAGGCTTATCTATCAGGGAAACGACAAGGAGGAGGCCTTGGCGGAGATTGAAGATCTGTCGCCGGGGGAAGGCAGTACGGCAATATGGAGCAGCTTAGAAGAAGTGCTGGAGCATCTTAAGACGTCCGATGTGGATCAAGCCATAATCGCTTGCATAACTGACGGTGAAGACAATGCATCTTTGATAAGCAGGCTGGATATCACAGACGAGTACAAGAGATCTCCCGGATTGGAATTGAAGGTACTGATATTAAACGAGCTCTTGGGCGATAGGGAGATCCTTGAAGAGGAGCCCGAGGGCGAGGTGGTGCACATCAGAGACTTCAGCCAGATAAAGGAAATCCTGCGGCTCGACGACAAGAAGCTTGTTCAGTATACCGACTTGCCGATAAACGCCACTGTATTAAACCTCGCCGAGGGCGGGGAGCAGGCGGCGGAAGCGGCCGGGAAGGCGATGCGGAAGATCGTCCCCTTTCTTGAGAAGGCGACAGGCTTGAGATATTACCCAGTTCCGACGGTAATCGTCGACCGAAGCGTAGCAAGGCAGGTTGGAATGAATGTTAGGGAGTTTGGCCAGGTCAGCTCCGTCGACCCATCGGAGGTGTTCGTAGAGCTCTCGAAACTTGTTAAGGGAGTGGCTATCGCATTTCACACCAGAAGGTTCTATTTGGCTGACAACCTTCCAAAAGACCTTTTAGATGCAGAGACAATGAACTCCTATGAGAAGCTCCTCTATCGTATGAGTGAGGAAGAAAGAAGAAGTCTTGTGGGATTGGCTGAAGGCATCAGTGCATACATCGCAATATATGGCGAAGGTGACTTCGCCGAGGCGGAAAGTTATATAAGTCGTTGGAGAGGTAGATTTGAAGGAGTAAGGGAGCTTCGCTCCGCTGATCCATTCACCCTGCTTATGAACTGCCTTCGCCTGATAGCAAAGACCATCCGCAGGATGGATGATAGACTACATAACAAGCTTATGATCGGAAATGGGTACTTCGAGATCTTCGATCCGAGCAACAGGGCGAGCATGAGGATAGTTGAGGAACGCCCTAATCTGGAGATCTGGGCGAGATATGCAAGCGAGGATCAGATGGATACGCTTCGAATGAGCTTGAATGAGGATGGGACATGGAATAAGAGGGCGAGTGTTCTTTCTGCGGTGCTCGATATAGCTGTGGACATCCTTGAAAGAGCATATAGGGACCTGGCCAGGTTTAAGCTCAAGTTCATGAGGGTAATCGATGAACTAAGGGCATTCGGCTGCTATGTCCCTGCAGGAGAAGGAGGCAGGAAGTGGCTCAATCAGATGCTTTTCCTGGCGGGCGCATCAGATGAAGTCAGTTTCGCAAACACAGGGTACGTCCTTCTTTATAAGGATGTGTGCTTGGAGAAGGTGGGATACTCCCCTGACAGCCCGAGCGCCATCGACAGCGAGATATGGCCGGCTCTCCTGGATTCAGTTCTGTGCCACGAGCATTTCCACGCCATCACGGAAGAGGGCATCGACAAGGACGGAAAGAGCGGGTCGTGTTCGTTAGTCATTGGTACTGAGCCAGGCAGCATAGTGTCGGAAGGCACAGCCGAGTGGAGCGAGATCGAGTTCAACAGGGAGAACGAAGAGATGATGAAGATCACTGTTGAGCACGCGACGTCGGGACGGCTCCCCGGATGGCCCTACCGAGGTGCGATCATCATCGAGGAGAAGGCGCAAAAGGATGGTATTGAAGTGGTAACCGAGGTGGTAAGGGCTTTCAGGGAGGGAGATGCTGACAAAGCATACGAACTCATCGCCAAGTAGCATCTTCCTTGGACAATCAATATGATAGTGTGGTTGGGGAGGAAGTTCACAACTCCTCCCCAGCGTCAATCCTCAAACAGGCCCTCCATACTCTCACACACAATAAGGCTTACACAATACTGGCGATTGATGCCAGTTGACCATCCCTATTAATGTAAGCATCTGATAAGAACTGATTGCAATGTAGAAGCCTCAAGGGCTAGGTGCTTACGTCGCCTTGTGGCAAGGAAAGAAAAGGAGTGCAAGGATGGCACAAAAGAAGAAGAGGAGGTCGGCAAGGACCATCTTGAAGGAAAGCGGCAGAGCATTTCGAAGCATCGGAAACATCGGAAATGACCCAACGAAGGAGACCTTATCTTGGGAAGAAATAAGGGGCATATACAGGGAGAACGGATGGAATCCCTGTAATCTTGAGACTGCAGTACGACTCCTTGAGAAGGCGAAGATGACGGACGGCAAGCTGCTGGTAAAGGCACAGCGCGGCATCCTTGGAGTCGAGGAGGAGTTGCTTGTCTTCTGGTTCGGGAAGGACCTATGTGCATCGTTTGAGATTGGCGATAATATGCCGACTATTCTTAGGATGAGCAGATACGATGAGCTAACCCTGGAGCTGGAGTTCGGATCTTATACACTCGCGGAAGAAGGCCTTCAGTACAGGGTCAAGGCGCGATTGGGGGAGGAATGTCTCTCAGATGAGATAATCTGCTTCTCG
>CAZHKX010000094.1:0-6575 GCA_964532805.1 uncultured Clostridia bacterium
AAGATCTGATGTCGACTAGACGTTCAAAGCAGTTCGGAAGACTGCAGGAGAGATTATATTGAATGAGTATGGAAATGTCAACATGTGATAAATTTATATGATATCATACTGTTTTCTATTTGTGTAGCGGCAATTATTATAAACCCTCTGCCGGTCTTCTGCAAGCGCTCCACTGAAGCACCTTTCTGTACGGTTCCAAAATAAGATTTGATGCAATTGTTTGACAAATGTTTGACAAATGGGCTATCTGAAAAATAAAACCGCCAGCATACTGACGGTTTAGAACCCTATTGGTGCCGAAGGCGGGATTTGAACCCGCACGAGGTTGCCCCCACTAGACCCTGAATCTAGCGCGTCTGCCAATTCCACCACTTCGGCAAGTTGTGCAATGAGTAATTTAGCACAAGTTACCCTTAGAAATCAATAAGATAGAGCCACTCATCAAGGTCGCAAGCCGTGCCGCGGAAATATATAATTAGCTATAAGACTAGTATGGAGGTTCTCTGTAGTGGAAAGAAAACTAAAGGCAGATCCGAAAGACTGCGTCTTGATAAGCATCGACATGCAGGACAAGGTAATAGACATCACCTGGGACCATGACATAATCCGCCCGCGCGCGGTGGCTTTCGCAACCATATGCAGGGAGATGAGAGTGCCGGTCATTAAGCTGGAGCACGTCCCCGAGAAGATGGGAAGGACAACCGAGACGCTTGCTCACGCTTTGGAAGGCTGCCCAAGTGCCACCAAGACATCTTTCTCAGCCTTCGGAAGCCGCGATTTCGTAGGGATCCTGGAGGAAACCGGACGTAAGCAGCTGATGTTGTTCGGAGTAGAGGCGCACGTGTGCCTCTGCCAGTCGGCGCTTGACGCAGTTGAAGCGGGCTATCAGGTATTCGTTGTCGCCGATGCCAGCTCCTCAACCTCCCCTTACCATAGGGACATCGCATACGAAAGGATGCGGCATGCGGGCATCACGGTAGCAACCGCCCAAAGCCTTGCTTTCGAGCTTGTCGGCAGGGCAGATGCCCCCGAGTTCCGCAGGATCCTTCCCTATATAAAGAACCTTTGATGGTTCCTTGTCAGGAAATGGAGGCTATGCCGGTTGGAGCCAGCGGATGCAGGCAGAAGGCTGAACATAGAGGAACTGCTTAACAGGCTTACTCTTGAGGAGAAGGCCTCGCTCTGTTCAGGCTTAGATGCTTGGAGCACAAAGCCTGTCCCTCGGTTGGGCATACCGTCCATTAAAGTGGCGGATGGCCCTCATGGATTAAGGAAACAAAGGGATGGTTCAAGCATCTCGCTTGGCAGCACCATACCATCCACATGCTTTCCCACTGCCTCCGCCCTAGCCAGCTCATGGAACATGGACCTGATAAGCCAGGTGGCATATGCGATAGGCTGCGAGGCCGCCGCCAATGGCGTCGACATTGTGCTCGGACCGGGCACAAACATCAAGCGCTCGCCCTTAGGTGGACGTAACTTCGAGTACTACTCCGAAGATCCCTACCTCTCCGGAACCGCCTCGTCCTTCTTCATAACCGGACTGCAGAGGGCCGGCGTCGGAGCATCCCTGAAGCATTTCGCGGCCAACAACCAGGAGACAAGGCGCTTCGTGATTAACGTGAAGGTCGATGAGGCTGCCCTAAACGAGATCTACCTGAAGCCCTTCCGAATTGCAGTGAGAAGGTCCCGCCCCTGGACAGTCATGGCCGCCTATAACAGGTTGAACGGCGAGTACTGCACAGAAAGCCGCTTCCTTCTTACCGATAAGCTGAGGACTGAGTTCGGGTTCGATGGCGCCGTAGTCTCCGACTGGGGCGCAGTGGACGACAGGGCAGCCGCCCTTTCCGCAGGCATGGATATCGAGATGCCAGGCTATAACGGAGATGGCTTCCGGGAGATAGTATCGGCAGTCAGCTCCGGGGCCATAAGCGAGGCATGCCTGAATGACGCAGTCAGGAGGATATTGAAACTCATTGACAGGATCCTTGTGGCAAGAAAGCAGGATGCGCCGCCCGACATGGACATGCATCACCTGCTAGCGAAGAAGGCTGCGGAACAAGGTGCGGTGCTTCTTAAGAATGACCGCTCAACGCTGCCGTTGAATGACGTGAAGTCTATAGCTGTAATCGGCTCCTTCGCGATGCACCCGAGATACCAGGGCGCAGGAAGCTCAATGGTGAACCCTGCCAGGCTTGACGATGCATTGACTGCGTTGAAGGAGCAGGTTAACGGAAGAGCAAGGATAGTCTACAGCCCCGGATATGACCACCGGACCGGAGAAGCTACAGAAGCATCCATGAAGGAGGCCGCATCTGCAGCAGCAGCAGCGGACGCTGCCATAGTGTTCGCAGGGCTTCCGGCGATGTGGGAGACCGAGGGGAGGGACAGGGCTCACCTGTCGCTTCCAGAAGGCAATGACGCCCTGATAAAGGCAGTCTCCGAAGCAAATAAAAGGACGGCAGTGGTGCTCATGAACGGGGCGCCAGTAGCAATGCCTTGGATAGGCTCGGTCGGCGCAGTGCTTGAGGCATACCTGGGAGGGCAAGCATCGGGAACCGCAGTCTCAAGCCTTGTCCTCGGCGATGCCGTCCCGTCCGGAAAACTTGCCGAAACCTTCCCTCTTGCCCTTGAGGATAACCCGTCGTACGGCAACTTCCCGGGAGACGGGTCCGAGGTCAGCTATTCAGAAGGCACAGACGTCGGTTATCGACACTATGACAGGCTCGGGAAGGACGTCCTGTTCCCTTTCGGACATGGGCTAAGCTATACGAGCTTTGGCTACAGCGACCTCCGCTACCTCGGCAAGGACGGCGAAGGAAGGCCAGCCTTCAGCTTCAGGCTGGAGAACACGGGAGACTTCGATGGGGCGGAGATAGCCCAGCTATATGTCTTAGGGCCTGAAAGTTCCGAAAGGGCGGCTGTCAAGATGCTCGCCGGTTTTTCAAGGGTTGAGGTTGTGAAGGGCGGCTCCTTTGAAGTCGAGCTTAAAGCAGACACGGAGGCGTTCTCCTGCTGGGACTGCTCAAGGAACGGCTGGCATATTCCGGGCGGGACTTACCGTGCTTACATAGGCTCTTCCTCTAGGGATATCAGGCTGTCATGCGATTTCAACATGGATGAGGCGTTCGTGCCAGTTAAAGAGGCAACCGTAGGATGCAAGCCAGAGGAGCTGGCGATCCCACTGTCAGCTCCTATGGCAAGGCCTGCTCGCGTCGACAGGAACACCCCCATAGGGGATCTCAGCGGCTTCTGTGGGAGCATATTCCGTTTCGCCCTGCTGGCTGCCGTGCGGATGAAGACTAGAGGCGCAAAGGATGACCCGACCATGGCCGCCGCTCCTGAGTTATTGCTTCAGATGCCGCTCAGGTCCCTTACGTTCGCGACAGACGGAGCCATCTCGAAAGAGGCAATCTCTGCCTTAGCTGAAGTGTTCAGCGGGCATGCAACAAGAGGCTTTGCAAACCTTTTCAGGCATCTAACAGGAAAAAGAAGGAGAACCCGGCCCTAAAAACGAGCCGGGTCCATAGAACAGGGGCGGTATGCCCGGTTTACTCCTCCACAAACAGCACGAGGCTTAGAAACTCAAGGTCTCCCTTGCCTACATTGGCTATGGAGTGACCCTGGCCCGGCTTGATCCAGGTAGTGTCGCCCTCGTTGAACTCCCTGACCACGCCGTTGTCGTTGAACTCAGCCTTGCCCTTTAGCACATGGTAGATGTCTATCTCTCCCTTGTGCACATGATAGCCAAGGATACCTCCTTCGGGGATTGTGAGCTTAGCGAACATCCTGCCCTTGTTACAGAGCTCCTCGTTGCCGCACATGTGCCAGTAGCTGACAGTGCCCCTGCCGCCGAACATATCCGACTTGTAAGTGGTCTCGTGCTCGTCCTTCTTCCTGATCATTCCCCTACCTCCGCCTGATTAGTTTGCTGCCGGATCTCTCAGGTATGCGCCGAGGCCGTTGTCCATTAGCTCCTGATATCCCGGCACCCCGGTCACCATTATCGTCTGGTCGTAATCGAAGAAATACTCTATCGCCCGAATGACCGACTGCAGCGCGCTGGAGTGCCTTCCGACCCTCTCCTCAAGAGGATGCCCGCTCTCATCGAACGGCACGTAGAGCCTGCCGAGCTTCTGCGCCTTCACATACCATGGGTCGATTCCAGTTAGTACAAGCTTCTCGTTGGTCTTCGAACGGAGCCTGCCCTGCGCTGGGTTCGCCGTCTCCATGAGAAGCGGCCATGTATCAGAGTAATCTCCCCACGACCTATGCGAAAGCCCGTAGAAAGTCGGCGGGGACTTCTCAAGCCTTACTTTGATGTCCTCCAGCTCCAGCTCAAGGACGGCAATCGATGCTAGGTCGATAGATTTCTCATGGGCGACTATCGCGTTTATAACCGGATACTCAGGGCTTGCCTCGTGCAGGTCGACCGATACCAGGGCATTTTCCTTCCTGATTACCTCCATGATGCCGTAAGCGATCTTCTCCGTCAAAGTGCCGTCCGGCCTTCCAGGATAGCACCTGTTTAGATTTCTCGTCTCGCTTCCGGATAGCGTCTGCTGGGAGGGGTTCACATAGATGTCAGGGTCCGGCCACTGGTGAAGAGGATTCGTCGCCCTTGCGCCGTACCTGAACGTTCTTACCGCCCCCGATGCAGTCGTGATGTTGAAGCGCTGCGGGGAGCCCTCCTGAGGGTCATTTGCGGTGAAACCGCTTGCATCCGCCTGTGGAATCACGATTATCCTTCCCTTTTCGACGATTGCGTTCTCTATGAACAGCACTGCCGTCATTAGTCCTGAAGGTTCGTTCGGATGGGTGCCCCCAAGAAACAGGAATGTTCCGCCTGGCTCCTCTCCCTCGAGTATATAGACCTTGGTGTCTCCTGCCGTCCCCTTCAGGCCGTCGAACCACTCGGAGAGCATGCGCACTTCCTTCACTGAAGGTCCGGGCACGATTATGTCCTCTTTGTACATGGACCTGAAGCTCGCCCCAGTGTTGAACACCACGAACGCGGCGACGGCAAGTATGATCATAGCCGTCCAGCTGTTCTTCTTCATTGCCGTCACCTCCTACTTAAGCATAAGCACCCGCAACACAAGCGGTATTACTATCATAGCCGCCGAAATCTGCTTCCAGACGCTCTTCTCCCTGAAGAGCTCCGCGATCACCACAATTAGAAGCCCCAGGCAGATGAGCCAGTATATCCAGGAAAGCCAGGACCATGAAGCCCAAATCATATTCATCGCCTCCTTACAGCAGCCATTTCGCCAGGATGCCCGAGTTGGCTATCACGAGCAGTCCGAAGGCGATAGTGAGCATCGCAGGAACCACGCAGTGCTTAAGCACCTTGAAGTAGTTCGGTTCCCCGACAACCTGGGCTGCGAAGATGCTTGCAAGGGCCGTCGGTGGCACAAGGTCTCCCAATGAGACCAGGAGGGTAAGCCCGACGGTAAGGATTATCGAGTTTCCTGACCCGCTTAGGGCCAGCAGGAATGGTACGCCCAGCACTGATGCCGAACCGAACGCCGACACTGCGCCGAATAATGGTATTGTGATTGCCATCGCCACATAAAGCCATGTCGAGGGCAGCGACAGCGAGTTGACTACAATGAAGCCCCTTACTCCTGTAAGCGTCATGACCTGGATGAACATGCCTACTCCCACCAGAATGCTCATGACCGGGATGGAATCCCTGACTGCCTCCCTGGCAGCATCAATGGCCTTGAACCTCTTGCCGGTAACCATCGCGACTGCAGCTGAGATAAGCATGACAAGAGGCATGCCCAAGTCCGGGAACTTGCCCTTGAATACGTTGGGAAGCACCATAAGGACCACAAGCACCACGAGCGGAAGCAGTATCTTCAAGCCGTACTGCTTGAAGTAGCTGGGAGGCAAAGCCTCGTCTTCTTCCTGCTTGCTCCTCTGCTTCTTCCTCAATACGCTGGGCAGCCCTATTATTAGCGTGGTTATGATGGCTATGGGCACTGTGGCAAGAAGAAGGGGGAGGAAGAAACCCACGTAGGGCATATCGATGCCCGCCCCTATGATCATCGCGGGAAGGTTGACCGGCGGGGCCAGCATGCCGTATATGGCTGCCATTGCGATGATCGCCCCCGTCTTCTGCCTGTCTATCCCGAAGTACATCAGCACCGGCACGCACAGCGTCCCTGTCGTCAGGACGCATGCCGTGGACGATCCGGTGATCATCCCTGGAAACATGATCAGAAGCGTAATTCCTGCAAGAAGAAGCACCTTCATGTTCTTGAAGGCGTCGATTATCGCCCTTGCGACTGTCTCAAGCAGGCCTGACTTCTGGATGGATTTCATGAACAGCATCGCTGACGCGATGACAAGTATGGTGTTGAGGTATCCGAACGATCCCTCGAACAAGTGCCTGAGCGGGATTCCCTGTCCATCGGCCAACAGGCCGGATATTGAAGCAAGCATCATGCATACGCCGACCGGGAATTTGAAAGCAAACGCCGTGATTACGAAAACAGCCAGCATGATGACAAATATCAAACCTTCTGCCATCTGGTTTGGCGGCCTCCTCCCTTGTTATGAATCCGGGG
>CAZHKX010000095.1:0-6484 GCA_964532805.1 uncultured Clostridia bacterium
ACAACATCGCCGATCTGCACGCTCTCTTTCGGATATAACTCGGACATCTCCTTGCCCGCTATGAGCCTGCAGACCTGATCTGCGGTCATTTCGTTTGTCTTATAACTGCCAATCAGCTCGCCGTCTCTTAGGATGGTGATCCTATCCACAAGCTCAACAACCTCATTGAGCCTATGCGATATGAAGGCGATTATGAACCCCTTGCTTCTCAGAAGCCTGACGAAGTCGAAGAGCTTGGTTATCTCCTTCTCGGTAAGCGATGAGGTCGGTTCGTCGAGGATAATTATCTTGCCATTAGTGGAGAGCTCCCTTGCGATCTCCACCATCTGCCTTAAGCCCATGGATATTTCTGAAACCTTCTTGCGGGGGTCTACATCTATCCCCCAGTCGGCAAGAAGCTTCCTGGCATCTGCGGCAAGCTTGGCCCTGTCCACGATAGTCAGTAGTCGCCCTTCCCGGACTTTATGTATGAAGAGGTTCTCAGCGATGGATAGCGACCAGATGAGGCTTAGTTCCTGGTGCACTATCCTTATGCCTGCGTTGTAGGCATCCTGGGGAGATGAAAATGATACGGGTTGGCCGTCGATCAGTATCTCCCCAGAATCATACTTGTATACGCCGGACACGATCTTCATAAGGGTGCTTTTACCTGCCCCGTTCTCACCCACTATGCCGTGTATCTCCCCATCGTTTAGGACGGCAGACACATTCTTAAGTGCCTTCACTCCTTGGAAGCTCTTTGAGATGTTCCTAACTTCAAGCATGCGCTTTCCGCCCTCCTATGCAGGCTCCATCGGCAAAAGGCCCGTACGCTTTCTTACTCGGGCCGCAGTCGCACTACCAGTCGCACCTGTTGTTGAACTCCCTCTGCGTTACCTTCACACCGCTAATCTTCTTGATCTCCTCGATTGCCTTGATTCCGTAATCTGCATACCTCTGGATTACGGCCTCGCCCTTCTCGGCGGTACCTGCCAACGGGTCGCCGATGGTGCCGCTTGTCGTGAACTCCTTATGCTCCATGGGGAACACCAGGAAACGCTCTCCTTCATATAGCACATCCGCGGCGCCATCTTCCTTCTTGAAGCACTGGGGAAGCCATTCCGGCGTGTGCGTATGCTCCTTATGCGCACGGTCCAGATGGACGTGCTGGGGGACTATGGCCAGCATCTCGGATGTCTCCATCTCGCCTGCGTGCCAGCCCGGGGTGTCCTCCACAGGGCCGGTCATGATGTCCCTGATGAGATGGAGGTCGCGTTCCGAATAAGGCTTGAAGAGCCCTATGAACGCCCCCGTGTCGTATCTGAGCCTTCTAAGGAAGGGGTCGGCGATCTTCGCGTTGGAAGCATGCCCGAACACGAAGATTATCTTGTTCCAGCCGTGGTGGATCGCGCTGCGGCCGACATCGTACATAAGATCGTTGAAGGTGTTTGGCCTGAGCGTGACTGAGCCGTATCCCTTGCAGGTGTCCTTCAGATGGTGCGGTCCGTAACCGGTCCAAATCGGCGGATAGTAAGGCACATCGGTAGCTTCGCTGATGCGCTTGGTTATCTCGGTCACCGCAAGAGTGTCGCACAGCGTGGGAAGGTGCATCGAGTGCTGCTCCAGGCTTGCTACAGGGATCATCACCACATCGTTTTTATCCAGGAACCACTGGATGTCCGGAAACGCGAGGTAACCAACGCAGTTCGATTTGGGTCTGTAGTTTTCCGCCATTCTATACTCCTCCTTGTGTACTTTCCATTAGGGAAAGGAATGCCTCACAGACTGCCTCAGCAAAGCTGTTGTCGTTAATGTGCATCTCGTGCTCAGTGACATCGAAGCCTTTCAACCCGGAACGGAGCTTGTCGAATATCACCTTATTGCCGGTGGGATTGTACAGAGCAAGGTCCGGCTTATCCTGGGAGCAGAGCCCGTCAAGCGGGATCAGCACCTTCAACTTGGACCTATCCTCTGTCATTTTGATATCGTCGATGAAGGTGTCAGCGACAATCCCGCACTCTTCATCATTAAGGCCGACAAGCACTATCTCCGGATTGTGGTTGTATTTTCTCCTGCCGTCGAAGCATGCTTCCTTTGAATGGGCAGTGCTCGTTACCAGTATGTTAGTGACTCCAGGGACGACCACAGTCGGCAGGCCCTTCCTAAGTGCTGCCTGCATCCTCTGCCTGCTGCTCACATGGAAGCCTCCGAAATTCATTCCGACAAGCTCGTTTAGGGCATAATCGATTACTCCGCAGAAATACCCTTCATTTACAAGCTCGTCCATGCAGTCACCGCCGACTCCGTTCGCATGGAATGTATAGATCTTATAACCATTCTCCTCCAGCCTGGGCTTTATGACGTTCATGATGGGCTTGGTAACTGTCCCGAGCATAGACACCGCCACTCTTCTCTCGGAAGTGGAGGCGCTTCTATGGTTCGCCCTGGCCATCCCGACGACAGCCGCCACGGCGTTTTCGAAGACTGTCATGCTTATATCGTTAAGCCCAAGTATGTCTATCACGGAGTGCATCACGCACGCGTCGTTATGTCCGACAATCTCGCTGAACTTGTGCTGCCCTGAAGCTATAGGAGACACAGTGAGCTTCGGCACGCCCAGCGGCAGCTGCGCCATCGCGGCGGCAGCCAGCACCGAGCCTTCGGCCCCGCCGATAGCCAGCATGCCTTTCAATCGCCCTTCCGAATGCAGCCTTGCAACCAACTTGGCCAGCCCTTCCCTCATGCCCTCGACTGCGGCTCCCCTCGATCCCCTGGCAATGAGCGATTCGATGGTATGACCCGCTTCCGCAGCCACTTTGTGCTTGCTTATATCAGGGACGACTTTAAGAGGCTCTCCTAGGATGCCCACGTCGATTACCAGGGCATCCATTCCATACGAGCAGATCAGCCCCCTGATGAAATCAAGTTCCTCGCCTTTCGTATCGGCAGTGCCGATGACAGCGATGGCCCCGCTTACCATGACAACCTCCTACATGCAGGACAGGATGATCTCGCTTAAGTCGCGTACTTCGATTCCGGTTTCCTCAGGTATCAGCCCCTTGAGCGTCTTCATCTCGTATGCCGAGGACGTGACGACAGTGACCAGCCCCGCCTCGAGCACATCCTTGAGCCTTGTCTCCGCAGCCTTTGCGGCTATGTCGGCATGCAGCTCGGCGAAGAGGGGATCGCCCATCGAGTGGGCCTCGCTGCCGTACCAGAGCATCTCCTTGATCACCGCGCCAGGAAGTGCGCCTAGCAGCCTCCTCGGCTGCTCGATGATGCCGCAGTACCTCGAGTAATAGTTAGTGTCCTGATAGCAGAGAGCCAAGCTGCTTCCGGCCGTCTTGAATCTGAGCGATCCTGCTTCAAGTAGCTTAGCCAGGTGCTCGACGATGCTTATTACCTCTACTCCATCCAGTGCCAATCCCATCTGCTTGATCTCTTCTGTCAGGTAGTACCTATCCTGGGGGGAGACAGTTATCACTGTCTGCGCCTTTGTTTCCTTGATTCTGGCCAGAAGGGACTCAGTCTTCCTTTTGGCCTCATCGGCGAAGCCGAGGCAGAAGAGCTCGAAACCTGATGTATCCTCATCCTTAAGCACTGAATACGCAGTGCCCGCCTTATCAAGAAGCTTCATATTCGAAATTGCCATGCCGGGAGCCAGCCACCTCGTCTCCGACCCCAGGATAAGCAGGTTCTTCGATATGCCCTGATGCTTTATGACCTCTTCGACCATCTCGCTGTCAAGCGCTTCGGCGCCGAAACCGTACAGGTTGCCAGTGGCTATGAGCCTTGATGCGATGGCCTCCACCGCTTCACCGGCAAGTCCCCTGGCCACGATGTCCGCTCTTGCGGCCTTTATATAGGGAGGAGGCGACCAGTGCCCTTTGCACCAGCTCTGGCAGTATCCGCACAGGCAACACTTGAATATCACTTCCGAGATCTCCTCGGAGTAGTCGAACATGTCCTTCTGTATCGAGGACAGCAGCAGTGCCCTTGAGCGGGGATTCTGAAGCTCGTCGTTTGTGATCACGCCGACAGTGCAGACCTGCCTGCACATCCAGCAGAACCTGCAATTCCTGATATCCTCGCTGAACTTATCAATACTGTTCACTTGCCATCCTCCCAACTATAATCCGAGTTTGCCGGGGTTCATGATTCCGTTCGGGTCAAGGGCCTTCTTGATTCCCTGGAGCACCTGGAACGCTGAGCCGTACTGCTCTTTCATCATGTATCCCAACTTGAGGCCGACTCCGTGGTGCTCGTTTAGCACCCCTCCGTTGTCTAGGGCCGCCCTCAGGCATTTCGTCCATATCTTCTGATAGAGCCTTATGGCCTCGTCCGGATCCTGAGGCACATGGTCTGGGTGGAGTATGAATCGGTCGTACATCATGGTGCCCCACTCGTACCAATGCGAGAAATGCGCGATGAACTTGCAGCCTTCGAAGCTCTCAGCCGCTTCCTTCATCGCCCAGTAGATCTGCTCCACTTTGTCATATGTCGCAACGGTGTCCATAGTGCCGAAAGCTTCAGGAAGGTCCATGATATAAGGAGGGAAGAAGAATTTGTACTTGTTCTTCCACCAGCTTTCACCGAAGATGGGGCCCAGGTCCTCATAAGCCGTCTCCATGCAAATCTCCGTGGCTATCTTTTCCTGTATGTCCACCATTTCCTTATAACCGTCGAAGCCGAAGACGAGATATGCCCCCGGTTTCGTTATGCCCAGCACCCTTTCGATCTGGTGAACGGTCTCAGCTTCGTCGTACATCCTTATTACGCTTGGCTGAAGCCTCTTCGTCATGATCTTGCGGCCCGCCTCAAGCGCATCATGCATGTTCCTGAACATGAAAGCCCTGTATTTGCGAACCTCCGGATGGTCGAACACCTTGAGGGTCGCCTTGGTCATCACCCCGAATGAGCCCTCGGAGCCTACGAAAATCTGATTAAGGTCAGGTCCGGCTGCGTTCCTAGGTACATTGAGTGTGTTCATTACGTCACCGTTGGGGAGAACGACCTCCATGTTCACGATGAGGTCCTCGATCTTCCCATACTTGGTCGATAGAACCCCGGTCCCTCTGTGGGCAAGGAATCCTCCGAGCGTAGCGCATCCTATTGAGGCGGGAAGGTGCATGGTCGAGAAGCCTTGCTTGTTTATCTCCCACTCAAGATGCTGATGGATGATGCCAGTCTCAGCCGTTACTGTGTAAGCGGCCTTGTTAAGCTCTAATACCTTGTTCATCTTCTTAGTGTCGAGGACTATACCGCCACATACCGGAAGAGCCCCTCCTTGGGAGCCTGACCCTCCACCCCATGTTGTTACTGGTATCTTGTAGTAATTGGCAATCCTCAGGACCTTGGATACCTGCTCTGTGTTTTCCGGATATACGATGTAATCCGGCATGGCAGGCATCTTGCCCCTATCCACCCAGAGCCTGGGTACCCAGTAGAAGTCGACGGCATGCACATACTTGTCGGCTTCTCTGGTACTGCAGTTCTTCTCGCCAACGGCATCTTCCAGCTCTGAAAGAATCATCCTGTCAAAATAGGTCTTCATGGATCAGCCTCCTTGTGATTCGGGGTAATGGAACACTTGCGGGTCTAGTATTTCTTGCACTCCAAAGACTTCTCAATATCCTTCATCTGACCGACGAAGCGCTCAGAATCCTTGAACGATATGTATATGTAGATGGCGTCGATTATCGCCAGCTGGGCGATTCTCGACGTCAGGGCCAGTATTCTGTGTTTAATTTCCTCTGAAGCGGTGAAAAGCTTAATGTCTGAAACCTTCGTGATGGGAGACCTTCCGTAGTTTGTTATGCATATAGTAGTGGCACCATGCTTCTTTGCGCTTTCCAGTGCCTCAACTATGTCTCTGGAGCTTCCTGAGTGCGAGATGCCGATCGCTACATCACCTGGCTGCAGGCTGCATGACATCATGATCTGTAGATGTACATCAGTGCTGGCTGCAATGTTGAAGCCAAGCCTCGTGAACTTGTGAGCCATGTCCATCGCGACAGAGGCCGAGTTGCCCAACCCGAACACCACGGTCCTGCCGCCTTTCAGCATTGCATCAGCCGCGGCTTCCAGCTCCTCGCTGCTGATGACCTTTCTCATGAGAAGTAGCGTGTTATTGATTCTCTCTATCTCTTTATCCAGTATGTTGATGCAAGTGTCATCTTCGTTTGCCTCATCGAATATTGTATCTTTAGTCGATACAAGCTCTTGAGCAAGCGTGATCTTAAAGTCCTGGAACCCTCCGAAGCCGAGCTTGCGGCAGGTCCTGAGGACCGTAGATTCGCTGCTGTCAGTATTGTCAGCTACTTCTGTGATGCTCAGATGGATAATATCTTTCTGATTCGCTATTATGTAGTCGCAAATCTTTTTCTCGCTATCACTAAGATAATTATAGAGAGATACGATTTTAACTGCTGTTGCAGAGCGCGTCTGAAGGTTCTCGATGCTTATCACGCAATCATCTCCTTACTTTAGCTCTGAACATATTTTC
>CAZHKX010000096.1:0-6461 GCA_964532805.1 uncultured Clostridia bacterium
TCTTAGCTCCACTTTGACTGAGCTGATGCCTTCCTGGGATGCCTCGCTGTAATAGCACAGCATACCTGTCTGCCTGTCATACCCGTAGGTACGATTGAAGCTGCGGCCCTCATGCACTATGGCAAGCAGCTGCCTTCCGTCCACGCTCAACAGAGACGGGGCGACCGAGACGGTAATCCCGGTTATCTGGTCTGTATCGAGCATCTTCCCTGTTTTAAGCGTACTTAAGGCGGCTTGCGGCAGGAATATCCCGCCTGATGGCAATGCTGAGGAGTAAAGCGAATAGCGTTCCTCGGTCTTCGCCCCGCTAATGTAAGTCTCCCATTTTACCAGGACACCCGCCGGGGAGGAGTTTGTCACAGTACACAGCATCACGAGCGGAAGCTGCGTCCCAGGCGAGCCGTACATTACGTTCACCGTCATGGTGCCCTCGTATCTAAGAAGCTTGCCTTTCTGAGCCCATGTGGGAGTCGTCCCTCCAGTCCAGGCAGCAGCAGGCTGCCTGATGGAAATGAACTCTGAGACAATGCTGCTTTGTTTCGCAGTGTCCATGTTGCCCGATGCCTGAATCCTATATAGGAGCACGCCCTTCGCCTCATCGAAGACGCTTACGCTTCTTGATGTCCCCTGGATGGACTCGAACCTCACAGCCTTGGTTGCAACACCGGCAACATTCGTCGAAGTATGGGCTATCGTGAGCTCCTTGGTCGCATGCCTTTCCGCCTTAGCCAATGAAGCCGGGTCCATCCATGCGTCGCCAACGCCTGGCGTTCCCGCTATGAAGCCTGTGTCCTTGGGGGGTGCGACGGCCCCTCCGCTTCCTATCACATGCACATTCGCCGCCGCAAGTACTGTCGACCCGTCGTTCGAGACGATGTCGTATTGTACGATGCTCTCACCTGCAGGGCTGTTATCGCCCTCCCGAGCCGCCGACATGACATGGTAAGTAATCCGTGTGCCGATTCTAAGCCAGCCCGGCGCCTGCGCCTTGGCAAGTTCAGGCATCAAAGCAAGCCACGCTAGGATGTCGGCAGGCAGGTCCGTCCTAGTGGCAGCCTCTTCATAGCCAAAGGCATTTGCTGATATGGTAGGCAACTCACCTAGCGTAGCAATTGGAAGGAAAAGGACAATGATAAACAGAATCGTATGCCTTCTCATTCGAGACACACCTCCAACGGTCGGCACTTGATGCTGTAGTATTCAGCATCTGAAAATTCAATCCTGCATCGACAAGCAAAGATGAACCCTTACTTCCGCTAACTGACAAGGTCGTTAAGAATGAGAAGGATTGTGCCTGAGCTGAACAGGAGCAACGCCCCTTATTGGCTCATGCGGTAAAAAGCCGCTTGCTTGTCGATGCTTGTGCTGCCTCTTCTTGGATCTGTACAATCGTTATCACTGTCTGCTAACTCTATAGATATTCATCTCCACGGCCGACCTGCAAGCGACAAGGCGACACCCATCTACTTTCCTTCAAGCACCGACCTGACCTTCCTTCCCAGCTCCTCCGCCGTGAAAGGCTTTCCTATGAAGTTAATCCCGGTATCGAGCACACCGTTGTGGACGATGCTATTCTCCGTGTACCCGGACATGAACAACACCTTTTGACCCGGCTTGAGCCTCAATGCCTCCTCAGCTAGCTCTCTGCCGCCGAGCCTCGGCATTACTACATCCGTCAAGATCAGCTCGAAAGTCTTGCCTGTTTCAGCCAAGAGCTGCAAAGCTTCCATTCCGTCCGAAGCTTCTGTCACCTCATACCCGAACTGCCTGAGCTGCTTTGCGATGATTATCCTTACATCGACGTCGTTTTCCACAAGCAGTATGCTCTCGGTGCCCTTAATCGAGCCGGCCAGCTTAGCCTCCTGCTGGTCTAAAGGCTTGTCCACGCATCGGAAATAGACCTTGAAGATGCTGCCCTTCCCCACCTCGCTGTAAACGGTCACATATCCCTTGCTTTGGTTGACGATGCCGTAAACTGTAGAAAGGCCCAGCCCTGTCCCCTTTCCCTTCTCCTTGGTCGTGAAGAAAGGCTCGAAGATGTGCTTCATGGTATAGTCGTTCATCCCGACGCCGGTATCGCTTATCGCCAGCACCGCATACCTGCCGGGTTCGATCTCTCCTTTTGCTGCAATCTGGCTTGAGGCAAGGTCTGCCCCGTATGTCTCGAGGGTGAGCCTCCCGCCGTCCGGCATCGCATCGGAAGCATTTATTACCAGGTTCATCAGCACCTGCTCCACCTGATTCATGTCGGCTTCTATGGGGCCGAGCCTGTCAGCTAGCTTCTCCTCATAGCTGATGTTCTCCCTTATCAAGCGGGTCAGCATCTTCCGGTTCTCCCTGATGACAGAATTCAGGTCCATCACGACCGGTTTGAGCATCTGCCTCCTGCTGAACGCCAGAAGCTGCCTTGTGAGCCCCGATGCGTTGTCTCCGGCCTTTCTTATATCCTCCAGGTAATCTCTAATAGGATCGCCTTCCTTAAGCTCCATCAGCGCCATCTCGCAGTTGCCGATTATCGTCGTGATCAAGTTGTTGAAGTCGTGGGCGACTCCTCCGGCCAGCCTTCCGACCGATTCCATTTTCTGGGCCTGCCTCAGCTGCTCTTCAGTCTTCTTCTGCTTAGTGATGTCCCTGACAATCTCCAGTGCCCTCTCATATTTCCCGCTCCCGTCCGAGACAGGCACTATCCTTATATCCCAAGTCGAGCCGTTGTCCAGCGCGCACTCGGTGCTGACCTGATCTCCTTTATTGAATACCCCTCCAAGCGGGCACGCTTCGCATGGTTTGTCGTTGCCGAACAGGTAGCTGTGGCATTTCTCGCCCTCGCTGTGCTGCCTTCCGCTTCCCACAAGCGCCTTCGTAGCGATGTTCGCCCATTCGATGCTGCCATCCCTGTCCAAAAGCAGGATCCCGTCAGGTATGGTGTCCAGCAGGGTGTTCAGCATGTTCGTCATGTTGAGGAGCTTGACCCTCTCCTCCTCCAGCAGCGTCTCCGCGCGCTTCCTCGCCGAGATGTCATTGAAGAATACCATCGCGCCGTCCTTGCCGTTGAAGTTGAAGGGTACCGCCGATATATCGACGAAGAAGGGCTCGCCGTCAACCTTCAGGCACATCTCCTGTATGTAGGGGACCTCGTGCTTTCTTACGTTCAGCTCCTCTATCCTGCTGCTGACCAGCTCATGGTAGTCGGGATGGAACCTATCCAGAATCGGCGTTCCGATTATCTGGCTATCCGAATCCGCACCGAACATCCTAAGGGCTGCTGAGTTTATGAAGCTGAACTGCTTGTCTACCTGTATGAAGATGCCTACCGGTGCGCTTTCCACCAGCAGCCGGAACTTCTCCTCGCTTTTCTTTGCGACTTCCCTTGCCTCCAGCTCATCGGTGATGTCGAGGCAATGGCCTATGTAACCTGCGAAAACCCCCTCATGGTCATACCTCGGCGTACCTTCGTCCACTATCCATCTGTATACGCCGTCATGCCTTCTGAGCCGGTATGTCATGCTGAACTTCTCCCTGCGCTCGAAAGCTCCCGTATAGATTCTCAGGCATTCGTCGACATCATCGGGGTGAACCCCTTCCACCCAGGCATTCCCAAGCTCCTGCTCCAGCCTGCGCCCCGTAAACTCAAGCCATGGCTTGTTGAAGTAATCGCACATCATGTCGAGCCCGGCGGTCCAGACCAGCGCCATCCCGTTGTCTGCGAGGTCTCTGAAGTGCCTCTCGCTTTCTATGCGCGCCTCGTTCTCAATTCGAAGCGTCTCCAGAAGCTTGGCCATCGTCTCCTTGCTTCTCATAAGCCTTTCGTTGGACAGCTGAAGCCTTGCCTCCGCCTCCCGCCTCTCGGCAAGCTCGCGCCTTAGCTCCGCTGTAGCCTTGCTCACCGCCTCGCTGAGCCTCTCCTTCTCGAGTCTCTCCGCCCTTGAGGCAGTTCTCTGCCTGAACATCGCCTTTATCTGCGATGTCAGCTCCCCTTCATCGAAGGGTTTCGTCAGGAAGCCCTCGGCGCCCGCCTCGATCGCATTCTTATGGACATCCGGGCTGGTCCTCCATGCCGTAAGGAAGGTGACCGGCACATCTTTCAGCTTCTCGTTGTTTTTTAGCATCCTGCAGATCTGGTAGCCGTCCATCCCGGGCATGACTATGTCCAGCAGGATGGCGTCTGGCAGCTCCTGTGAGGCTATAGCGAGCCCGCTTTCCCAGTCAGAAGCAGCAATGAACTCGACTTCGGGCATCAAATCGCCCAGCACTGCCCTTAAGGAGAGCAGGTTGTCCGCGCTGTCATCTATCGCCAGAAGCTTGTACTTCTTCACCCGGGCATCCTCCTTGCCAGTCGCCTGAGATTTTTCGTTCATCCTCAGGAAAGCATCCTATCCAATGCAGAGAGCAGCTCCTCCTTGGACACGTCGCCCTTCTCGACGAGCTGGCTGATGTTGTTTCCCTTAAGGAAGCTGAGCTCCTCCTTCGACACATGCTTTGCCGTGAGTATAAGGACCGGGAGCCGTGCGGTCCGCTCGTCCTCCCTTACTTGACGCAGAACCTGGAATCCGTCTACGTCGGGCATCATTAGGTCAAGCACCATCCCGTCAGGCTTAGCGGCTGCAATCTTCTCCAGTGCCTGCCTGCCGTCGCGGGCGACCTCAGTCACATAGCCGGCCTCCTGGAGGATGTCCTGCAGCTGTATTATGGCAGGTTCACTGTCTTCGACCAGAAGCAGCCTGCTGCCGCTGCGGTCAAGCTTCGCTGCCTGCCTGGCGCAGTTCTTCTCCTCCGCCTGCGTCATGCTTCCTTCGTCGAAGCGTGCGACCCTAAGGGTGAAAGTGGATCCGGCTCCGACTTTGCTCTCCACGGTTATCGATGCGCCCATCAGCTCGGCATATTTCCTCGATATCGCAAGGCCGAGGCCGGTTCCTCCTCGCTTTCTGGTGGTGCTCTCGTCAGCCTGCTTGAACTCGTCGAAGATGTCCTCAAGGTGCTCTTCGGGTATGCCGATTCCCGTGTCTGACACGCTTACGCAAACGGAATCGCCCTCTGTGAAGGTCCTTACCCTTATCTCACCGACCTCCGTGAACTTGATGGCGTTTCCTATAAGGTTGATCAGTATATGCCTTACCTTCGCCTCGTCTATGAAGGCGGCGGGAAGGTCAGGGTCCAGTTCGCTGAACAGGGGGATGAGCTTCTGCTTGGCCTGGGGGTCGAGCATCCTCACTGCCTCCATCGCAAGGAAGTTCAAGTCGGCGCTTTCCAGCTGGATGACCTCCTTGCCGGCCTCTATCCTCGACAGGTCGAGGATGTCGTTAATCACATTCAGCAGGTGCTTGCCGTTTCTCTCTATTGTGTCCATGTACTCGGACTCCTCTTCAGAAAGGCGGCCCTTCCAATGCCTTGCAAGCACGGATGACAATGCGATTATCGAGTTAAGAGGGGTCCTAAGCTCGTGGCTCATATTCGACAGGAAGACGCTCTTGTGCCTGTTGGCCTCGTCAAGCTTCACCTTCTGGGTCTCAAGCTCGGTGTTCTGCCTGATAAGCTCGTTTGATTGCGTCTCTATCTCCCTTGCCTGTATCTCGAGCTCATAGTTGCTTCTCTTGAGCATCTCCGCGTATTCCTTAGCCCTTATGGCGGACAAGATGCTCGACAGTTTGGAAGAAAGGGTCTCCTGGACCGCCGACAGGAGCTTCAGATCAGCCTCCTCGTAGCCGTCAGTCCTGCCCAGCGTTATGAACCCGAGCTCTTCCTCGCCTGATATTAGCGGAATGTTCACGAGCTCAGAGGGTTTGATGTCGCCCACCGCGGACTTGTAGGTCAGCTGCATGCCGCCCGGGGGTGATTTGACCAGCTTGACATCCTTATCCAGCATGGTGAACCCGAGCTCCCCCTCCAGTTCGGACGCCTTAAACGAGAGCTTGCTGTCGGGCAGGTATCCTATGGAGGCCCTGTGCACCATCTCACCTGTGGATACGTTCAGCACGAAAATGGATGCCAGCTGCGATCCTGTCGCCTTGGCGAGTGCTTTGACGCAGTCTTTGAAGAAATCAGCAGGCTCGTCGGAGGCGACCAGCTTTCCGATGAGCTCTGAGGCAGCATCCTTAAGGGCCATATCCTCCTCGATGTTTTCCGCCATCACGTTCAGGGTGTGTGAAAGCTGCCCCAGCTCGTCCTTCGAGCTATGTGGGGATCTTACCGAGTAGTCGCCCTCTCCGAACTTGCGGGCGGCTTCAGTCATGGACATGATAGGCACAAGCGTGTTCTTTATGAGCATGTATACTATAAGCGCCAGGAGCGCGACGGTTCCAATAATGGTGACAACCAGCGCGCTTTGCAGATTCTCCCTGTTCTGCTGGGCTTCAGCGATAAACTCCTCTGCCTTGTTGGTGGCGAAATATTGGATCCTGTCCACGAACCCCAGAAGCTCGTCCACCTTAGCGCCAGCTACACCGCTGGGCGTCGTTGCGACTATG
>CAZHKX010000097.1:0-6343 GCA_964532805.1 uncultured Clostridia bacterium
CCCTCCGGCGGGTACTGCGCCGAGCACCTGCCTTCCCTCAAGCATGCCATCCATCTCGTGCGCCTTCATATTGAACCAGGCGAACTTATGGGGCGATGCCCCGACCTTGGCCTCGCAGATAGTGCTGCCTGACATCGCCTTCGATATCTGCCTGGAGACTTCCATCGCCTCCGGTATCTCAAGCATCCGATCACCTCCCAATAAGCTTCGCTGCATAATTCACCCAGACTCTTCCCCCATCCTTCCCTCTGCCGAGTTTTTTCTGCGGCGCGCTTGACTATTACGTTACGTCATAGCCTATCCTCATACCAGGGGGCGATCCAATGGCTTATACGATAAAACAGGTCTCGGAAGCATCAGGCGCGACAATAAGGGCGCTTCAGCATTACGACAGGATCGGGCTTCTTCGCCCGGGATCAAGAAGCTCCTCGGGCTACAGGCTCTACCAGGACGAGGACCTTCTGAGGCTTCAACAGGTGCTGCTATTAAAGAGCATGGGCTTCGGGCTCAAGGACATCGCCTGCATGCTCTCAGATGCCGGGACCGACAGGGAGGCTGCCCTCAGAAAGCACCGCGGCATGCTTATCGACAGGCTCGGCCAGATGAACAGGCTCATCTGCCTTGTGGACAGGAGCCTTGAAGCCATCAGGGAGGGAAGGAAGGAAATGATGAAGGAGTTGTTCGAAGGGTTCGACCACGAGGGACACAAGCAGGAGGCGAAGCGCCTCTACGGCGAAGCCTTCGAGGAGTCCGAAAGGCGCACTTCGAAATATGACAGGAAGCAGTGGGAGCAGTTCAAAGCCGAGCAGAAGCGGCTTATGGAGGAGATACTGGCAGCAAGGGCAAAGGGGTCGGAAGACCCGATAGTGCTTGACTTGATGGGAAAGCACAGGGCTGGCATAACGAAGTGGTTCTACGACTGCACGCTAGACATATTCGAGGGCTTGGCAGACTTGTACGTCCAGGATGCAAGGTTCACAAAGACTTACGAGGACATCTCGCCCGGGCTTGCAACCTTCATAAGCGCATCGATGAAAGCCTACGTCGCAAGGGAGCGCGGTCGTTAAGCGCAGGTGATCCGACCGCTGCCCGAAGCTGCCGGGGGCATGGCTAGAAGCCTGCCTCCGGGCTGCTGTCCTCCAAGCTTCCGGTGACAGCCCTTTCTATGAGCTTCCTGGTAGCCTCCAAGTCTGGCCTCCAGTAGGGTCCCTCGAATGCGCCCGGCACGGTGAAGCCGTCCAGGTTCGGAACTCCGATTTTTAAGAGCCTCAGCCCAAGGGCCATGGCCTCGCCCTCCGACATATCTGTCTTGAAGTTCGCCTTCACATCGGATATTATGCCGCTCACCTCGCCTACGGTGTTCCACTGGACCGCCTGCGAAGCCAGCGTCTTAAGAAACCTTATCTGCCTGGAGGTCCGGTTGATATCCCCCATCGCATCGCCCCTGAACCTTACATACATGAGCGATGTGGCACCGTCCATGTGCTGGAGGCCCTTCGGTATGAAGAAGTATCTTCCATTCAGGTCATCCCAGATGTACATGTCGTCTTCTACCAGCATGTCCACCCCGCCAAGCCTGTCTACCACATCAACGAAGCCCTTGAAGTCTATGCTGACCCACCTGTCCGGCGCAATGCCGGTAAGGTAATGGACTGCATTTGTCACCCTTGCGGGATTTGAATCCCTAAAGAGCGCGTTTATCCTCTCCTCGCTTCCATACGAGTCCAAGGGGACCAGCGTATCCCTCGGTATCGATACGACAATTGCAGCCTGCCTGTCCTTCGGAAGGATCAGGAGCATTATCGCGTCGGGACGCCCGGGAAGCCCGCCGCCTTCTCTTATCCTGCCCGGGTAATTATAGTCGAAGCCCATCATAAGGACCGCGAAGACCTCATCATTCTCCCATGATGCCAGCTCGGAGTCGGCCCCGCTTCCAAGCGCCACGGACGAGCCTTCGTTTATTCCAAAGTCTGGCTGCATAGGGTCATACATGTCCCCAAGCCAGCCTGAGCTTGTAGATTCGTTCCAAGGTAGCGTTTCAGGCAGTATGTAGTATGCGTATGACAATCCAAGCACTGCCAAGACGCCTATGAGGAGGACGATTTTTACCCAGACAGGCCAACCCTTTTCTTTCTTATCCTTTTCAGCCCTGGTTTCGGACCCTTTCTCCACTAGTTTCAAATCTTCCGACATAAGCAGACCCTTTCAGCCGTTATAATATCTATAACGTATTCTATCCCATAGATTAGCGCAGCAGGCCCGAAAAACAGATCCCCGGCTCGCACAAAACCCATTCTCCTGCGTCTAAAGCAACAGCTACGATAATGGAGGTATTTACTGATGAAGGATACCATTAAGGCCTTCGGAGTGATAGTGCTTGCAGCCGCTCTCATGTTCACTGCAGGCTGCGCCCTGCGCTGGACTGCGGTAGCCACTAAATATGCTGAGAGTACGAGCCTATATTCAGCAGGCAACCCATCACAGCAGGCGATGCAGGCGACCTCAGGGCAGCATTTCCTGATTGTCGGCATGGAGCTGCAGTATTCCGCGTCACAGCCTGCGGACATCCGCGATGAGCTCATATTCGGGCTTTACGACTGCTACGGGGATGATGTGCGCTACAACAACTTCTACCCGGCAGAGGGCACGGTCTTCGATGCCATTGGCCTGTATGCCGACAAAGATGCGCCGCTTGGCGGCTCGCTCTTCTTCATGGTACCGGACAGCTTCACTGCCGGCGATGCAGTCCTTGTCGTGATGAACAAGTACTTTGACGCCATCTATTCCACCAGCCTCTCCTCGCTGCAGGAGGTCACCGACTACCCGTCCTCCTGGTAGCGCAGGGCAACGCTGAAGCAAAGCTTATGGCAGTCCTCCCCCCTTCCCCTTATAATTAAATCTTAAGGCTTATCAGGCACCGGGGGGGCATGGCAATGGGCAATCATGAGAAGGGCGACCGCAAAGGGGCCAGCGAGAGGATCCTGGGATTGGACAGGAACGTCTTCTTCGTAGGCCTTACAAGCTTTCTAACAGATACTACAAGCAAGATGGTCTATTCGGTGATGCCTTTGTTCCTGCTGTCGCTAGGTGCGACTAAGACCCAGCTTTCCTTGATCGAGGGGATAGCTGAGAGCACTGCCTCGCTACTCAAGGCCGCTTCAGGATGGCTGAGCGACAAGATGGGCAGGAACAAACCCTTCATGGTGGTGGGCTACGCCTTCTCCGCGTTGTTGTTCCCTCTTTTCGCTGTTGCCAGGACTCCCATAGATGTACTGGCCATCAGGTTCACCGAGCGAGTGGGAAAGGGCATCCGGACCGCGCCAAGAGACAGCTTAGTGGCTGCCTCCAGCGGGAAGGGAGACCGGGGCAGGAGCTTCGGATTCCATAAGGCGATGGACAACAGCGGAGCAATAATTGGCCCGCTTCTTGCAGCAGGGCTTCTTGCCGCGTTCCCTGAGCAGTATCGGAGGGTATTCCTCATTTCCGGCCTGCCCGCGATATTCGGGCTTCTCTCCCTAATGGCCTTCGTCCGCGAGGCCCGCAAACCGAAGGAGGAGCGGCTCGGCAAGCTATCCCTGAAGGACTTGCCAGTAAAGTTCTATGCCTTCTTGGGCATCGCCTTCGTGTTCACCCTCGGCAACTCGACCGATGCCCTTCTTCTCGTGAAGGCAAGCGACGTCGGCATAGCCGATTCATACATCCCGGTAATGTACCTGGTATTCAACTCGGTCTCTGTGCTCTTCTCGGTGCCAGCCGGCATCCTCTCCGACAGAATCGGCAGGGAGAGGCTCATCATCTTCGGCTATCTGCTTTATTCCATCGTCTATTTCCTGTTCGGCAGGACTGGAAGCCCTGCCGCGGTCGTTTTCCTTTTCGCCCTGTACGGGCTCTACAGCGCAAGCACGGACGGCATACAGAAAGCCCTAGTCACCGACATATCCGGCGACAAGGTCAAGGGTACCTGCCTTGGAATCTACAATTTCCTGGTCGGCATCACCCTGCTTCCTGCAAGCCTCATAGCAGGAGTGCTCTACGACAGGGCCGGGGGAGGCGCCCCCTTCTACTTCGGATCGGTCATGGCACTGGCGGCAGCTATCCTGATGGCCGCATTCTATGCCGCCGGAAAAAGCGCAAGGCAGCGGATCAGCAGGCTATAGCCTAAAGCCAAGGGCAACCTCCCGCATCAGGAAGTAAAGGAACTTGAGCCGGCACACACATTTCTGCGCCGGCTTTCAAATTCACACTCTGTAACATCTTGTTCACATGCCATACAAGAGGCTGTAACATTGCCGCACTATCCTTTAATCAGCCGCGGGAGGCCATGCGCCTTGAGCCCCCCATCTGGCTTCGGAGGTATGGCAGTTGGACATCTCCACTTTCAAGCGCTATGAGATCAAGTACCTCATCGGAAGGAAAGAAGCCGAGGCTTTCGCCAGTGAGCTTGCGCTAAGAATGGACCTTGACGGGCATTGCCCAGGCGGGGAGGGCTATCGCATCTTAAGCGTCTACTTCGATACCTCGGACAGGGAGCTCATAAGACATTCCCTGAGCCATCCGCTTTACAAGGAGAAACTGAGGATGCGCGCTTATGGCGGCCCGAAGCAGGACGGAGATCCAGTATTCCTTGAGATGAAGAAGAAGTTCGACGGGGTGATTGGCAAGAGGCGAGCGACGATGACGCTGAGGCAGGCTGAGGATTTCGTGGACACCGGGCTGAAGCCTCAGCTTGATAGATATATCGACAACCAAGTGGCTGACGAGATCGCCTATTTCCTAAGTAGGCATGAGGTAAGGCCGTCAGCATACATCGGCTACACGAGGCTGGCCTTCTCAGGGGCGAGGGACATGGGGTTGAGGGTAACCTTCGACAGGGAGATAGTGGCAAGAAGGGGAGAGGTCTCCCTAAGAAGGCCCTCCTACGGGGAGCGCATCATCCGTGCGGACCAGGCGATTATGGAGGTGAAGTTCTCCTCCTCGGTGCCGCTGTGGCTTGCCGGCATGCTCTCTGAAGCAGGTTTCTTCAGACAAGGGTTCTCGAAATACGGTACGGAGCACGAGATGGCCCTATCGCACCTGTCCCGCGCCTCAGCTTCCCTGCCCCGTGGCTCAGATTCACAGGGCCTGCCCCGGTCCCAAGGGAACATCTACGTCAAGGACCTCAGAAGGAGCGTGTCATTATGATCGAAAGCATCCTCACATCTACCGGAAACGAACCGTTTACTATAATCAACACATTCGCGGTCCTGGGAACGGCGCTGGCGCTAGGCTTTGCAATCAGCTTAGCCTACATGTTCATAAGAAGGGCAGAGGGGTTCTCGAAGGGCTTTTCCATGACGCTCATCATGATGCCGGCAATAGTCGCAGCAATAGTGTTCCTGATCGGAAACAACGTCGCAAGGGCTTTCAGCCTGGCTGGAGCCTTCAGCCTGATACGCTTCAGAAGCGCCGCGGGAGAGCCCCGGGACATCGCCTTCGTCCTCTTCTCCCTCGGCGTCGGATTGGCCTGCGGGATAGGATATCTCGGATACGCTGCGCTTTTTGCGGCCATAATGTGCGCAGCGATGGCCCTGATGCACTTCGTCGGCATGGTGGGTCCCAAGTCAAGCATCATGCAGCTTAAGATAGCAGTCCCGGAGAATATGAACTATCAGGGGTTGTTCGATGACATCCTTAAAAGGTATGCGAAGTCATGGCGCTTGAGGAAGATCAAGTCCACTGACTTCGGCACCCTCTTCGAGCTGGCCTTCACAGTGAACCTCAGAGGAGATGCCGACAGCAAGCGGATGATCGACGAGCTTCGGGCCAGAAACGGCAACCTAAGCATCACGCTTACTGCACAGGAGACAGAGGATACGATCTATGCGTAAGCAGGCAAGCATTGAACTTTTAAAGGGAAAAGGATCCGCCTGTCGAACTACTAGCCGGAGGTGAGCGCGATGGGCAGAAGCGCCAAGGATGCTTTCATCTTGGCTATGAAGCTGCTTGCGATGGCATACGGCCTCTTCCTGATGCTTTTCTCACTGGACGTCTTCGGAGAAGGCCCGATATGGGAGCAGATCCTCGGATTCGTGATCCACTCCCTTCCCTCTATCCTCATATTCGCTGCTATAGCGGCCTTCTGGAAGAAGCCTTGGGTATTAGGTTCGGTCCTTATCGCAGTGGCGCTGTTTCTGACAATCAGGTTCAGGCTCTATGTGGAGGTCATACGTTTTGTTACCATGTCACTTCCTCCGCTAATATCCGGACTTGGGCTGGTAATCGCGGGAAGAAAGATGTAACAACCGATCTTTATCAGGAAAGTAATCAGATTGGCCAAAAGGCCGGCGGAAGCTCTCGCTTTTCC
>CAZHKX010000098.1:0-6342 GCA_964532805.1 uncultured Clostridia bacterium
CCTCGTAACCTTCCTCAGTGAAGTCGATGCTTGCCACCCTGCCGGGGAAGCATCCTCCCGCGAATGCCAGTGCGAGGACGGCGGCGCAGATTAATATGAGCCTGATCTTCATCTTCAACTACCTCACCTTCTTTTATGATAGATAGCCTGTAAAAACGCCCAGCAGAAGCGAATATATGAGGAATGCTGGCACCGCGCCCGCAGCTGATGCCAGATATGCCCTTCCCCATTTCATCCCGAACCTCTTTCTAATGATGGCAGCAGCCAGAAGGGATGCGATAAGCGGCGCTGCAAGTGAGTTAAGCCAGCCTGCGGCGGCGTCCCCCAATGACGGCGCAGTCCATGCCGCAAACTGCCATGTCACTATCGACAGCAGTTCCGAACCTATCATCGCGGAGGCTCCAGCAATCACTGCGGTCTTCCAGTCGGGCTTAATAGTACTCGCCGACCTTGATGCGATGAGAATCAGGTCTGCTGCAAGCAGCGACCCTGCGGTCAGGAAGATCGCGGCTACAATATCGAACACGGTTACCAGGCCCTTGCGCTGTCCTTGGGTCCTAAGGCGCGCACTTTCGTTATGGTGATGCCCTGCTTGGAAGCAGAGCCCGCATTGATGTTAAAGTGGACATATGCCCTGCCGGAAAGCTCAGCAGGCAGTTTGAACGGGCCAGTCTTCTTTCCGTTGACTGTCCAGCCGAACTCCCCTTCCTTCCGCCATATCGCAATCAAATTGCTCCCTGAGGCCTTCAACCCCGGCAGAAGCCCGTCTCCCGATGCGAAGGTCTGCTGCTTTACGACGTAGTTGACGCTGTATGCATCATACCTTCCTGTGCCTTCAGAGAGCTCGGTCCTTATGATGGCGTTTGAGCCAAGAGGCGACATGTATATCTTCTCGCTGGACAGGCATATGCCCAGCTCCGGCAGCTGCTGACCGTCAAACTCCGCCTTAAGGTCGATTCGGACTTCGAAGTCCCCGTCGAGCTCTAGAGGCAGGCTGAAGGTGGCCTTGCCTAAGGCCATGCCCTTCTCTGTGAAGCTTATGTCTGAGAACGGGAAGAGGTGCCAGCCTTCGAGGTTCTGCTGCCCGGCCTTCGAGAACTCCCTCACAGCAAGCTCCTGATAGCAGCCTCCCATAATGAAGGCCATCACCAGCAGGGCCAATGCGAGTGCTGCGCGCCTACTGTACATCAGTATCACCTCTATTACATTGTAACTTACTTTTTCCCTGACGGATTAGGCTCGGCAAAATGTTTGATGTTCTCCTTTTCATACGGTTGTCCGCGCATTTATGTTCCCTCCGGTAGGAGAAACCTGCAAGGCCATAGAAAAAGCTACAGAAACACCCATGGAGGTGGCAAATTGAGGATCATCTCTTTCGACGGCGGAGGCATAAGGGGCCTGTTCTCCCTTCTTGTGCTCAAGAGGCTTGATTCCATTAGGCCAGGGCTTGTCTCCTCCTCAGACCTTTTCGCCGGAACTTCGGTCGGAGGCATCATCGCCCTCGCCCTTGCTGCCGGCGTCGGAGTCGACGAGCTTATAGACCTCTTCCAGGCGCATGCGCACGAGATCTTCCCAAGGCAGAACTTCGCCGGGAGGCTAAGAGGCAGCGCCTTGGCAGGGCCGCGCTACAGCAATGAGGGGTTGACGCAGCTTCTGAAGGCGAGGTTCGGAAGCATGAGGATGTCAGGGCTAAGGAGAGGCGCAATGGCGGTTGCCTTCTCGCTAGACAGGAAGGGCACACTTGCCACCGACAGAAGCTGGGGCCCGAAATTTTTCCATAACCTTGATGATAAGACAGGCGATCCTGACGCGCTCTGTTGGAAGGTGGCGCTTTATACGAGCGCAGCGCCCACATACTTCCCCTCCGCTGACGGATACATTGATGGAGGCGTCGCCGTCAACGACCCGTCGATGTGCGCATATTCCCTTGCGAGGAACCTGCTGCATCGGGAGGGACGCGATGATGAGGGCATCTCGCTTCTTTCCATAGGGACCATACGCAATGCCCGATACATCGATAAGGATTCCTCCGGCTGGGGGTTGATAGAATGGTCTCCCTACATCCTCCCGCTTCTCATGGATGCCCAGGCGGGAATCGCGGAGTATCAGTGCAGGACGGCTTTGGGGGAGAGGTACATGCGGATAAACAGCAGCTTCCCTGAGGGCAGCTCGGTCGGGCTGGACGACATCGAAGCCCTTTCGCTGTTGGAGAGGTCCGCAGGGGAGCTGGACCTCTCCGCGGCGCTCAGATGGCTTGACGGCTTCTGGCCTTCATGAGGGCGGCAGCTTGCAGATTGTGTTAAACTTGATTATTAGGACCTTTGATTTGCGGGGGGTTTGGCATGGGAGAGGACAGCACCGGCAAGAAGGCCGTAAAAATCAAGATAGTCAAAGGCGGGCCCTATTTAGTCTACGGCGGAGTGAAGCTCAGGCGCCAGACGATCATCAGCAATGAGGCGGGCCAGGCGCTTAAGTGGCAGGATGGCGACGCCATCCCCACCCCTGAGACTTACAGCCTATGTAGGTGCGGGAGGACCTCGCGAGCGCCGTTTTGCGACGGCTCGCATTCGGAGGCGGGCTTCACCGGCGAAGAGACCGCTGGACACGATCCTTACATAGAGGACGTGGAGCTCTTCGAAGGGCCGAACCTCATACTTACCGACAAGCAGAAGCTTTGCGCAGGGGCCAGGTTCTGCGACAGCTACGGCGGGACGTGGAAGCTTGCCATGAAGTCGAATGACCCCAGGGCAAGGGCCATAGCCATCCAGCAGACGGCGGATTGCCCATCCGGAAGGCTCGTGGTCTACGACAGGGATACGTTCGAACCGATAGAGCCCGAGCTCGAAAGGGAGATATCGATAATCGAGGACCCTGCGGCGGACTGCTCCGGGCCGCTCTGGGTGAAGTGCGGCATTCCGATTGAATCCGCCGACGGTACGGCCTACGAGACCCGCAACAGGGTGACTCTGTGCAGATGCGGCAAGAGCGCAAATATGCCGTTCTGCGACGGTTCCCACGTAGGGCACGGTTTCAGGGAGAAGGGCGGAAAGTATGAGAACAAGAGGTAGGCTTCTAGTCGCATTCGTACTCGTCATTGTGGCAGCTGTGTTAGTCTACATGATTTTGAACAGGGAAGGAAAGGATAAGCCCGAAGGCTTGAAGGTCGTCACTACCATCTTCCCCGTCTATGACTTCGCAAGGGCTGTCGCGGGGGATAAGGCCGAGGTCACCATGCTGCTGACGCCAGGGCTGGAAGCGCACTCGTATGAGCCCAAGCCGAGCGACATAGCGACGCTTGCGGACTCCTCACTGTTCATCTATATTTCAGCCGACATGGAGCCATGGGCAACCGATCTCATCTCCTCACTGGGTCCCGACTCCAAGACATCGACACTTGAGGCAGGTTACGGCGTCCCGGTGCTGCTTGATTCATCACATGAGGATGAGGATCTCTCCAAGGAGGGCCCCGGGCTTGAGGACGAGCACGCCAACGATCCTCATATCTGGCTGGATTTCACCAACGCCCAATACATGGTAAGAAGGATAGCGGCATCTTTGGCCGAGATCGACCCCGACAACGCGGCCTATTACGGTGACAACGCCGAGGCCTATTGCCTAAGGCTTGAGGAGCTGGACCAAAGGTACTTCGAGGTTGTCAACGGGGCTTCAACAAGGACTATCATACATGGCGGCCATTACGCCTTCGGCTACATGTCGAACCGATACGGGTTAACATACACTGCCGTTCAGGGCTTCTCCCCAGATACGGAACCCAGCCCAAGGCAGATGTCGGATATTGCCGAAGCGCTCAAGCTCGCCAATACCGGATACATCTTCTATGAGGAGCTCATCGAGCCAAGGGCGGCGAAGGTGATCGCCGAGGAGACAGGCGCTTCGATGCTTATGCTCCACGCAGGGCACAACATCTCCAAGGAGGACTTCGAAGCGGGCGTAAGCTTCATTGATATAATGGAGCGCACCCTTGAGAGCCTTAAGACGGGGTTGGGCTATGGAGGGTAAGTTGACGAAGATCATTGACGTCAGGGACCTCGCTGCAGGCTATGGCCAGGGCGAGGTGATCAAGGGCATCACCTTCGACGTCGACGAAGGCGACTACATCGGGCTTGCCGGCCCAAACGGGGCAGGCAAGTCAACACTGGTCAAGGTGATACTCGGCCTTGTGCCTCCCAGCTCAGGAAGCATCGAGCTTTTCGGCACTCCCTATAACAGGTTCAGGCAATGGGGGCTCATTGGCTACCTGCCACAGAGGACCAACACCTTCAACCCCCTGTTCCCCGCCTCTGTCCGTGAGGTCATCTCCTTGGGCCTGCTTTCTATGAAGGGGCTTCCGAAGTCAATAACCAGGAAGGATATGGCAAATGTAGATGAGATCTCAGAGAGGCTCGGAATCTCCAACCTTGCAAGCAAGACGCTATCCGAGCTCTCCGGTGGCCAACAGCAGAAGGTCTTCCTTGCAAGAGCCCTGGTATCCAAGCCGCGGCTTCTCGTGCTTGACGAGCCGAGCACGGCCCTCGACCCTCAGAGCAGGGCATCCTTCTACTCTCTCATACAGGAGATGAACCAGTCCGACGGGATTACGATTATCATGATCACGCACGATACCGGCAATATCGGAGAGCACGCGAAGAAGCTTCTATACCTCGATACGGAGCTGGTGTTCTACGGAAGCTTCGAGCAGTTCTGCTCATCGGACAGGATGAACGAGTACTTCGGCGGCTTTTACCAGCATATTATTTGCCACAGGCACAGGTGATAGCATGGGTTTGGCTTTGAGTATGGCTTTCATGCAGAGGGCCCTTCTTGCAGGTTCGTTCATAGCGGCGCTCTGCGCCCTGCTTGGCCTCTTCCTGGTCCTCAGGAAGATGTCAATGATAGGAGACGGGCTCTCGCACGTAAGCTTCGGGGCGATCGCCCTGGGCCTGCTGCTGGGGGTGTATCCGTTCTATGCCGCGATACCTATTGTCATGCTGGGCTCGCTCGGCATACTGGCGATAACCGAAAGGACTAAGCTGTTCGGCGATGCTGCAATCGGCATAGTGTCGGCAGTCGGCATTTCAGCGGGAGTTATACTCGCCAGCGTGTCGGGCGGCTTCAACGTAGACCTGATGAGCTACCTCTTCGGCAACATACTCACCATAAGCAACAGCGAGCTGATTGTCTCCGTCGCCATGTCCGTGGCCGTCTTCGCAGTGATCTACTTCTTCTATTACGACCTCTTCTCAGCTACCTTCGACGAGGAGTACGCGAGTACTACGGGTATCGCGACGGGCCTTGTGAACAAGGTCCTTGTCATGATGACGGGCGCTGTAGTCGTGCTGTCTGTGAAGATGGTGGGGATAATGCTGGTCTCGGCGCTTCTCATCCTGCCGGCGGTAACATCGCTCATGCTCGTAAGGGGCTTCAAAGCAGCGATGTATGTCTCCGTGGCGCTCTCCGTTTGCTCCGTAGTGCTCGGCATAACGGTGTCCTACATGCTCAACCTACCGGCTGGCGCGACCATTGTGATGTTCAACGCGGCTTTCTTCGGACTGGCCGTTCTGGAAAGGCACCTGTCTAAGAAATAGAAGAAGGGCCTTGCGGCCCTTAATAACTGGTCGGGGCGACAGGATTTGAACCTGCGACTTCATGGTCCCAAACCATGCGCTCTACCAAACTGAGCTACGCCCCGCAATTTTCTATTATATCATACGGTCCTTGCGGCATAAAGCCTGCTTCAGCGTCCGAAGAATGATCTTAGCGAAGGCAATAGCGCCTCTAGGGCCCTGCGCCTGTGGCTTATCGCATCCTTCTCTGCTGCATCAAGCTCGGCATAGGTCCTGTCCATCCCCAGTGGGACGAACACGGGGTCGTATCCGAAGCCCCTATCCCCCCTGGGCTCGAATATCACCTTGCCCTCGCACTTGCCCTCCGCAGCGCAGACAAGACCGACTGGAGTGGCGAGCGCGACTGCGCTTACGAACCTAGCCGACCTTAACCCCTCCGGGACATCAGCCATCAAGCTGAGAAGGAGCCTGTACCTGTCGATGTCATCCTTCGCCTCGGGTGCGCCGAACCTCGCCGAGTAGACTCCAGGCCTGCCGCCTAATGCGTCGACTTGAAGCCCGCTGTCGTCGGCAAGCGCGGGAAGGCCTGTCTGCCTTGCGACCGCTATAGCCTTTATCGCGGCGTTGTCGATGAAGGTCTCGCCGTCCTCCTCAGGCATCTCGATGCCTTCGAAGCCGTCGATCGTAAGAAGGTCATAGCCTGCCCCGATGATCCTTATCACCTCCGCAAGCTTGCCCTTGTTCGCCGTGGCGATTACTAGCCTATCTGCCATCTGCG